>CAXDTK010000298.1:0-6258 GCA_963992225.1 uncultured Comamonadaceae bacterium | reverse complement strand
ATGCCTTTGCCCCCACCCTGCCCCTGCGGCACCGGCCGCCCCTACGACGCCTGCTGCGGCGCGCTGCATGCCGCCTTCGCGGCCGGCCAGGGCCTGCGGGCCGCCACGCCCGAGGCCCTGATGCGCTCGCGCTACGCGGCCTTCGTGCGGGACCTGCGGCCCTACCTGCTGGCCAGCTGGCATGCCGGCACCCGGCCGGCCGAGCTGGCGCCGCCCGAGCCGGGCCTGAGGTGGCTGGGGCTGGACGTGAAGCGCAGCGCGCTGCAGGGCGCCGACCACGGCACGGTGGAGTTCGTTGCGCGCAGCAAGCTGGGCGGGCGGGCGCACCGGCTGCACGAGGTGAGCCGCTTCGTGCGCGAGCAGGGCGAATGGTTCTACGTCGACGGCGATCTGGCCCCTTGACGCTGACGCTGCTGCACCGCGACGAGCACCTCGTCGCCATCGACAAGCCGCCCGGGCTGCTGGTGCACCGCACCCAGCTCGCGGCCGGCGAGGACGAGGCCGCGCTGCAGCAGCTGCGCGACCAGCTGGGGCAGCCGGTGTGGCCGGTGCACCGGCTGGACCGCGGCACCTCCGGCGTGCTGCTGTTCGCGCTGTCGGCCCAGGTGGCGGCGCTGCTGGGCGCGATGTTCGAGCAGGGCCGCATGGACAAGCGCTACCTCGCGCTGGTGCGCGGCTGGCCCGCGCAGGCCGCCGGCCTCGTCGACCACCCGCTGGCCCGCGACCCCGAGCTGCCGTCGGCCGGCCAGCCGCTGCTGGAGGCGCAGACGCGCTGGCAGCTGCTGCGCCGCCTGGAATGGCCGCTGCAGACCGACCCGCGCTTTGCGACCACGCGGGTGGCGCTGCTGGCGGCCGAGCCGCTGCAGGGCCGGCGCCACCAGATCCGCCGCCACCTCAAGCACATCGCCCACCCCATCCTGGGCGACGCCACCCATGGCAAGGGGCCGCTGAACCGCGCCGTGGCGGCGCACCTGGGCCAGCAGCGGCTGTGGCTGCATGCCGAGCAGCTGGCGCTGCTGCACCCCGTCAGCGGCGCGCCGCTGCGGCTGCAGGCGCCTGCCGGCCCCGGCTGGCCGGAGTGACCGCACCGGCACGCGCCGGGCGGTTAGGCTGGGGCCTCATCCGTTCATCCGCTGACAGCGAGGCACCCATGGCCATCGACATCGACCCCTACCGCGCGCCCGCGGGGCAGAAGATCCGGCTCAAGCGCTGGCCCACGGCCGTGGCGCCGCTGTACCGCGACGAGGATGACTACGAGGCCCAGCTGGCCACCCAGGTCGAGCGCCTGAGCGAGCTGCAGAACCTGCTCTATGCCCACAACCGCTACTCGCTGCTGCTGATCTTTCAGGCCATGGACGCGGCGGGCAAGGACAGTGTCATCAAGCATGTGATGTCGGGCGTGAACCCGCAGGGCTGCCAGGTGTTCAGCTTCAAGCACCCCAGCGCCCAGGAGCTGGACCACGACTTCCTGTGGCGCACCCAGCAATGCCTGCCCGAGCGCGGCCGCATCGGCATCTTCAACCGCTCGTACTACGAGGAGGTGCTGATCGTGCGCGTGCACCCCGAGATCCTGGCGGCGCAGTCGCTGCCCGAGGAGACGCTGCGCGCCAAGCGCCTGTGGCCGCAGCGCTACGACTCCATCAACCAGATGGAACGCCACCTGCACCGCAACGGCACGCGGGTGATCAAGTTCTTCCTGCACCTGTCCAAAGAAGAGCAGCGCCAGCGCTTCCTGGCGCGACTGGACGACCCGGCCAAGAACTGGAAGTTCAGCGCCGCCGACCTGGACGAGCGCGACCTCTGGCCCAAGTACATGCAGGCCTACCGCGAGGCGCTGGGCGCCACCAGCACCGAGGACGCGCCCTGGTACATCGTGCCGGCCGACGACAAGCGCAATGCGCGGCTGATCGTGTCGCAGGTCATCGCCGACGCGCTGGCCGGGCTGAAGATGCACTACCCGCCACCCAGTCTCGACGCCGCGGCGCTGGCCGCCATGCGCAAGCGGCTGAAGGCCTGAGCCGCTGCACCGATGCCGCTCCGGGCCAAGCCGGCCCGCGTTCAGCGGCGCCGTACCGGGCGAGGGGTCAACGCGCTTAGCCGAACTTGACCGCGTAGACCGGCGGCAGATGGGCCGACACGGTCTGCCAGCTGTCACCGCCGTCGCCGCTGGCCCACAGGCCACCGGTGGTGGAGGCCATCAGCAGCTGCTCGCCGCTGTCGTCCACCGCCAGGCCGTGGCGGTAGATGAGGTCGTAGCAATGCTGCTGCGGCAGGCCGGTGCGCAGCGCCTCGAAGCTCCTGCCGCCGTCGCGGGTGCGGGTCACGCACAGCGCCGCGTCCACGGGGATGCGGCGCTCGTCCTTGATGGCGGGGGCGAACCAGGCCGTGTCCGGGTCGGTCGGGTGCGCCGCCACGGCGAAGCCGAAGCTGGACGGCTGGGCGTGCAGCTCCTGCCAGCTGGCGCCGTTGTCGGTGGAGCGGAAGATGCCGCAGTGGTGCTGGCACCAGAGCACCTCGGGCACCGCACGGCAGCGGGCGATGAGGTGGGGGTCCTGCGAGTTCTCGTCGCCGGCCAGGTCGGGCGGCATGAAGTCGGCGCGCATGCCCTTGGCACGCAGGTGCCATCTCTGGCCGCCATCCGTGGTGTGCCAGGCGCCGCCGCAGGACACGCCGATCAGCAGCTCGTCCGGCTGCGCCGGGTGGGGGCAGATGGAGTGCAGCGCGGGCGCGGGGTTGCCGCCGCCCATCCACTGCGCGCGCCGGGGGTCGCGCCACAGCGTCTCGTCCAGCGCCCAGGTCTCGCCCCGGTCGCGGCTGACGAACAGGCCGCCGGGCACGGTGCCGCACCAGATGGCGTCGCCCGCGCGCTCCAGCGCGAACACCTGCTCCAGCTTCCACGGCGGGCCTTCGGCCTCGGCCGGCTGGGGCGGGAAGCTGGGCGCAGCCACCTCGCGCCAGGTCTGGCCAGCGTCGTCGCTGGCCTGCAGCTTGGCGCCGAAGTGGCCCAGGTTGAGGCCGGCCAGCATGTGGCCCGAGGCGTCGGGCGGCAGCAGCATGGTGACGGGGTCGGCCACGAAGCTCAGCCGCTCGATCTGCCAGGACCCACCTCGGCGGCGCAGTTCAAAAAGGCCTTTGCGGGTCGCAGCCCAGGCGCGGTCTGTCGAAGTCATGTCGTCATCCTCCGGAAAGAGCTTGGAGCACATGGACCCGGCTGTCGGGCCCGAGGGCATCGGTCAGCCCGCGCAGGTCACGCGCGCGCCGGCCGTCAATGAAGACGACCACGTTGGGCCGCAGGTGGCCCTGGTCGTCAAGGATGTAGCCGCGCAGCCGCGGGTTGATGGCGAAGGCCGCGTCCAGGGCGGCGCGCAGCACGGTGGCCGGCGTATCGACAACCGGGGTGTCGACGAAGCGGTGCAGCTGGGGCGTGAACTCGATGCGGGCCATATCAGCAAGACGAATGAGTGGCGTCGGATTCGACGGCGATGCCCCCTGCCCAGCCTCCGGACAAACCCGCACACGACAATGCCCGCATGAACCCCGGCATCCTCTACGCCCTCGGCGCCTACCTCAGCTGGGGCCTGTTCCCGCTCTACTTCCGCCAGATCGCCGCCATCCCGGCGCTGCAGATCGTGGCCCACCGCACGCTGTGGTCACTGGCCTTCGTGGCCGTCGTGCTGCTGGCGACGCGCAACCTGGCCTGGCTGCGCACGGTCAGCCCGGCCACCTGGCGGCGCTTTGCGGTGTCGGCGACGCTGATCGCCATCAACTGGCTGACCTATGTCTGGGCCGTGGGCCATGGCCATGTGCTGGACGCCAGCCTGGGTTACTTCATCAACCCGCTGGTCAACGTGGCGCTGGGCTTCGCGGTGCTGCACGAGCGGCCGCGGCCGGCGCAGTGGTTCGCCGTCGGGCTGGCGGCGTTCGGCGTGCTGTGGCTGACGGTCGCGGCCGACCACCTGCCCTGGGTGGCGCTGGTGCTGGCGGTCAGCTTCGGCCTGTACGGGCTGATGCGCAAGACGGCCGCGCTGGGCGCCATCGAGGGGCTGACGCTGGAGACGCTGATCCTCGCGCCGCTGGCCGCCGCCGGGCTGCTGTGGTGGAGCCAGGACGGCAGCATGGCCGGCCAGACGCCGGTGGACTGGGCCTGGCTGATCGGCACCGGGCCCGTCACCGCCGGCAGCCTGCTGCTGTTCGCGGCCGGCGCGCGGCGCATCCCGCTGGCCACGCTGGGCCTGGTGCAATACGTGTCGCCGTCGCTGCAGTTCCTGCTGGGCGTCTTCCTGTTCCACGAGCCGATGAGCGCCAGCCGGCTGGTCGCCTTCGGCTTCATCTGGGGCGCGCTGGCGGTCTACAGCGCGGAGGGCCTGTGGCAGGCCCGCCGCGCCTTGCAGGTCAGGCCGCTGTAGTCGCCGGCTGCCGCATCAGGTAGTCGAAGGCGCCCAGGGCCGCCTTCGCGCCGTCGCCGGCGGCGATGACGATCTGCTTGAACGGCACCGTCGTCGCGTCGCCGGCGGCGAACACGCCGGGCAGCGAGGTGGCGCCCTTGGTGTCGACGATGATCTCGCCGTGCTTGCTCAGCTCCAGCGTGCCGCGCAGCCACTCGGTGTTGGGCACCAGGCCGATCTGCACGAAGCAGCCGTCGATCTCCACGCGCTTGCTCTCGCCGCTGACGCGGTCGGTGTAGTTCAGGCCGTCCAGCTTGCCGCCCTTGGCCGGATCACCCCCGGTGAACTCGGTGGTCTGCGCGTTGGTCAGGATGGTGACGTTGGGCAGGCTCCTGAGCTTGGCCACCAGCACCGCATCGGCGCGCAGCTCGGCGCCGAACTCGATCAGCGTCACATGCTTGACGATGCCGGCCAGGTCGATGGCGGCCTCCACACCCGAGTTGCCGCCGCCGATGACGGCCACCGGCTTGCCCTTGAACAGCGGGCCGTCGCAGTGCGGGCAGTAGGCCACGCCCTTGTTCTTGTACTCGGCCTCGCCGGGCACGTTGACATTGCGCCAGCGCGCGCCGGTGGACAGGATGACGGTCCTGCCCTTGAGCGTGGCGCCGTTGGCCAGCTGCACCTGCACCAGGCCGCCCGGCTCGGCGGCGGGGATCAGCTTCTCGGCGCGCTGCAGGTTGTGGATGTCGACCTTGTAGTCCTTCACATGGCCTTCCAGCGCGGCGGCGAACTTCGGGCCGTCGGTCATGGACACGGAGATGTAGTTCTCGATGCCCAGGGTGTCGTTCACCTGGCCGCCGAAACGCTCGGCCGCCACGCCGGTGCGGATGCCCTTGCGGGCGGCGTACACGGCCGCGGCCGCGCCGGCGGGGCCGCCGCCGATGATGAGCATGTCGTAGGGCGCCTCGGCGTCCAGCTTCTGGGCGTCACGCACGGCGGCGCCGGTGTCCAGCTTGGCGACGATCTCCTCGAGGCTCATGCGGCCGGAGGCGAAGGGCTGGCCGTTCAGCCACACGGCCGGCACGGCCATGATGTCGCGGCCCTCGACCTCGCTCTGGAACAGCCCGCCGTCGATGACGGTGGTGCGGATGCGCGGGTTGACGATGGCCATCAGCGACAGCGCCTGCACCACGTCCGGGCAGTTGTGGCAGGTCAGGCTCATGTAGATCTCGAAGTCGAGATCGCGGTCCAACGCCTTGACGGCATCGATCTGGACCTGCTCCACCTTGGGCGGGTGGCCGCCCGTCCACAGCAGCGCCAGCACCAGCGAGGTGAACTCATGGCCCAGCGGGATGGCGGCGAAGCGCAGCGATTGCTCGGTGCCGGTGCGGCGCAGCAGGAAGGACGGCGTGCGGGTGTCGACCCCGTCGGCGCGGAACGAGATCTTGTCGTTCATGCCGGCGATCTCTTCGAGCAGCTCGCGCATCTCGTCGCTGCTGGCCGAGTTGTCCAGCGAGGCAACGATCTCGAACGGGAGCTTGACGTGGTCCAGGTAGCCCTGGAGCTGGGTCTTCAGTGCGGCGTCCAACATGGTGAGTCCTTTCAGGAAGACGTGGCGAGGCGGGCCACTGCTGAAAGGGTCCCCGGTGGCGGAGGCCCTTTCAGCAGAACCGGTGAGGCTCTGCGGAGGGAAGGAGCCCTCCCGGGCTCCAAACCAGATTCATCTGGATCAGTCGGGGTCGGAGCTTGCCGCTGCGCGACAAGGTCCAACCCGCAAGGTCTTTAGATCTTGCCGACCAGGTCCAGCGACGGGGCGATGGTCTTGGCGCCTTCCTTCCACTTGGCCGGGCAGACCTGGCCGGGGTTGGCGGCG
>CAXDTK010000297.1:0-6258 GCA_963992225.1 uncultured Comamonadaceae bacterium | reverse complement strand
TGCTGGGACTGGCAGCCCAGGCGGCGCAAGCCCAGTCGACGCTGGGGCGGGTGGAGATCACCGGCAGCGCCATCAAGCGCATCGAGGGCGAGACGGCCCTGCCGGTGCAGGTCATCAGCCGCAACGAGATCGACAAGGCCGGCGTGACGACCGCCGCCGAGCTGATGGCCCGCCTCAGCGCCAGCGCCAGCAACCTGACCGACGGCGGCAGCGTGGGCTATGGCGGCTTTCGCGACCAGATGGGCCTGAACGCGGCCAATCTGCGCGGCCTGGGCGTGTCGTCCACCCTGGTGCTGCTGAACGGCCGGCGCATGGCCAATTTCGCCTCACCCGGCGACGCCGCCGGCGTGGACCTGAACAGCATCCCGGCCGCCGCCATCCAGCGCGTCGAGATCCTGCTGGACGGCGCCTCGTCGCTGTACGGCTCGGACGCCATCGGCGGCGTCATCAACTTCATCACCCGCAAGGACTTCGCCGGCGTCGAGATCAACGCGCTGGCCGGCAACACCCGCGAGGGCGGCGGCAACAAGCGCTCGGCGACGCTGGCCGGCGGCTTCGGCGATTTCGGGCGCGACGGCTTCAACCTGATGGCCGTGCTGGACGTGCAGAAGACCACCGCCCTGAACGCCTCGCAGCGCAAGTTCATCAAGGAGCTGGACATCCCCGGCCGCCTGCCCGACCTGCTGTCCAGCGCCAGCTTCCCCGGCAACATCCTGCTGGACCAGAACCTGCCAGGCTCCGAGCAGCGCGACACGCTGATCGCCGACGGCTACAAGGCCAACGGCAGGGATGTCATCAGCACCTACCGCATCAACCCGTCCGCCGCCAGCGGCTGCAACCCGGCCAACGGCAGCCTCTACCTGCCCGACGGCATCGGCGGTGTCGACGGCTGCACCTTCGACTACATGCGCGACATCGAGCTGTACCCGAAGGCGAACAAGACCAGTCTGTTCGGCCGCGGCGTGTTCAACCTGGGCGGCGGCCACCAGCTGTTTGCCGAGGCCTCGCTGGCTCGCGCCCGTACCTTCTACACCGGCACGCCCAACCGCGTGGACGCCGAGATCGACGTCGGGCGCATCACGGCGCTGGCCGGCAGCTCGCTGAACGCACTGGCGGCCGGCGACGAGCGCCGCATCATGGTCGTGCGCACCCGCCTGACCGAGGCCGGCCTGCGCACCAGCGAACTGGTGTCCACCGGGCAGCGCTTCGTGCTGGGCACCAACGGCCTGGTGGCCGGCTGGGACTACGAATGGGCGCTGAACCACAGCACCAGCAAGGTCTCGGATCGCGACCACCAGGGCTACCTGAACGAGCAGATGGTCAGGGACGGCTTCGCCGCGGGCACGCTGAACGCGTTCGGGCCGTCCGCCGCCGCCGGCCTGACGCTGTACGAACAGGCCCAGCTCCGCGGCGAGGTGCGGCGCGCCACCGGCACCATGGACAGCCTGGACTTCAAGATGTCCAAGGGCCTGATGCCGCTGGCCGGCGGCGACCTGGCCGTGGCCTTGGGCGGCGAGCTGCGCCGCGAGAAGCAGAGCTACCACCAGTCCGACGCGCTGAAGCAGGACCTGATCCTGGGCGAGTCCTCGCAGGGGCCGGACTCCGATTTCGGCAAGTCGCGCAAGGTCTATGCCGTGTTCGGCGAGGTCAGCGCGCCCCTCACCCAGCAGCTGGAGCTGCAGGCGGCCGCGCGCTACGAGCGCTATCAGGTCAGCGGCGGCGCGCTGAGCCCCAAGCTGGGGCTCAAGTACGTGCCCATGCCCGAATTGCTGCTGCGCGCCTCGGTCGGCAAGGGCTTCCGCGCCCCCAGCATGTCCGACCTCTACCGCCCGCTGACCGAGGGCACGGCCGCCACGCTGGTGGACCCGCGCTGCCTGGAACTCGACCCTACGGCCACGCCCACCGACTGCTCCGACACCTGGACCACCTTCAACTACAGCAACGCCAGCCTGCGGCCGGAGAAGTCGCGCCAGTTTTCGCTGGGGGTGGTGTTCGAGCCCCGGCCCGGCGTCAACGTCAACGTCGACTACTGGAACATCGAGAAGACCAACGTGATCAGCACGCTGGGCGTGGACGTGATCCTCTCCAACCTGGCCAAGTACGGCAGCCTGGTGCACCGCGACGAGGACGAGGTCATCGACCACATCGACCTCGTCAAGGGCAACCGCGGCAAGCAGAAGATTTCCGGCCTGGACCTCGGCCTCGCGCTGAGCCAGCTCAAGACCGGCCTGGGCACCTTCGGCCTGCGGATCAACGGCACGCTGACGCTGAAGTCCAAGCAGCAGACCGGCGATGGCGACCCCTTCGTCAGCAACCTGGGCGTTTTCCTCAACGACGGCGTCGTGCAGCGCTGGCGCCACACGGCCAGCCTGGACTGGGAGAGCGGCCCGTTCTCGGCCACGCTGTCCAACAGCTATCTGCAGGGCCACGACGACCAGCATGTCATCGGCAAGCCGGACCGCAAGGTCAAGGCCTATTCGCTGTGGAACCTGTCGGCCGGATGGGAGGCCACCCAGGCGCTGACCCTGCGCGCCGGCGTGCAGAACCTGCTGAACGAGACGCCGCCGTTCTCGCAGCAGGCCTATTTCTTCATCTCGGGCTACGACCCCAGCTACACCGACACGCGCGGGCGCTTCGCCTATGTCAGCGCGAAGTACACGTTCAAGTGACGCTCAGCTGACGATCTCGCGCACCCAGTCCGGCAGCGCGATGGCCTTGTCGGTCTGGGCGTCGAACCACAGCGTGGTGGCGCCGCCCTCGGCGTAGACGACGCCGGGCTCGTCGGCCCGCTCCAGCGTGATCCAGGTCTCGAAGCTGGTGCGGCCGGGGTCGCTGACGTAGTGGCGCGCGATGACCTCGCCCGGCGCCTTCAGCTGGCGATAGAAGTTGCAGAACGCGTTCACGATGACCGGCCCCTGCCCGCCCGGGTTGGGCGGCGCGCCGATGCTGGCCAGCCAGTCGACGCGGGCGATCTCCAGGTAGCGGAAATAGATCGTGTTGTTGACATGGCCCATCGCATCCATGTCGCCCCAGCGCATGGGGATGCGGCATTCGTAGGTCAGCTTCTTGGCCGCGGGGACGGCGTACCTCATGGCGTGATGCCCAGTTCGCCGGCCATGCGGTGGACCAGCGTCCGCAGCGTGGCGACCTCCGCCTTCAACGCGGCCAGTTCCGCCCGCTGCAGCGCCACCTCTTCGTCGCGCGGCGCGGCCGCAGCGACCGCCTGCTCCACCGACGCGACCGGTCCGCACAGCAGATGCGCCCAGCGCGCCTCGCGCGCACCCGGCGCCCTGGGCAGCTTGACGGCGAAAGGCGGCTCGCGCCCGACCAGCTCTTCCAGAAAACCCTCCACCGACGACACATCCGCGAAGCGGTGCAGCCGCTCGGTGTTCTGGCGCAGCTCGGCCGCGGTCTGCGGGCCGCGCAGCATCAGCTGGGTCAGCAGCGCCATCGCAGCACCCGGCACCCCCAGGCCGCGCGCGGCGTTGTGCTCGTAGCGCACCACGCGGCTGCCGCTGACGGTCGTCACCAGGTGCAGGGCCTTGAGTTCCTCCACCGTGGCCAGCACCTCGGCCTCGGACACCTCCATCACCGGGTCGCGCGCGGTCTTCTGGTTGCAGCCGGCGGTCAGCGCATTGGCCGACAGCGGGTAGCTGTCCGGCACGGTGCTTTCCTTCTCGACCAGGACGGCCAGCACGCGGGCCTCCAGCGGGGTCAGGTCTCGCCTGAACATTCAGACCCCGAAGCCGTCGTCAGCCTGGATGACGGCGCCGTTGATGAAATGGCTCTCGTTGGCGCACAGCATCAGCAGCGCGGTGTCGAGGTCCTTGGGCTGCCCCACGCGCTTGCGCGGCAACAGGTCCACCAGCTTCCTGCCCTGCTCGGTGTCCCAGTGGTGGTGGTTGATCTCGGTGTCGATGTAGCCGGGGCAGATCGCGTTCACGTTGATGCCGTACTTGCCCCACTCCAGCGCCATCGCACGCGTCATGTGGATGACGGCCGCCTTGCTCATCGCATACACGCCGATCTGGCCCAGCACGCGCAGGCCGGCCATGGACGCCACGTTGACGATGCGCCCGCCGATGAAGGTGCCCGGCGCCGAGCCGCGCGCGCGCGCCAGCATGCGCTTGCCCACCTCCTGCGCGACGAAGAACGCGCCGCGCGTGTTGGTGTCCATCACGTAGTCGTAGTCGTTCTCGGTGACGTCGGTGAGGCGCTGCGTGGTGGACACGCCGGAGTTGTTGATCAGGATGTCCAGCGTGCCGACCTCGGTCTCGGCATGGGCCACGGCGGAGCGGATGCTGGCCACGTCGGTCACGTCCAGCTGCACGACGTGGGCGTCGCCCCCCTTGCCCTCGATCTCCGCGCGCAGGTCCTTCAGCCGCTCGATGCGGCGCCCGGCCAGCACGACGCAGGCGCCGGCGTCGCTGAGCGTGCGCGCGAACTGCGCGCCCAGCCCGCTGGAGGCACCGGTGATCAGGGCCACACGGCCCTCGAGGTTGATGGAGTAACTCATGAGACTGCCTTGTGAGTGGGTTACAGCCATCCTACCGGCCTAGACGGCGCGATCTAAAAAAGCACGGTCGTTCGATTTGCGATCCATCCTCTCTAGAATCGCGCGCAATTCACATGCCGGAGACCCACATGACGTCCGAAGAAATCCTGGCCCAGTTCGGCCCCCGCGAGTCCATGGAATACGACGTGGTCATCGTCGGCGGCGGCCCGGCGGGCCTGGCGACGGCCATCCGGCTCAAGCAGCTCAAGCCCGATGCCAACATCGTCGTGCTGGAAAAGGGCTCGGAGCCCGGCGCCCACATCCTGTCCGGCGCCGTGATGGACCCGCGCGCGATGGCGGAGCTGTTCCCGAACTGGCAGGAGCTGGGCGCGCCGCTGAACCAGGCCGTGACCGGCGACGACGTACTGTTCCTCAGCGAGACCGGCAGCAGCCGCACGCCCGATTTCCTCGTGCCGCGCAACTTCCACAACCACGGCTGCTACGTCATCAGCCTGTCCGACGTCGTCAAGTGGATGGCCGGCCAAGCCGAGGCGCTGGGCATCGAGATCTTCCCCGGCTTCGCCGCGGCCGAGGTGCTCTACGACGAGCAGGGCCGTGTGAAGGGCGTGGCCACCGGCAACATGGGCCTGGGCAAGGACGGCGAGCCGACCGACCACTTCCAGCTGGGCATGGAGCTGACGGCCAAGTACACCGTGTTTGCCGAAGGCGCGCGCGGCCATCTCGGCAAGCAGCTGCTGGCCCAGTACAAGCTGACCGAGGGCAAGGACACGCAGACCTATGCCATCGGCATCAAGGAGCTGTGGGAGATCCCCGCGGACAAGGCCCAGCCCGGTAAGGTGGTGCACACCGCCGGCTGGCCCATGGAGGGCGACACCTTCGGCGGCGGCTTCCTGTACCACCTGGAGGGCAACAAGGTCACGCTGGGCTTCGTCATCGGCCTGGACTACGACAACCCCTACCTCAGCCCGTTCGAGGAGATGCAGCGCTGGAAGGCCCACCCCGCCATCCGCGCCCACATCGAGGGCGGCAAGCGCATCGGCTACGGCGCGCGCGCCATCAACAACGGCACGCCGCAGGCGCTGCCCAAGACGGTGTTCCCCGGCGGCGCGCTGATCGGCTGTGACGCCGGCTACCTGAACGCCGCCCGCATCAAGGGCAGCCACGCGGCCATCAAGAGCGGCATGCTGTGCGCCGAGGCGCTGGCCCCCGCGCTGGCCGCCGGCCGCGCGCAGGACGAACTGAGCGCCTACCCCGAAGCTTTCGAGAAGAGCTGGCTGAACGAGGAGCTGCAGCAGACCCGCAACTTCAAGCTGTGGTTCAAGAAGGGCAAGACCACCGGCCAGCTGATGACGGGCATCGAGCAGTGGCTGCTGCCCAAGCTGGGCGTCGCTAGCCCGCCCTGGACGCTGCACAACCACAAGGCCGACCACCAGGCACTGCGCCCGGCGACCGAGTGCCAGCCCATCGCCTACCCCAAGCCGGACGGCAAGCTGACCTTCGACCGCCTGTCGTCGGTGTTCATCTCCAACACCAACCACGAGGAGAACCAGCCGGCCCACCTGACGCTGAAGAGCGACGCGGTGCCGGTGCAGGTCAACCTCGCCAGATTCGCCGGCCCGGAAAGCCGCTACTGCCCCGCCGGCGTGTACGAGTTCGTGCCCGCCGAGACGGGCGGCGAGCGCTTGCAGATCAACGCGCAGAACTGCGTGCACTGCAAGACCTGCGACATCAAGGACCCGACG
>CAXDTK010000296.1:0-6317 GCA_963992225.1 uncultured Comamonadaceae bacterium | reverse complement strand
CCAGGCCAGCGGCGTGCCCTGCGTGCACGTCATGGAAGGGGCGCTGGAGCCCGGCAGCCACAGCGTCGGGTTCTCGCAGCGCGAGGCGGGGCGGGCCATCACCCGGCACCTGCTGGACGGGGGCCGCCGTCACATCGTCTACGTTGCCGCCCAGCTTGACCCGCGCACGCTGGAGCGTGGCGAGGGCTATGCCGACGCGATGGCCGAGGCCGGGCTGCAAGACGGCGTGCGCAAGGTGCTGAGCCCCGAGCCGTCGTCGATGGCGCTGGGCGGCCGGCTGCTGGCCGAGGTGCTGCGCGACGCGCCCGACACCGACGCCATCTTCTTCTGCAACGACGACCTGGCCCAGGGCGCGCTGCTGGCCGCGCTGCGGCTGGGCGTCGCCGTGCCCGGGCGCGTGGCGGTGGCCGGCTTCAACGACCTGCCCGGCAGCGACCAGATGGTGCCGCCGCTGACCACGGTGGCCACGCCGCGCCGCGAGATCGGCGAGCAGGCGGCACAGATGCTGATGAAGCTGATGCGCGGCCAGCCGGTGGAACAGCCGCACCTGGACCTGGGCTTCCAGGTGCTGCGGCGCCAGAGCAGCTGAGCCCCGCGGGCCGTCAGGGCAGCTCGACGTCCAGCCGGTAGCGGCGCCCGGCCACCACCTCGCGCACCAGGCCGTCCGGCAGCGGCTGGCCGTCCAGCCGTACCTGCGGCGAAGCCACGCCGGTGCGCCGCACCTGCAGCGTGAACTGCGCGCCGCGGAACTCGCGCTCGGCGTCCAGCCGGTCCCAGTGCGAGGGCAGCTGCGGCGCCACCCGCAGGCCCAGGGCCGCGCCGCGCAGGCCGCACAGGCCTTCGATGACGCAGCGGTAGGCCCAGGCCGCCGTGCCGGTGTTGAACAGCTGGCTGGAACGGCCCGCGGTGCGCGGGTATTGCTGGTGGGCGCCGCGGTAGTAGTTCGGGATGAACACCGGCAGCTGGCCACGCTGCAGCAGGTCGGCCTCGTCCGGCCCCGGGATCATGCGGCGCAGCGCGCTGAAGGCCCGGTCGCCCTCGCAGCAGCCGTAGAGGGCATGGACGTAGAAGCTGGCCGCGTGGTTGTAGACGGCGCCGTTCTCGGCCGAGCCCGGGTGCTTCTGCGTGACGCGGCCCACGTCGTCGCGCATGCGAGAGTAGGGCGGCGCGAACATCGCCACGCCGTGCGGCGTTTCCAGCTGTTCATCGATGGCCGCGAGCATCTTCGCGCGCTGCTCCGTGCTCGCGGCGCCGCTGAGGATGGCCCAGGACTGCGGGTTCAGGTAGATGCGGCCCTCGGTGTCGGCCTTGACGCCGAACACCACGTCGTCGTCGGTGATGCCACGGGCGAACCAGTCGCCGTCCCACAGGTGGCGGTTGGCGGCGTCGTTGAGCTGCTGCGCGGCGGCGCGCCAGCGCTGGCCGGCCGCGGGGCGGGCGCTGTCCTCGCAGAGGCCGGCCCACAGCTGCATCGCATGGGCGGCGGCCAGGGTCAGCCAGCCCGACACGCCGCGGCCCTGGTAGCCCACCATGTTCATCGGGTCGCACCAGTCGCCCTGGGCGATGTAGCTCAGGCCGCGGGCGTCGCGGTCCTGCTGCAGCCAGGCCATGGCGGCGTCCAGGCGCTGCGCGACGGTCAGGCCGTTCACCGCCACGTCCAGCAGCGCGACGTCCCCGGTCTCGTCCAGGTAGGCCTGCAGGCACACCGGCAGCCAGACGCAGTGGTCGGTGTGCGGCACCTGGTTGATGTACTTCAGCTCCGCGCCTTCGACGAGCAGGATGCCGTCGGGCATGGACCCGTTGGCGTGCTGCTGGCCCAGCGCATGTAGCAGCGCTGCGCGCGTGACGGCCGGCGCGATGTAGGCCATGCCCAGGTTGTCCTGCAGGTAGTTGCGGGTCTGGGGGTCGGTGCTGAGCCGGTTGACGTCACCGTGATAGAAGACCTGGCGCGGCAGCCAGTGGTTGACGAAGCGGTCGAAGTGTTCGTCGGGCGACGCGATGCGCAGGCAGCCGCGGCCGCCGTCCATGTAGGCCGTATAGGCCGCGCGCGTGCGGGTGAAGGCGGCCTCGCCGAGGTAGGTGTCGCGCACGCTGGCGATCTCGGCATCGTCCAGCGCGGGGCCGAACAGGAAGCGCAGCGTCTGGCTCTCGCCCGGCGCCATCGCCAGGCGGTACTGCACGCAGGCGGCCGGGGTCTCGTAGCGGGCATCGCCGCCGGCCAGCAGGCCGGCCTGCAACGCGCCGGGGTCGTGCAGGCCGCCTTCGCCTTCGAACGCGGCCTGGTGGGCCTCCCAGGCGTCGGGCGCGCGTTCGCACAGGAAGTAGGTCTTGTCCTTGAGGTGCAGGTTCTTGAAATGCTCCGCCACCTTCTGGTAGGGCGTCACGCTGCTGGCGACGATGCCGCCCAGGTCGGCGCGCCATTCGGCCGACTGGTTCATCCACGACATGTAGCCGATCGGGAAATAGGGCACCAGGCTGATGCGCCGCGCGCGGCCCGACAGGTTGGTGACGCACACCTCCCACAGTTCCACCACGTCGTCGGTCGGCAGGCCCAGCCGCATGTCCACGCGCAGCCCCAGGTGCTCCACCGTCCAGCTCAGCGCATGCCGCTCCACCAGGAAGCGGAACCGCTCGACCGGCGCCCGCACCGGCTCGTAGGGCGCGGAGAACAGCGCGCCCGTGTCCTCGTCCTTCACGTAGACGAAACGGCCGGGGTGGTGGGCGTAGTAGGCCTGCTCCGGCTGCATGAAGGTCTTGGCCTCCAGGTTGGGCGCATGCGCGTACTTGGCCGGCTCGGGCTGCATGAACTGCGCGCTGGCGTAACCGCGGCAGGTGGCCTGGATCATCATGCGGCGGTTCCACAGGAAGCCACCGGCCAGCGGCATCGCGGTCGGGCTGGTCAGGGCGCAGCGCGCGCCGTCGTCGGGGGGGATGAGCATGGGTCAGAGCGGGTCGAGGGCGGCCTTGCGTGCGGCCAGTTCGGCCTGGATGCGGGCCATGGCCGGGTTGTCGAGGGTGTAGAAGATCATCAGCACGGCGGCCAGCAGCGTGAACGCGGCCGGGATCACCGACATCAGCCAGACGATGCCGGCCTGCGACTCGGCCGACTGGGCCGCGTTGGGCACGTAGCCCAGCGTCGTGAACAGCGTGCCGATGACGCCTACCGCGACCGCGGTGCCGAGCTTCTGCGCGAACGAGCTGGCCGCGAAGGTCATGGCCGTGGCGCGGCGGCCGTTGCGCCATTCGTTGTAGTCGGCGGCGTCCGCCAGCATCGAAAAGGACAGCGGCGACTTCGGGCCCAGCACCAGCCCCAGCGCGATCTGCAGCGCGTACATCAGCAGGATCTGGTCGGCATCCACGAACAGGAAGGCCGCCGACAGCGCGGTGGAGGCGAGCATCAGGCCGATCATCAGCCGGCGCTTGTCGACGAAGCGCGTGAGCAGCGGCGTGAGCGCCGTGCCCGCCGCCGCGGCCAGCAGGTAGGCCGGCACGAAGGTGGCCAGCAGCTCGGGCCGGTTGACCACGTACTTGAAGTAATAGGCCGCGCTGGTCATGCGCAGCGTGATGCCCACCATGATGATCAGCGCCAGGAAGAACAGCAGGATCCAGGGCCGGTTGCTGCGCAGGTCGGCCAGGTCCTGTCGCACGCTGGACGGCGCCGTCCGCGTGGGCTGCACGCGCTCGGTGGTGGTGCTGAAGGTGATGGCGAAGATCAGTGCCGCGGCCAGGCCCCAGAACCCCATCGTCAGCGACCAGCCCAGCGCGGCATCGCCGCCGCCCAGCCAGGCCACCAGCCGCGGCGACGCGGCCGTGACGATCGTGCCGCCCGCGAAGCCGGCGACGAAGCGGGACGCGTTGATCGCGTTGCGCTCGCGGGCGTCGCCCGAGATCACGCCCGACAGCGCGCTGTAGGGCAGGTTGACGCCGGTGTAGATCGTCATCAGCAGCAGGTAGGTCACATAGGCCCACAGCAGCTTGCCGGTGGGGCCGAGGTCGGGTGTGGAATAGGTCAGCACCCCGATCACCGCCAGCGGCAGCGGCATGAACAGCAGGTAGGGCCGGAACTTGCCCCAGCGCGTCTGCGTGCGGTCGGCGAAGGCGCCGATCATGGGGTCGGTGAAGGCGTTGAAGATCTTCACGACGAACAGCATGGTGGCCGCCGCCGCGGCGGTGATGCCGAACACGTCGGTGTAGAAGATCAACAGGAAGGTGGAGATGTTGGTCCAGTAGAAGTTGAAGCCCATGTCGCCCAGGCCGTAGCCGACGATCTCGCGGGGTGTCAGCTTGGTGGTGTGGGTCATGGGTGGCTTCGTGGCGCGTCAGCGCGGGGTCGGTGGGAGGGGCTGGCGCATCCAGTCGGCCACCTCGGCCTGCAGCTGCGCCAGCGGCCGCAGCGCGTCCAGGCTCAGCACGCCCGGCTCGCCCACCGGGGGCTCCAGCGTGTCGAACTGGCTGTCCACCAGGCTGGCGGCAAAGAAATGCGCGCCGCGGCTGGCGACGCGGCGGCCGGCCTCGGCCTTGTCGATGTCCAGGAACGCGAAGCGCAGGCCCGGCGAGGCCTGGCGCAGGCGCTCGCGGTAGCTGCGCTTCAGCGCGGAACAGGTCAGCAGCGTGCCGGGGCGTTGCTGCAGCTGTTCGCACAGGCTGGCGAGCCAGCTGGCGCGGTCGGCGTCGGTGAGGGGTTCGCCACGGGCCATCTTGGCGCGGCTGGCCTCGCTGTGGAACAGGTCGCCCTCCAGCCAGACGCGGCCCAGGCGTTCGGCCACGGCGGCGGCAAGGGTGGATTTGCCACTGCCGGCGACGCCCATGACGATGAGGGACGCGGGGACGGATGGGGTCATGGGACGGCGGCGGGCGGGAAGCGCGGCCGGTGTGGCCGCGGTGGCGAGAGAGACCCGTCGCATGGCCGTCAGGCCGGGCGTCGAATCGATTGGATAGCGCTATCCTAACGGGTCGGGATCGGGCCGCGATCCGTACTTCCCCGCAATCCCCGCCGCGGCCCTTTGCGCCAACGGCGCGGCTGTGCGCTGTCATTTCGGCGTCACGCGGCACCGGCGGTCGGGAGGGGCTCAGTAGAATCCCGCGCGTCCGCACGCCGTCCCCTGCCCGGGACGGTGCCCTCCGAGATCCGCGGCCCGCGCCGCGTCCAGCTTCCTCCCGGATCCCATGGCCCTGACCCCGCATCTGACCCATTTCGAGGGCGGCAACGCCCTGTCCGACTTCCGCGCCCAGGCCTTGCTGGCCCGGCTGCAAACGGTCAGTGCCCGCATCACCGGCATCAGCGCCCGCGCGGTGCACTGGGTCTGGACCGACGCGCCGCTGGACGCCGCCACCCGCGAGCGCTTCGCCGCGCTGCTGAACTACGGCGAGCCGGCCATGGCCGACGCCCAGGGCGACCTGGTGGTCGTCACGCCGCGCTTCGGCACGGTCAGCCCCTGGGCCTCCAAGGCCACCGACATCGCCCGCAACTGCGGCCTGTCGCTGCGGCGCGTGGAGCGGGTGGTGGAGTACCGCATCGCGACGAAGAGCGGCCTGCTGGGAGCATTGACAGGCGGGGCCAAGCCGCTGACCGCCGACGAACTGAACGCCTGTGCGGCGCTGCTGCACGACCGCATGACCGAGTCGGCCTGCTTCAGCCGCGACGACTCGGCCCATCTGTTCGACGCGCGCACCGCCGAGCCGCTGGCGCATGTCGACGTGCTGGGTGCCGGCCGCGCGGCGCTGGAGGCCGCCAACGCCCAGTTCGGCCTGGCGCTGTCGGGCGACGAGATCGACTACCTGGAGACCAACTTCAGGAAGCTGGGCCGCAACCCCAGCGACGTGGAACTGATGATGTTCGCGCAGGCCAACAGCGAGCACTGCCGGCACAAGATCTTCAATGCATCGTTCACGGTGGACGGCGAGGCCCAGCCGCTGTCGCTGTTCGGCATGATCCGCAACACCGAGAAGCTGAACCCGCAGCACACGGTGATCGCCTACTCGGACAACGCCGCCGTCATGGAAGGCCACCGCATCCAGCGCTGGATGCCGGCCCCCACGCCCGGCGCCGCCTACGTGGCCCGCGAGGAGCAGGCGCAAGTGCTGATGAAGGTGGAGACGCACAACCACCCGACCGCCATCTCGCCGCACCCGGGCGCCTCCACCGGCGCGGGCGGCGAGATTCGTGACGAAGGGGCGACGGGACGCGGGTCGAAGCCCAAGGCAGGGCTGACCGGCTTCTCGGTGTCCAACCTGCACCTGCCCGGCCTGGCCGAGCCCTGGGAGCAGCCTGTCTCTTATACACATCTGACGCAGCCGACGAAGGCTTAGGTGTAGAT
>CAXDTK010000295.1:0-6344 GCA_963992225.1 uncultured Comamonadaceae bacterium | reverse complement strand
GATAGGAGTCCGTCTCGTGGGCTCGGAGATGTGTATAAGAGACAGAGCCGTACCAGCCCGACCGGCTCCTCGGCCTGCAGCGGCACCACGGCGTAGCGCTGCGCATGCCGGGTCGCGACGGCGTCGATGAAGGGCAGCTCCCTCGCGGCCCGCGCCCGCAGCAGCGGCGACGCCGTGACGGCCGCCGCCACGCTGTTGTTGACGATCCAGGCCCAGGGCTCGATGCCGGCGCGGCGCAGGTCGTCCTGCAGCAGCGCCGCCTCCTGCACCGGCGTGTTCTCGGCCAGCGTGGCGATCAGCACCTTGGTGCGGCCGGGGTCCTGCAGCTGCATCATGGGCGTCGTGAAATGCACGCCCGAGTCGGCCATCTGGCGCGCGATCTCGCGGTGGTAGGCGCCGGTCGCGTCCAGCAGCAGCAGCGTGTGGCCGGTGGGCGCGGTGTCCATGACGACGAACTTGCGGCCGGCCTCGCGGATGATGCGCGAGAAGGCCTGGAACACCGCGATCTCCTCGGTGCAGGGCGAGCGCAGGTCTTCCTCCAGCAGCGCTCGGCCGCGCTCGTCCAGGTGGCGGCCCTTGCTGGCCAGCACCTCGTCGCGGTAGCGCTGGGTCTCGGCGTGCGGGTCGATGCGACTGACCGTCAGGTGGTCCATCTGGTCGGTCAGCGTCTCGGCCAGGTGCGCCGCCGGGTCGGAGGTGGTCAGGTGCACCGGCAGGCCGCGCTGCGCCAGCGCCACCGCCAGCGCGGCGGCCAGCGTGGTCTTGCCCACGCCGCCCTTGCCCATCACCATGACCAGGCCGTGGCCCGGCGCGGCCAGGTCGTCCACCAGCGCGGCCAGCGGCGGCGCCTGCAGCGGCGCGGCGGGTGCCGCCGTGGCGACGGCCTCGGGCGGCGCGAGGAAGCGCCGCAGCGCCGGCAGGCCCACCAGGTCGAAGGCCTGCAGCGCCACCTGGTCGGTGGGCAGGCCGGCGAGCACGGCCGGCAGCGCCGCCAGCGCAGCCTGCTCGCGGCGCAGCACCGCCCCGGCCAGCGCGTCCTGCGCGCCTTCGGCGGCCGGCATTACGCCGTTGATGACCAGGTGCTGCTGCGACAGCCCCACGCGCGCCAGCTCCTCGTGCGTGCGCGCCACCTCGCGCAGCGTGGATGCCTGCGCGCGGGCCACCAGCACCAGGCGCGTGCGCGCCGGGTCGGCCAGCGCGTCGACGGCGGCCTTGTATTGGGCGCGCTGCTTGTCCAGCCCGGCCAGCGGGCCCAGGCAGGAGGCGTCGCCCTGGCCGGCCTCCAGGAAGCTGTTCCACGCACCGGGCAGCTGCAGCAGCCGGATGGTGTGGCCGGTGGGCGCGGTGTCGAACAGCACATGGTCGAAGCGCGCCAGCAGCGCGTCGTCGGTGAGCAGCCCGGTGAATTCGTCGAACGCGGCGATCTCGGTGGTGCAGGCGCCCGACAGCTGCTCCTCGATGCCCTTCACCACCTCGGCCGGCAGCACGCCCCGCACCGGCCCGGCGATGCGCTCGCGGTAGCCCTGCGCGGCGGCCTGCGGGTCGATCTCCAGCGCCGCCAGCCGCGGCACGGCCGGGATGGCCGTGACCTGGTTGCCGATGGCCACGCCGAACACCTGACCCACGTTGGAGGCCGGGTCGGTGCTGACCAGCAGCACGCGGCGGCCGGCATCGGCCAGCGTCACCGCGGCGGCGCAGGCCAGCGAGGTCTTGCCCACGCCCCCCTTGCCGGTGAAGAAGGCGAAGCGGGGCAGGGCGTCGAGGAACTTCATCGCGGGCTCCCGCCGTTCAGCAGCAGCGGCCGCCGCTGCAGCAGGCGCCGGCGGCGGGCGTGGCGTCGACCTTCAGCCAGCGGGCCAGTTCGGCGCGGCTGGGGTAGCGGCCGGCCAGCATGACCTGCCCGTCCAGCAGCGTCACCGGCAGCGCGGTCTGCCCCGAGCGCTCCAGCAGGCCGCGCACGGCCTCCTGCTGCGCGAACACCAGCGGCTGCTGGGCCAGGTTGAAGCGCTCGACCTGGGCGCCCTGCTGCCGGGCCCAGTCGATGTCGGCCGCGGCGCGCAGCAGGCCTTCGTCGACGTCGGGGCCGCACACGCCGCTGCTGCAGCACAGGGCCGGGTCAAAGATCTGGATCGTGGACATGGGAACTCCTTGCAGTGCGCCTGTCATGGGCTGGACACAAGTCTGCGCCACAGTGCGGCCGCGCAACTTGCTTTGCGTCAATGATTCCATATCTATAGAATTATCAACCCATGGAAGAGCAGCAGATCATCCGCGCCCTGGCGGCGCTGGCCCAGGCGCACCGGCTCAAGGTGTTCCGCCTGCTGGTGGTGGCCGGGCCGCAGGGGCTGACGCCGGGCGCGCTGGCCGAGGCGCTGGCGCTGCCGGCGGCCACGCTGTCCTTCCACCTGAAGGAGCTGGCCAACGCCGGCCTCGTCACGCAGGAGCGCATCAGCCGCCACATCGTCTACCGCGCCGCCTTCGACCACATGAACGCCGTGCTGGCCTTCCTGACCGACAACTGCTGCGCCGGCCAGGCCTGCGCGGTCGAGCCGGCAGCGGCCTGCGCCTGCTGACCCGGAGCCGCCCCATGCTCGACAACAGCTTCAACGTCCTCTTCGTCTGCACCGGCAACTCGGCGCGCTCCATCATGGCCGAGGCCCTGATGAACAGCCTGTCGCGCGGCCGCTTCAAGGCCTATTCGGCCGGCAGCCATCCCAGCGGCGTCGTCCACCCGCTGGCGCTGCGCACGCTGGCCACGCTGCAGGTGCCCGCGCAAGGCCTGCGCAGCAAGCGCTGGGACGAGTTCGCCGTGCCCGGCACGCCCATCATGGACTTCGTGTTCACGGTCTGCGACGCGGCCGCCGGCGAGGTCTGCCCGGTCTGGCCCGGCCAGCCCATGACGGCCCATTGGGGCGTGCCCGACCCGGCGGCCGCCGAAGGCAGCGAGGAGGCCCGGCTGCAGGCCTTCCTCGACGTCGCCATCACCCTCAAGCGCCGCATCGAGCTGCTGCTGGCGCTGCCCCTGCCCAAGCTGGAGCCGCTGGCCATCCAGCACGAAATCCAACAGATCGGCACCCGCTGAGCCCCCCATGACCACCCACGTCCTCATCCTCTGCACCCACAACTCCGCGCGCAGCGTGCTCAGCGAAGGCATGCTCAACCACCTGGCCGCCAGGCTCGGCCGGGACGTGCGCGCGCACAGCGCCGGCAGCGCGCCCAGCGGCCGGCTCAACCCGTTCGCGCTGGAGGCGCTGACGAACGCCGGCATCGACGTGAGCGGCTACCGCAGCAAGAGCTGGGACGAGTTCACGACGCCCGAGGCGCCGCCGCTGGCCATCGTCATCACGGTCTGCGACAGCGCGGCGGCCGAGCAATGCCCGGTGTTCTTCGGCGGGGCCGGCCAGCCGGTCAAGGTGCACTGGGGCTACCCGGACCCGTCCAACGCCGAGGGCGGCGACGAGGGCAAGCGCCGTGCGTTCGAGCTGACGCGCCAGGCCATCGGCTACCGCATGCTGCAGCTGCTGCAGCTGCCGCTGGAGACGATGGACCGCCCGGCGCTGCAGGCCGCGCTGCAGGCCATCGCCGTCAGCTGACATGGCGGCCCCGAACGCGGGCGCGGCGCCCAAGCTGCTGGCCGAGGGCCTGGGCACGGCGCTGCTGCTGGCCGTCGTCATCGGCTCCGGCGTGATGGCCGAGCGGCTGGCCGCCGGCAACATGGCCGTGGCGCTGCTGGCCAACACGCTGGCCACGGTGGGCGGGCTCTACATCCTCATCGAGGTGTTCGGGCCGGTCAGCGGCGCGCATTTCAACCCGGCGGTGTCGCTGGTGATGGCGGCGCGCGGCGCGCTGCCGCGGTCGCTGCTGCTGCCCTATGTCGCCGTGCAGCTGCTGGGCGCGATGCTGGGCGCATGGCTGGTGCATGGCATGTTCGACCTGCCGCTGCTGCAGTTCTCCACCAAGCTGCGCAGCGGTGGCGGCCAGTGGCTGGCCGAGGGCGTGGCCACCTTCGGGCTGCTGCTGGTGATCCTGCGCGCACCGGCCGCGCGCGTCGCGGCGATGGTGGCGGCCTACATCGGCGCGGCCTACTGGTTCACCGCGTCCACCTCGTTCGCCAACCCGGCCGCGGTGTTCGGCCGCATGTTCAGCGACAGCTTCGCGGGCATCGCGCCGGCCAGCGCGCCGGCCTTCGTCGCGGCCCAGTTGGCCGGCGCGGCGCTGGCGTTGGCCGTGCACCGGGCGCTCGCGCCGGCGGCCGGAGGCAGCCATGCTTGAGCTGCCCTTCGCCGACGCCAGCCTGCCGGCGCTGGACGCCGCGCTGTTGCCGCGGCCCACGCAGGCGCTGCTGGGCGTGGCCGAGCCGTCGCGCCATGCGCCGCGCATCCTGATGCTGTACGGCTCGTTGCGCGAGCGCTCCTACAGCCGGCTGCTGACCTTCGAGGCCGCCCGGCTGCTGCAGGCGCTGGGCGCGGAGGTGCGCATCTTCGACCCCGCTGGCCTGCCGCTGCCCGATGGCGCGCCCGACAGCCACCCGCGCGTGCAGGCGCTGCGCGAGCTCGCGGCCTGGTCGGAGGGCATGGTGTGGTGCTCGCCCGAGCGCCATGGCGCGATGACCGGCGTCATGAAGGCGCAGATCGACTGGATCCCGCTGGCCGCCGGCGCGGTGCGGCCCACGCAGGGCAAGACGCTGGCCGTCATGCAGGTCTGCGGCGGCTCGCAGTCGTTCAACGCGGTCAACCAGATGCGGGTGCTGGGCCGCTGGATGCGCATGCTGACCATCCCCAACCAGTCGTCCGTCGCCAAGGCCTTTGCCGAGTTCACCGACGACGGGCGCATGAAGCCCTCGGCCTTCTACGACCGTGTGGTGGACGTGATGGAGGAGCTGGTCAAGTTCACGCTGCTGACGCGCGACGTGGCGCCCTACCTGGTGGACCGCTACAGCGAGCGCAGGGAAAGCGCCGAGGCGCTGTCGCGGCGCGTCAACCAGCGCGCGCTCTGACGCCCGGCCTCAGCCGCGCAACCCCAGCGCCGTCAGCGCGAAACCCAGCCCCGCGCACAGCGCCAGCAGCGGCATCACGCCCAGTTTGAAGCGGAACAGCGCGATGCCGGCGCCCAGCGCGATCAGCGCAGCCAGCACGTCGAAGCGGCCGCCCCAGCCCTCGGGCCACAGCACATGGCCGGCGAAGAACAGCGCCAGGTTCAGGATCACGCCCACCACGGCGGCCGTGATGGCCGTCAGCGGGGCGGTGAAGCGCAGCTGGCCGTGGGTGGACTCGATCAGCGGCCCGCCGGCCAGGATGAAGACGAAGGACGGCAGGAAGGTGAAGAAGGTCACCACGCCGGCCGCGGCGGCGCCGGCCAGGAACAGCGCGTCGGGCCCGAACAGCGCATGCGTCCAGCCGCCCACGAAGCCCACGAAGGCCACCACCATGATCAACGGGCCGGGGGTGGTCTCGCCCAGCGCCAGGCCGTCGATCATCTGCGTGGCGCTGAGCCACTGGTGGTGCTCCACCGCGCCCTGGTAGACATAGGGCAGCACCGCATAGGCGCCGCCGAAGGTCAGCAGCGCCGCCTTGGTGAAGAACCAGCCCATCTGCGCCAGCGTGCCCTGCCAGCCCTGCGCCAGCACCAGCGCCGCCATGGCCGCGCCCCACAGGGCGAGGCCCGCCGCCAGCACGCGCGCCAGGCGCCGCCGGCTGAAGCGGGCATGGGCGGGCGTGGGCGTGTCGTCGTCGATGACGGCCGGGCCGTGGCGCGCGGCCGCCGCCGCATGCCCGCCGCCGACCGCGAACACCTGCGGCGCGCGCCGCCCGCCGAAGTGGCCGATCAGCGCGGCGCCCAGCACGATGAGCGGGAAGGGCGCGTCCAGCGCGAACAGCGCGACGAAGGCCGCCGCGGCGATGGCCCACAGCCAGCGGTTCTTCAGCGCCCGCGTGCCGATGCGCCAGGCGGCGTGCAGCACCAGCGCCGTCACCGCCGGCTTCAGGCCGTAGAACGCCCCCGCCACCAGCGGCAGCGTGCCCCAGGCCAGGTAGACCCAGGACAGCAGCACCAGGATGGCCAGCGACGGCAGCACGAACAGGGAGCCGGCCACCAGGCCGCCGCGGGTGCGGTGCATCAGCCAGCCGATGTAGGTGGCCAGCTGCTGCGCCTCCGGGCCGGGCAGCAGCATGCAGTAGTTCAGCGCATGCAGGAAGCGCTGCTCGCTGATCCAGCGCCGCCGCTCCACCAGCTCGGCATGCATGATCGCGATCTGCCCGGCCGGCCCGCCGAAACTGACGAAACCCAGCTTGAGCCAGAAGCTGTCTCTTATACACATCTGACGCTGCCGACGAAGGCTTAGGTGT
>CAXDTK010000294.1:0-6387 GCA_963992225.1 uncultured Comamonadaceae bacterium | reverse complement strand
CTACACCTAAGCCTTCGTCGGCAGCGTCAGATGTGTATAAGAGACAGAGGGGTGGCCGCCCCCCGGGGGCAAGGGGGCGGGCCGCTAAACTGCGCGGCTGCATTTTTGGACGCCCGACCCCCATGGACAACGCCCAAGTGCTCAGCCATGTGCTGAGACTTCTCGACGACGTGCTGAGCCTGAACGGCCGCGCCCAGACCTTCACCCGCGACACGGCGCTGCTGGGTGCCGTGCCGGAACTGGACTCCATGGCCGTGGTCAGCCTGATCACGGCGTTGGAAGAGCAGCTCGGCCTGGCTGTCGACGATGACGACATCGATGGCGATACGTTTGCGACGGTGGGTTCGCTGGCGGACTTCGTGGCCGCGCGGCTGTGAACAACCTGCAGCAGCGCTCGGCTGCCGCCCGGCCACTGCCGGTCACCGACGCCGCCCGGGCCTGAAGCGCCGGACCTCGCCCATGCCACTGCGCAACGCCGACGTCTTCTTTTTGCCCGCCACCGGCGGCGAGCAGCGGCTTTGCCTGTTCCACGCGCCGGCCGGGGTGCCGCGCAGCAAGCTGCTCTACCTCCACCCGTTCGCGGAGGAGATGAACAAATCCCGCCGCATGGCCGCCCTCGCCTGCCGCGCGCTGGCCGAAGCCGGGCACGCGGTGCTGCAGATAGACCTGCGTGGCTGCGGCGATTCCTCAGCCGATTTCGGCGACGCCCGCTGGTCAGACTGGCAGGCCGACGTGCGCCTGGGGCTGCAGGCGCTCGATGAACGCGTGCCGGTCGGGGTGCCGCTGTGGCTGTGGGGTCTGCGCGCCGGCTGCCTGTTGACGGCCGCTGACTGGGGGCGGCCGGTGAACCACCTGTTCTGGCAACCGATGACCAGCGGCAAGCTGGCGCTGCAGCAGTTCCTGCGCCTCAAGCTGGCCGGCGAGATGGCGGGCGGAGGCGGCAAGGGCCTGATGGAACAGATGAAGGCCGAACTGGCGGCCGGCCGGCCCGTCGAGGTGGCCGGCTACCGACTGGGAGCCGCGCTGGCGTCGGGGCTTGAGAGCGCCCAGCTCACGCCCGCCGGCATACCCGGCCGGGTCGAATGGCTGGAGGTGAGCACCCGGGGCGACGCGACGCTGACGCCCGCGGCAGCACAGGCGGTCAAGGCCTGGCAGGACGCAGGCTGGGCGGTGCGCTCGCACATCGTGCAGGGGCCAGGCTTCTGGAGCACGGCCGAGATCGAACTGGCGCCCGCCCTCATCGTGGCCACGCTGGAGGCATTGTCATGAAGGAGTCGGTGCTGGGCTTCGACTGCGAGGGCGAGCGCCTGGTCGGCATCCTGGCGGAGCCCGAGGGCACGCCTGCCGAGGTGGGCGTCATCATCATCGTGGGTGGCCCGCAATACCGTGCCGGCAGCCACCGCCAGTTCACGCTGCTGGCCCGCCACCTGGCAGCCAACGGCATCGCGGCCCTGCGCTTCGACTACCGAAGCATGGGCGACAGCCCCGGTGAGATGCGCGACTTCCTCGGTGTCGACGCCGACATCAAGGCCGCCATTGACGCCCTGCTTGCCGCCCGGCCGGCCTTGAAGCGCGTCGCCCTTTGGGGTCTGTGCGATGCCGCTTCCGCAGCCCTGCTCTATTTGGAGTCGAGCCGCGACGCCCGCGTGGCGGGCGTCGCCATGCTCAACCCCTGGGTGCGCTCGGTCGCCACGCTGGCGCAAACCCATGTGAAGCACTATTACTGGCGGCGCCTGCGCGAGAAGGATTTCTGGATCAAGCTGCTGAAGGGCGGCATCGGCGCCAAGGCTTTGCACGGCTTAGCCAGCAACTTGCGGCTGGCCCATAGTGCCAGCGAGGCGATATCCGGGTCACGCAGCTTCCAGGACCGCATGGCTGCCGGCCTGCGCGGCTTCGACGGGCCGGCGCTGTTGGTCCTCAGCGGGGATGACTACACTGCCCGCGAGTTCGGTGTACATGCGACAAGCTCCGCTGCATGGTCCGGCCTGCTGGAGCGGCCCATGCTGCAAACCCATGAGCTGCCGACCGCCGATCACACGTTTTCGGCGATCAAAGACCAGGATGCCCAGAGCCGCATCTTCCTGACCTGGTTGAGGACCACATGCCAATCAGCCTGCACTCCATGACCCTCCGCCAATGCGCCAAGGCCTGCGTCGCGCTGCTGTCCCTAACCACGTTGCACCTGGCCGCAGCCGCCAAACCGGCGCCCTCTCCGCCGGGCTGCGGCGAGGCCTTCAACACCTACGGCCCATTCGACTACCGCAGCGCCCAACCCTCCCAGCGCTTTATCGTCGAGAACGCGCACTTCACCCCTGGCGTCGAAAACCTAACGAGGGGCGCGACCGGCCCCTTTGGCCATGACATCGGCTACACGCTAGCGGTCTTTCCCAACCACCCCCGCGCCATCTCTTCGATGGAGCGCTTGGCGGAGCGTCAAAAGACAGACCCTCCACAGGGCGCGGCGATGACGATCGACTGCTACTACGCCCGCGGCATGAACTTCGCGTCGGACGACCTCGTATTCCGGATGCTCTACGTCAACTCGTTGATCCGCCGCAAGCGCTTCGACGATGCGCAGCGCTTCCTGGACTATGTAGTGACCCAGGCCGCCGACAACCCCATGACGCATTTCAACGCCGGCATGCTGTACATGGACATGTCGAACCATGACCGCGCGCTGATTCAAGCGCACCGCGCGATGGCCCTGGGGCTGATGCGCCCGGAACTGCGCGACCGCCTCACCGCGGTAGGTCGATGGAAAGAGCCCGAGCCGGCGACCTCCGAGACCGCAGCGCCACCCGCCTCTGCCGCCTCGCAGCCTTAGCCCTGACTCCCCCCGTCCATGCCCCGCGTCAACATCGTCGTTCCTGCCTACAACGCCGAGGCCTTCATTGCCGACACGGTACGCGCAGCGCTGGCCCAGACAGCGTCCGACCTGCAAGTGACCGTCATTGATGACGGCTCCAAGGATGCAACGGCCGAGCGGGCTGCAGTAAGCGATGCACGCGTTCGAGTCATCTCGCAGGAGAACCGCGGCATGTCGCGCTCACGCAACCGCGGCATGGCTGAGGTCGATTCAGAGTTCGTCGCGCTGCTGGATGCCGATGACCTCTGGCATCCGGAGAAGCTGCGCCTGCAACTACAAGCCCTGCAGGACCGGCCTGACCACGACTTCTGCTACACCGGCTTCACTTGGTGGCCCGGCGAGCCGATGCCTGGGTACTTCCAGGAAGCGCGCAGTGGACGCATCGACGAGACGCTGTCGGGATGGATCTATCCCAAGCTGGTCCTCGATAACCACGCCCTGCCCTCCTCCGTCATTTGGCGACGCAGCGCCTGGAACCGCATGGGCGGCTTCCTGACCGACAACCAGCAGACCGACGACTGGGAATACCTGGTGCGCGCCAGCACTCAGCATCGTTTCGTGCGCCTGGCCGAATCCTTCGTGCTCTATCGCCAGCACCCGGTCTCGCTGTCGCGCCGCATCCCGACCACCAACACCACAGAGCTGATGCGCGTCGACCTGATACGCCGCTTCGGCATGAGCTCCCCGCCGGGACATGACGTCGATCCCGTCGAGTTGCAGCGCTTCCAGCACAGGGGTTGGGCCAACTTCGCCGACGCGCATTGCGCCAAGGGTGACCTCGGCCTGGGCCTGAAGACATTTGCACACTTGCTGCGCCGCGGCCCCTACCGTGGCGCTACTCTGACCAAGTGCGCGAAGTCCCTGTTCCGGCGCTGGGTGCCGAATGACTGAGGCCCTGCGGATCGGCATCAGCGCGACCAGCCTGAACACCGCCCACCTACGCGGCATGGGCAAGTACCTGCTCGAGATGTGCAGCCAGGCAAAGCCGGAGGACGGCGTGGCCTGGACCCTGTTCGCCCAGGACGCGCGCCGGCCCATGCATCTGCCGCGCCAGCAGCGGGTGCGGACCGACATCTTCGACTTTCCTGGCGACCGCTTTTCGCTATGGGAGCAGATAGGCTTGCCGCGCCGCCTGAGGACGCACCAGTTGGACGTGCTTCATTGGGCAGAAAACACCATGGCCTGGTGGCAACCTTGCCCAGCCGTCGTCACCATCCACGACACCATTCCTTGGGAGACGGAGGCCGACACGCGCCGGCAGCACTGGTACTGGCACCGCCTGATGCCTGCCGCCTTCCGGCGCTGTGCGGCCATCATCACGATCAGCGAGTCGTCGAGACGGGACATCCTTGCCCGCTGGCCTGACCTCGAGACCAAGCTGACCGTTATCCCGCACGGTATCGAGGCCGCCTACTTCGAGAACCCGACCAGCACGCTGCCGACCACGCTGACGGCGGCATTGGGCGGGGCTCGCTTCGCCGTCTACCTGGGCGGACCGATGAAGCGCAAGCGTTTCGACTGGGCTCTGCAGGCCCTTGCCGCCCAGCCGGATGCGACGCTGAAGCTCGTCGCCTGTGGCTTCGGCGCAGATGCGCGCGAGGCCGCGCGCAAGGCATTGCCGCAGGAACTGCAAGGCCGCGTCGTGTTCGCCGAGTTCCTGTCCGACCCCGAACTGCTGGCCCTCTACCGCGAAGCCGTCGCCGTGCTTTACCCGACCCTCTACGAGGGCTTCGGGTTCCCGGCCGTCGAGGCTCAGGCTGCTGGGACGCCCGTCATCTTCAGCCCGCTGGGCAGCTTGGCCGAGCTGGTCGGGCCACTAACTGCGCTTGTGCCGGCAGAGGACGGCGCCGCCTGGGCCGCGGCCCTGCATGAGGCCAACACACTGCCGCTAAACGTGCGCGCCGACAAGGCGGTGCGGGCGCGCGACTGGGCCCAAGGCTTTCGCTGGGCCGAGAGCTACCGCCGGCATCTGCAGGTCTACCGCGAGGCAGCCTGCGAGCGATGAATCGGCTGGCTGACATCGTCTGCACCTGGAACCGGTCCGCCCTGCTGGCGACAACGCTAGCGTCAGGATCCGGCGTGGGCACGCTCGGCGGTACGGCCGTCAAGGTGCTGGTGGTAGACAACAACTCCGGCGACGACATGCGGGCTCCGTTAGAGGCCTCGCGGACGGATTGGCCAATGGACCGCCTGCATCTGCTTTCGCCTGCCTCCGCAGGCCCAGCCTGGCGCGCTTTATCTGAATCTCGACAAAACATGGCCCCCGATCTGGACCGGCAATTCCATCCACTGACCCCGGCGCAGGGCCTCGGTCCGCACCGCGAGGCGCGGAATCACCTCAATCGGCAGCTTCGGCGGCACCAGGCGCCCGGCCTGGCCCTGCGGCCCAGCTTCATGCCGTCAAGCGGCCAATGAACAGCGAGATCATGCTCAACCACAGCGACGCCACCGTGGAAGCCTATGCGCACGTTCGCGAGCTGCCGGCCGAAGCGCTGGCCCTGTTGAGCCGGGCAGAGCAGCGTCACATCGAGTTCGGCGCTGACTGGTACGCCAACCTCATCGATCACGTCTATGTGCACCAGACACTGACGCACCAGGTACGCGTTCATGTGCTGCGCCGCCAGAACCGCGTGCTGGCCGTGCTGCCCACGGTCGCCCAGTCCGGCTCGCTGGGGCGCGAGATCAGCGCCCTGTCCAATTTCTACACGGCCATATACGCCCCTGCGCTGGACGAAGACATCGAAGCCGAGGATCTGCTGCCGCTGACGCGCGCGCTTCGCCATGGCAGCGCACGAGCGGCAGCCTATCGGTTCTCTCCCATGGATCCCGCCTCGCGCGAGTTCGTGCTGCTCAAGCGCGCCCTCAGCCTGGCCGGTCTGAGCACGCACAGCTATTTCGCCTTTGGAAACTGGTACGAGCCAGTGCAGAAGCACTGGGCCGACTACCTCAAGGAGCGCTCCGGCCAGGTGCGCAGCACCATCAAGCGCAATGCCAAGAAGTTCGTCGCCGATGGCGGACGACTAGAGATCGTCGAGGGCGGTGAGCGGCTGGAGGCTGGCTTGGCCGCCTACCAGGCGGTCTATGCCCAGAGCTGGAAGGTGGCGGAACCCTTCACCGATTTCGTGCCCGGCCTCATCCGCCTGTGCGCCAGCCGCGGCTGGCTGCGTCTGGGCTTGGCTTGGCTGGGCGACAAGCCGGTGGCGGCCCAAATCTGGATCGTCGCCAACGGCCGCGCCGACATCTACAAGCTCGCCTACGATGAGGCCCACAAAGCCCTGGCTCCCGGCACTCTGCTGACCGCCCTGCTGATGGAACGGGCGCTGGACGTGGACCAAGTGCGCGAGGTCGATTACCTGATCGGCGACGACCCCTACAAGGCCGCCTGGATGAGCCAGCGCCGCGAGCGCTTCGGCCTCGTGGCCTACGATCCCCTGACCCTTCGCGGCCTCGCCGGCTTGGCGCACCAGGCTATCGGGGACAGCTGGCGGCGGCTGCGTTCGAAACCCGCGCCCCGCCACGAC
>CAXDTK010000293.1:0-6404 GCA_963992225.1 uncultured Comamonadaceae bacterium | reverse complement strand
CGAGTGAGGGCGGGGCGTTCATGCGGTGGCGGGCTCGGCGGCGATGACTTCGAGCACGCTGCGCTCGTCCAGCTCACCGCGCTGGTACAGGCCGGCGGCGCGGCGGTCGCGCAGCACCAGCACGCGGTCGCTGCAGTGCAGCACCTCGGGCAGCTCGGACGAGATGAAGACGACGGCCATGCCGGCGTCTGCATCGGCGCCGTCCGCGCGGTGGGCCAGCGCGCGCACGGCGTCCATCAGATCCTCCTTGGCGCGCACGTCGATGCCGCGGGTGGGTTCGTCCAGGATGAGCACGGCCGGCTCGGTGGCCAGCCAGCGGGCCAGCAAGGCCTTCTGCTGGTTGCCGCCGCTGAGCTGGCCAATGGGCGTGTCGGCACTGGGCGTCTTGATGCCCAGGCGGCGGATGTAGTCGTCGGCCAGCGCCTGGGCCTGCTCGCGGCTGAGCACCAGGCGCAGGCCGGCGCGCGCCTGCAGCGCCAGCAGGATGTTGTCGCGCACGGACAGGTCGAGGATGGCGCCCTCGTGCTTGCGGTCCTCGGAGCAGAAGGCGATGCCGGCGGCGATGGCCTCGCGCGGCGAGCGCCAGCGGCCGCGGCGGCCGGTGGTCTCGATGTGGCCCGTGTCGGCCGTGTCGGCGCCGAACAGCAGCCGCGCGGCCTCGGTGCGGCCCGAACCCAGCAGGCCGGCCAGGCCCAGCACCTCGCCGCGCCGCAGGTCCAGGTCCAGCGGCTGCAGCGCCCCGCTGCGGCCCAGGCCCCGGGCCTGCAGCACCGGCGCACCGCTGCCCGCGGCACGGCTGTGCAGGCGCGTGGGCTGCTGGTCGGGCGGCGCGCCCACCATCTTGTTGACCAGGGCCAGGCGGCTCAGGTCGGCGGCCAAGTACTCGCCCTCGGTCTCGCCGTTGCGCATGACGGTGATGCGGTCGGCCAGCGCGTAGGTCTGGTCCAGGAAATGGGTCACGAACAGGATCGCCAGGCCCTGGCTGCGCAGCCGCTTGAGCACGGTGAACAGGCGCTGCACGGCGGCGTCGTCCAGGCTGGAGGTGGGCTCGTCGAGGATGAGCACGCGGGCCGAAATGCGCAGCGCGCGGGCGATGGCCACCATCTGCTGCACGGACAGCGAGTAGCGCGACAGCGGCGCGGTGACGTCGATGTCCAGGTCCATCTGGGCGAGCACGCGTTTGGCTTCGGCGTGGACGGCGGTCCAGTCGATGCGGCCCCACTTTCGCGGGAAGCGCCCGGCGCAGATGTTCTCGGCCACGCTGAGGTTGGGGCAGAGGTTGACCTCTTGATAGACGGTCTGGATGCCCAGCCGCTGGGCGTCTTCGGTGCGCTTGGGGGCGATGCTGTGCCCGTCCAGCGTGATGGTGCCGGCGTCGGGCTGGTACAGGCCCGTCAGCACCTTGATGAGCGTGGACTTGCCGGCACCGTTCTGGCCCATCAGCGCATGCACCTCGCCGGGAAACAGGCGCAGGCTGACGTTGCTGAGGGCTTTGACGCCGGGGAAGGATTTGTGGAGGCCGGAGAGGGCCAGCACGGGGTGGGTTGTCATTGGCAATTTCTCGTCGCCGCGTGAGTGCAGTGCCGGGATTTCGCCCGGCTGGGCCCGGCCACCAACCCGAAGCACCCGACCACGTTCAGTACTTCCGGTTCGGCAATTCCTTCGCCGCCACCTCGGCCGGGAACACGCCCTCGTTGACGGTGATGCGCTTGTCCACCGGCTTCTTGGCCACCACATCCTTGGCCAGCTGCATCAGCTGCGGCCCCAGCAGCGGGTTGCACTCCACGGTCACGTTCAGCTTGCCGGCCTTCATGGCCTCGAAGGCGCCGCGCACCCCGTCGATGGAGATGATGACGATGTCCACGCCCGGCTTCAGGCCGGCTTCCTCGATGGCCTGGATGGCGCCGATGGCCATGTCGTCGTTGTGCGCGTACAGCACGTCGATCTTCTTGTCGCGCTGCTTCAGGAAGGACTCCATCACCTCCTTGCCCTTGGCGCGCGTGAACTCGCCCGACTGCGACCGGATGATCTGCAGCTTGGGGTTGGTCTTGATGACTTCCTCGAAGCCCTTCTTGCGGTCGATGGCCGGGGCCGAGCCCACGGTGCCCTGCAGCTCGACGATGTTCAGCGCGGCGTTGGGCGTCTTGGCGGCCCGCTCCAGCAGCCAGCGCGCGGCCTTGCGGCCTTCCTCGACGAAGTCCGAGCCGATGAAGGTCACGTACAGCGAGGGGTCCGCCACCTTGACGGCGCGGTCGGTCAGGATGACCGGGATGCCGGCGGTCTTGGCTTCCTTGAGCACCGTGTCCCAGCCGCTTTCCACGACCGGCGAGAACGCGATGACGTCCACCTTCTGCGCGATGAAGCTGCGGATGGCCTTGACCTGGTTCTCCTGCTTCTGCTGCGCGTCGGCGAACTTCAGCGTGATGCCGGCCTCCTTGGCCGCGGCCTTGATGGAGGCGGTGTTGGCGGTACGCCATTCACTCTCGGCGCCCACCTGGGAGAAGCCCATGACCAGCGGCGCGGCGAGGGCGCCGAAGGCGGGCAGGGACAGGGCGGCGGCAAGCAGCGCGCGGCGGGCGATGAGGGTCTTCATTCGATGTCTCCGTGGGTTTGTCAGTCGAACTAACGCAGCAGCCGCAGGCCATACAGCCCCCCGGCGATGCTGCCGGGCCGGGCGATGAACTTCACCTGCAGTGTGCCGCCGGCCGCGCGCACCAGCGCCGCCGGCAGCGGGAACTCGCGCGTGTAGATCTCGTCCGTGCCGTCGGGCCGGCCCAGCTCGATGTCGGCGATGGTCTGGCCGTTGACGACGAGGTCGAAGCGCCGGCCCGCGTCGCCGCGGGCGAAGCTCAGCTGCAGCGCGCGGGCCTGGGCCTGCGGGTCGCTCAGCACATAGCCGAACCACTGCTTCGCATGCCGCCAGCGGCCCGCCGGCGCGATGCCGGTCTCGACGCCCTCGCCCTGGAAACCGTGGTCGGCCTCGGGCTGCTGCTCGCCGGGGGCGACCTGGTCGATGGTCTGCGCGTCCAGCGCACGGCGGTCCGCGTCGGCGCGGGCCAGCTCGGCGCGCCACAGGCTTTGCTGGGCCGGCGTGGCGCGCGCCCAATAGACCATGTAGCGCGCATCGTGCAGGCGGAAGAAGGGGATCAGCTGCAGCTCGGCGGCGCCCGGGTCGGCGCCCTGGATCAGGCCGGGCGCCGTGAAGGTCAGCGGCTGCCCCGGCACGGGCCTGAAGCGGCGCACGATGTCGGCCTCGCGGGCGCCGGGGGCGACGAACACCGGCGCGGCCGCCTGCGGGCAGACGGCGCCCTGCGCGATGTGGCCCATGCGCGAGCCGTCGGCGCGGAAGTTCAGCGCCTCGCCCGGCTGCGGCGTCTTCGCGGCCAGCACGATGGGACCGTGCAGCACGGCGACGAACTGCTTCTGGCCCGGCAGCGGCTCCAGCGTCGTGCGCATCGGCAGCTCCACGTCGACCCGGTCGCCAGCCTGCCAGCTGCGCCGCAATTCGACCTGGCCGCCGGGCCGCGCGTGGATGGCGACGGGGCGGCCGTTGAGCCTCACCTTGAGGGCGCCAGGCGCCACCCAGCCGGGGTAGCGCACCTTCAGCGCGAACGTGCCGGTGCCGTCCACCGTCAGCCGCGTGCGCGCCTCGTCGGGGAAGCGGGTGCTCTGCGTGAGGCGCACGCCGCGCTCGCGCCAGTCCAGCGTGGAGGCGACGAAGAGGTTGACGTGCAGCGCGTCGCCGTCCTGCGCGTAGATGAACTCGCCGTGGCGGGCGTGGCTCTCCAGCCCCGAACCGACGCAGCACCACATGCCCTCGTGCACCTGCGAGTAGACGCGGTAGTGCTGCGGCCGCATGGGCGTGAAATAGACGAAGCCGCCGTCGCGCGGGTGCTGCGAGGCGAGGATGTGGTTGTAGAGCGTGCGCTCGTAGTAGTCCGCGTAGCGCCCCGCCACCGCGCCGGGCGCAGCCTGCTGCTGCAGCAGCGCGGTCAGCTTCAGCATGTTGTAGCTGTTGCAGGTCTCGGGGCCCTCGACCTCGTTCAACATCGGCTTGAAGTCGTCGGCCGGGTGGAAGTGCTCCTTGACGCTGTTGCCGCCGATGGCGACGGTGCGCTTGTCGGTGACCGTCTTCCAGAAGAACTCGGCGGCGCGTTGGCCCTCGTCCTCACCCGCGATCTGCGCGATGCGGGCGGCGCCGATGACCTTGGGGATCTGGGTGTTGGCGTGCAGGCCGGTCAGCTTGTCCTGCCCGGCCGCCAGCGGCTGCAGCACGGCCTGGTGCGAGAAGCGCCGCGCCAGCGCCAGGTAGCGCAGGTCGCCGGTCATCTGGGCCACGTCGGCCAGCACCTCGTTCATGCCGCCGTACTCGCTGCGCAGCATGTCCTGCATCTGCGCCTCGGAAAGCGGCGTCGTCAGCCGCAGCGCCCAGTCGCTCAGGCGGATGAGCATGGCGCGGGCGTCGGCACTGCCGGCATGCACCCAGGCGTCGCGCAGGCCCGCGAACATCTTGTGGACGTTGTACCAGGGCACCCAGCGGCCGTTGACCGAGAAGTTGTCGACCTTGAGCTGCCCGCGGCCCACCTCGGCCCAGGCCTTGGCGCCGTCCGGGATGCCGCCCAGGTAGCCGGTGCCGATGGCGTCCTGGCAGCGCTTGAGTTCGGCGACGACATGGTCCAGCCGCTGCTTCACCTGCGCGTCGCCGGTGGAGGCCCACATCAGCGCCAGCGCCGACAGGTAATGCCCGCCCATGTGGCCGTCCAGGCCCGTGGACTCCCAGTTGCCGTAGGGCGGCACCGGCACGGGCAGGCCGGCCTCGCGGCGGAAGGGCGCCAGCAGGCGCTCGGCGTCCAGCGCCATCAGGTAGCGCAGGTCGGTCGCCTGCGCCTGCAGGAAGGGACCGTCCAGCAGCCGCACGCGGTCCAGCGGGAAAGCCTGCGTCGCCGCCCCCGCGCCGTGGGCACACAGCGCGAGGGCGATTGCGGCGAGCAGGCGCTTCATCGTCAGGCGCCGGTACGCACGGCCCAGAGCGCCACGCCGCCTGCGGACAGCGCCGAAAAGCTCACGACGAAGGCGTTCGCGTTGGGGTTCCACTGGCGCGACAGTACGCCGGCATAGGTCACGCCGCCGCTCACGACGCTGAGTTTGTTGCTGCCCTGGTGCGTCCACGTGCCGGTCATGCCGCCGGTCAGGCTGCCGTCGGCATTCAGCGTCACCGCGGCCGAGGCCTTGATGGTGGCGCTGATGTCCTTGCCGTGGTTGACCAGCTTGTAGGTGCCCGCGGCCTGGGCCGCGCTGACGTCGGCCGTCTGCGCGGGCGTGGCCAGCGCGAGCGGCGCATGGCGCAGCGCTGCGATGACCGGCCAGCCGTCCTCGTTGAGGTGCATCTCGTGCACGCGGATCTCATGCGCCTCGCCGGTGCCGGGGAAGCGGCTGTGGAAGACGATGAACTGCTGCTGCGTGGCCGCGTCGTAGTAGGCCGAGTTGTGGCCCGGCGAGACATAGCCCAGCGCCGTGCCGGTCTCGCCGGCGGCCAGCGCGAACTGGTGGTTGCCCATCAGCTTCATGCCGTGCGGGGCGATGCTGGCGTCGTCGAACACCGTGCCGGCGGCCCCCTTGACGGTGGCCATGTCCTTGCCGGCGCCGTCCACGTAGGGGCCGTCCGGCGCGCGCGAGCGGGCCACGCGCACGTTGTAGCCGCCCACCGCGTCCAGCCCGCCGAAGGAGACGAACAGGTAGTAGTACTGGCTTTGCGGGTGGTAGAGCACGTAGGCGCCCTCGATGCGCGCATGGTTGCCGCCCATCAGGTGCTTGCCGTAGCCCTGGCCCGCCAGCGGCAGGCCGGTGGCCGCGTCCAGCTGCAGGATGAACAGGCCGCCCGAGTAGGAGCCGTAGACCATCCACAGCTTGCCGGTGGCATCGGTGAACACGGCCGGGTCCACCACGTTGGGGTGCTTGGTGGCGTCGTAGACCGTGCCGTCCTCGCTGGGCAGGCCCCACATGCCGGACTTCAGCAGGATCTGCTTGTTGACGTAGGGCCCGTCCACCTTGGCTGCCAGCGCGATGCCCAGCGCCGAGCGCGGCGAGTCGCCCTTGCAGGCGCAGTAGTACATGGCGAACTTGCCGTCGGGCAGCCGGGTCACGTCGGGCGCCCACAGCGTGGTGGTCTGGGCCCAGGCCAGCGTCTCGGCCAGCTCGGTGGTGACCTTGTTGCCGAACAGCGGGTTGGCGTCGTTGACGCCATCGGCCAGCTTGGTCCAGTTCATCAGGTCGGGCGAGCGGGCCGCGGCCAGGTGCGAGCCGAACACGTAGAACTGGCCGTCGGCGCGGATCACCGAGGGGTCGTGCACGCCGGCATTGGCGAAGGTGACGGTGCTCCCCAGCCCAGCCCGTTTCCAAGTCGT
>CAXDTK010000292.1:0-6445 GCA_963992225.1 uncultured Comamonadaceae bacterium | reverse complement strand
CGACTTTTTCAAGCCCACCCGGACTTTTCAGCCCGCCTCACTCATCTCGAACTACTTGCCGCTTCCGGCTGGCAGCGCTGTGATCAGCGAAGCCCATGACTGTAGCACAGGTTTTTTGCGGCGCGCAAGAAGGTCCGAGAAATTGCTTGAAGGCCCGGCGTTCCGGCTGCATACATATAGAGCCTTCGGCGCGAAGCGGCTGGCGCCGTGCCATATCTATGTGGCGCCTTCGTCGTCGGTCGGTCCCAAAGACTGCCGACTCAATGCACAGCAGGCCCGGTGCGTATCGTGGCCATCTCTTTGTCGGCCATCGCCTTGGGGTCTTCGCTGTTGAGCACCCGTGGCAGCGCCGCGGCCAAGCGCTGGGTTTCCGCGCGCAGCACCCGTTGTTTGACGGCGGGGATCTGCGACGGATGCATGGAGAAGCTGCGCAGGCCCATGGACAGCAGCAGCTCCGTGAACTCGGGATCACCCGCCATCTCGCCGCACACGCTGACGCCCTTGCCCGCAGCCCGCGCTTGGGCAATGGACTGGCTAATCAGTTGCAACACCGCCGGGTGCCAGGGATCGTAGAGATGGGCGACCGCCTCATCCGCGCGATCGATGGCCAGGGTGTACTGAATCAGGTCGTTGGTGCCGATGGAGACGAAGTCCACATGCCGCAGCAGCAGCGGCAGCATCACGGCCGCCGCCGGAATCTCGACCATCACGCCCAGCTCGACGTGCGTGAACGCATGCCCGGCGTCGGTCAGCTGCTGCTGCACCTTCTTCAGCGTCTCGAGGATCTGCCGCACCTCGCTGAGGTGGGCCACCATCGGAATCAGCAGGCGGACCTTGCCGAACGCGCTGGCCCGGTAGATCGCCCGCAGCTGCTGGCGGAACATGCTGGGCTCGGCCAGGCTCCAGCGGATGGCGCGCAGGCCCATGGCGGGATTCAGCACATGTTCATGGCGCAGCTCCGACACGCTGAGCCGGTCCAGCGGTTTGTCGGCGCCGATGTCCACGGTACGGATGGTGACCGGCATGCCCCGCATCGCCTCGACGGCCGACTTGTAGACGCTGAACTGCTCCTCCTCGGTGGGCAGTTCGCCGTCGCGGTTCATGAACAGGAACTCGCTGCGGAACAGGCCCACGCCGGTGGCCCCGGCGATGACCGCGGCGTCGGCATCGGCCGGCAGCTCGATGTTGGCGTGCAACTCGACCTGCTCGCCGTCCAGCGTCACCGCGGGCGTGTGGCGCAGCCGTGCCAGGCGGGCGCGCTCCAGCTCGCTCTGGCGCTGGCGGAAGCGGTACTCCTCCAGCACGATGGGCGAGGGGTTGACAATCACGGTGCCGGCATCGCCGTCGATGATGACCCAGTCGTCCTGCATGATCAGCCGAGACGCTTCGCGCGTGCCGACGACCGCCGGGATGTCCATGCTGCGCGCGACGATGGCGGTGTGCGAGGTCTTGCCGCCGATGTCGGTGATGAAGCCGCGGAAGACGCTGCGCTTGAACTGGATCATGTCGGCGGGCGAGATGTCGGCCGCCACCAGCAGCAGCGGGTCTTCGCCGCCGAAGTCACGCGGCACCGCCGGCGCGGGCACGTCGCCGAGTTCGTCGGCCAGCGCGCGCAGCACTCGCTCCACCACCTGCTCCAGGTCGGCCTTGCGCTCGCGCAGGTAGTCGTCCTCCATCTCGTCGAACTGCCGGGCCAGCACCTCCAGCTGCGCCGACAGCGCCCATTCCGCGTTGTAGTGGCGGTCGACGATCCATTGGCTGGCACTGCCGGTCAGCGCCTCGTCGTGCAGCAGCATCAGGTGCACGTCCAGCAGCGCGGCGAGCTCATGCGGCGCATCCTCAGGCAGCTCCTCCTTCAGGGTGGCGAGCTCGTGGACCACCGCGTCCCGGCCGCGCAGCAGGCGGGCTATCTCGGCCCGCACCTCGTCCGGCGTGACGAAATAGTGCGCGACGTCGACGCGGCTGGAGGCCACCAGCACCGCGCGACCGATGGCGACGCCGCGCGAGACCGCAATGCCGAAGACCTGAAAACTCATCCGTGCGCTCCGCAGATCGAGGGCCCAATGTAGCCGCTGATCGCCAGCCGTCGCGTCATGGTTTTTTCATAGGGCATTCACCGCTACGTCAAACCGACCGAACAGCATGGCGGCCATGAACCGCAGCCAAATCGTCACGTTTGCGCCGTCGAACGTCGCAGCCCTGCCGCGCCCCGAGCGCGCCCTCGCCACCCGCCTCAGCGTCAGCTGGGCCGCCAGCGACGCCGAGGTCCGTGAGGCGCAGGCCCTGCGCCATCAGGTCTTCGCCGTCGAGATGGGCGCGCGCCTCGCGCCGCCCCAGGGCGCGCCGGCCGGCCTGGATGTCGACCTGTTCGACGCCTACTGCGAGCACCTGCTGGTGCGGGCCGGCGGCGAGGACGGCGAACCCGGCCCGGTCATCGGCACCTACCGGGTGCTGACGCCGGCCGCGGCCAAGCGGGCCGGCGGCCTGTACAGCGACACCGAGTTCGATCTCACGCGGCTGCGCGGCATGCGCTCGCGTGTCGCCGAGATCGGCCGCTCCTGCGTGCACCCGGACCACCGCAGCGGCGGCGCCATCCTTGCACTGTGGGGGGCCCTGGCGGAATTCATGGCCCGCAACGGGCTGGACACCGTCATCGGCTGCGCCAGCGTCAGCATGCGCGATGGCGGTCATTTCGCGGCCAGCCTGTGGAAGCAGATCGCCGCCCAGCACCTGGCGCCGATCGACTGCCAGGTGCGCCCCCGGCTGCGCCTGCCGATCGAGCACCTGCGCCAGGACCTGGCCGTCGAGCCGCCGGCGCTGATCCGCGGCTACCTGCGCTGCGGCGCCAAGCTGATGGGCGAGCCGGCCTGGGACCCCGACTTCAACACCGCCGACCTGCCGCTGCTGCTGCGCACCGCCGACCTGCCGGCCCGCTTTCGCCGCATCGCGGGCTGAGCCGCGGCGGCCCGTTCAGCTCACTGGCCTTCGCCGAACTTGTCGTTGACCAGCGCCGTGATGGCGTCCTGGGCGGCCTGTTCGTCCTCGCCGTCGGTCTCCAGTTCCACGCTCGCCCCGATGCCGGCGGCCAGCATCATGACGCCCATGATGCTCTTGGCGTTCACGCGCCGGCCGTTGCGGCTCATGTAGACGTCGCACTTGAAGCTGCCGGCCAGCTTGGTGAGCTTGGCCGAGGCGCGCGCGTGCAGACCCAGCTTGTTGCTGATGGTGAGGGTGGACTTGATCATGCGTCGGGAGGCAAGGAGGGCGTGGCAACGACGCCGCTGACCCCACCCTGCACGGCACGCCGCGCGAGTTCGGTCAGCGACGCCTGGCTGGCATAGCAGAGCGTGCGCCACAGCATGGGCACGCTGACCCCGCTGAGCACCTGCACCTGCGCGCCCGCCAGGCGCAGCGCGCCGTTGCAGGGGGTGGCGCCGAACACGTCGGTCAGCACCAGCCACTCGGGCTGGCCGGCCGCGGCCATCAGCGCGCGCGCGGCCGTCTCGACGTCGTCGGCGCACATGCCGGGGTGCACGTCGAGCACCGTCAGCGTAGGGGCGCAGTCAGGAAAGGTGTGTTCGGCCACCTGCCGCAGCGCCGAGGCGAGCGGCGCGTGGGCGATCACGAGCAGATTGGGCATGACCGGGATGTTAGCGGGCGGGCTCGACCCGCAACCCGGCCAGGAAGGCCTCCCACGCGGCGGGGTCGTCGCGGCGGGCAGTCATCAGCGCCTGGTAGACCCGGCCGCCCAGCGCGAACACGGCGACCCGCGTGACGCCGCCCGCACCGGCCAGGCGGTGCTGGGCGGCCTCCGGCAACGGCGTCATGCCAGGTACCGCGACGGGCTGGGGCGCCGGCAGCGGCTGGCCCAGCTTGGCGGCCAGGGCCCGGGTCATGGCCGTCAGCGCCGCGCCGGCCCGCGTCGGATCGGGCGTGTCCGCCCAGGACAGCGCAAAACCCAACCCGCCGGCTTCGCACTGGGCCAGGCCCATGCCGGCGCGGTGGTCGACATCCGGCTTGCAGGGGAAGGCCGCCACCACCCCGGCGCCGGCCGGCCGGGTCTCGCGCCAGTTCAGCGCCGGCTGGCAGGCGGCCAGCAGCATCAGGGCAAATCCGGCGATCGGGCTCAGGCGCATGGCCGAATTATCGGCCGCGGCCCCACGACAATTCGGCGATGCAACCCATGCCCTCTCCCCAAGCCCTGGCCGGCGTGCGCGTGCTGGACCTGTCCCGCGTGCTGGCCGGCCCCTGGTGCACCCAGACGCTGGCCGACCTGGGCGCCGACGTCATCAAGATCGAGCGGCCCGGCAATGGCGACGACACGCGCGCCTGGGGCCCGCCTTACCTGAAGGACGCCGACGGCCGGGACACGACCGAGGCCGCCTATTTCCTGGGTGCCAACCGCAACAAGCGCTCGCTGGCCGTGGACCTGTCCAGGCCCGAGGGCCAGGCCATCGTGCGCAGGCTCGCCGGCCAGGTGGACGTGCTGGTCGAGAACTTCAAGGTCGGCGACCTGGCCCGCTATGGGCTGGACGCGCAGAGCCTGCTGGCCGAGCACCCGGGCCTGGTCATCTGCTCCATCACCGGCTTCGGCCAGACCGGCCCCTACGCCGAACGTGCCGGCTACGACTACGCCGTGCAAGGCATGGGCGGGCTGATGAGCGTCACCGGCGAGCGCGACGACCTGCCGGGCGGCGGGCCTCAGAAGGTGGGCGTGGCCGTGGCCGACCTGTTCACGGGCATGTACGCCACCGTCGCCATCCTGGCCGCGCTGCGCCACCGCGACGCCACCGGCCAGGGCCAGGTCATCGACATGGCCTTGTTCGACACCCAGCTGGCCATGCTCGCCAACCTGGGCAGCAACTACCTGTGCAGCGGCAAGGCGCCGGGCCGCATGGGCAACGCGCACCAGAACATCGTGCCCTACCAGGTGTTCGAGACCTGCGACGGCCACCTCATCCTGGCGGTAGGCAACGACCGCCAGTTCGCCAAGTTCTGCGAGATCGCCGGCCACCCGGAATGGGCCGCGGACGCGCGCTTCGCGACCAACGCCGAGCGGGTGCGCCACCGGGCGCTGCTGGTGCCGATGCTGGAAGCCGTCGTGCGCCAGCGCCCGCGCGCCGACTGGCTGGCGGCGCTGGAGGCGGCCAAGGTGCCCTGCGGCTCGATCAATTCCATCGCCGAGGCGCTGGCCGACCCGCAGGCGCAGGCGCGCGGCGCCGTCGTCGGGCTGGAGCACCCGCTGACGCCCGACCTGCGCCTCATCGCCAGCCCGATGAAGCTGTCCGCGACGCCGGTGCAGTACCGCCACGCGCCGCCGCTGCTCGGGCAGCACAGCGACGAACTTTTGCGCGAAGCCGGCTGTTCCGTGCAGGACATCACGAACTGGCGCGCTGCGGGCGTGATCGGCTGAGTGCTTACCCGCCCCTGAACCAAGGGTTTCCCCCTGCACGGGGGATGGGAATGGCGGCTGTCCATCCCCAGGATGTAAGTCCATGTTGCGGCGGGCCCACCACCTAGAACCATCTGCCGCGACTTCGCCACCCCGGGGTCATGTCCAAGCCGCCTCCCTCCGCGCCCGTCAGCGCCGCCAACGATGTCATGCCTGAGCCCACGCCGGTGCAGTGGGCGGACATCGTCCAGCAGTTGGGCGCGGAGATCGCCGGGCCGCTGAGCGCCGCGCTGGAACAGATCCAGAACCTCGCCACCACCGGCCAGATCGACCGCCGCGGCCTGCGCCTGCTGCGCCGCAGCGTGGACGACGCCCGCACCGCCGGCATGCTGGGCCAGCAGCTGGCCCGGCTGGCTTCCGGCCGGCTGCGCCTGAACCGCGAGCGCCAGCACCTCACGCAGATGCTGCGCAACGTGCTGGCGCAGCGCAGCCGCGAGACCCAGGCACGCGGCGTGCAGGTGCGCCAGTCGCTGCAGCCGGTGGAGATCTGGGCCGACGGCGCGCTGCTGTTCGCGCTGCTCAACGCGCTGATGGACTGGGCGCTGACCAACACGTATTCCTCCGTCGACCTGCGGCTGGACCTGACGCCCTGGCCGGTCAAGGCGCGGCTGAGCTGCCGCTTCGCCCACCGCTCGCTGGACCTGCTGGGCGGCGACGCGGCCGAGCCGCGCGATTCGCCGGGGCTGGATTCGCTGGCCTGGCGTCTGCTGGAGCAGACCGCGCTGACGCTGGGCGTGCTGCCGCTGCGCGAGCAGGAGGCCGGCATCACGCTGCTGACGCTGGAGTTCAACCAGCTCGCGCCCGACGAAGCGCCGCCGCTGGACAGCACCCATGCCCGGCTGGAGGCGGAGGCCGAACGCCTGGGCGGCAACTCGCGGCCGCTGGCCGGCTGCCAGCTGCTGATCCTGTCGGCCAACCGGGCACTGCGCACCGAGGCCCAGGCCGCCGTGCGGCAGATGGGCATGCTGGTGGACGCGGTGGGCAGCGTCGCCG
>CAXDTK010000291.1:0-6455 GCA_963992225.1 uncultured Comamonadaceae bacterium | reverse complement strand
GGGGTCGTCTCAGAAAACGGAAAATAAAGCACGCTAAGCGTGCGTGGAGGCTGGCACCCAGCGGTACAGCGTCGGAATGGACACGCCGAGGTTCTTGGCCACGTCCTTGGGCGGCACCCCGCTGGCCAGCAGCTTCTTGGCCGACTCGATCTTGCTGTCGGTCATCTTCGGCTTGCGGCCGCCTTTGCGGCCGAGCTGCTTGGCGACTTCCAGCCCGGCGCGGGTGCGCTCGACGGTCAGCTCGCGCTCCATTTCGGCAAGGCTCGCCATGACGTGGAAGAAGAACCGCCCGGATGGTGTGCCGGTGTCGATGGAGTCGGTGAGGCTCCTGAACTGGACACCGTGCTTGTGCAGATCGCCGACCAGATCAACCAGTTGCTTGACCGACCGGCCCAGCCGGTCGAGCTTCCAGACGACCAAAGTATCGCCTTCGCGCAGCATTTCGAGCGTCTTGGCCAAGCCAGGCCGGTCTGCCCGCGTGCCACTCACCTTGTCCTCGAAGACCTTTTTACATCCGGCCTTGCTCAAGGCTTCGCGTTGCAGCTCCAGGTTCTGATCCTGCGTCGAGACGCGCGCATAGCCAATCAACATGGCTTGTCTCGCGCCCGGTCGATGCGTTCCTGCATCGCCTGCATCACTTCTTCGTGGGTGTACGATCTGGCGTTGGCGTCGGTGGCTTGCCGCAGGGCTTCCTCAACCTCGCGCGTCATCCGCTCGTAATCCTCCGGCCACAGCGCTTGCTCCATGCGCAGCGACGCCTGACCCAGCAGGTGCAGCAGGCTGAACAGCCGCATGTCGTTGGTGGCGACGATGCGCTCCCGAATCTGCTCCTGAATAGCTTCGCTAGCCCGATGCGCTTGTGGTGTGGCAGTCCCCTCGTAGTCAGCGGGGAATTCCGCTTCCTCGGCAATCCTTGCCCAGGCGCTGGCCAGCGCCTCGATGGTTGACGTGCTCATTTCCGCCGCTCCTGTGCTCTTTGGCGAATCAACCGGCCAAGGGGCCTCGACGCGAAAACCAGCAGCATCACGCCTATCGGATACCAGGTCGAGAAGACCACCAAGGCATCGAAGGCTGGCCGTCCGGTGTTGGTAGGCAGTACGGCGGTCACAGCCATCAACCCGCCGACCGTCCAGATGATGCGCCACACGTAGGGCATCACGCGGGGCACGTAGCCGTCATCGAAAGCGGTCTGGTAGTAGCGGCGCAGGCCGCGCTCGGCAAGCGCCTGGCGCTGCCGCTCCGACAGCGCATCCGTCCGGCCATACCAGCGCCGGAATGGTGGACAGCGCAGCAGCAAAGGGGTGAAGAGGATCATCACCGCCACGATCGCGACACCCCACGCCATGACGGCGCCGGCATCGGGCCGCTTGGCGTTCTCGATCACGGGCGCGAAGACGCCCGGAGCACCGATCATCCAGAACAGCGCAATGTGCTGATGGAAGGAGAGCTTCATTTGCTCATCCACTTGCGCAGCAGGCGCTTTTTCAGGGAGGCGCGTTCTTGCGGGTTGCGTCCCTTGTGATTGGCGATGCGATCCGCCGTGGCGGCCTGGCGCTTGACGGGCCAGTAGGAGCGGCCATCCTTGCCCATCGACCAGACGCTGCTGGCCTGGTTTTCCAGCAGGGGCAGATGGGCGCTCAGGGCTTCGGGCGACGCGCTGGTCAGCGCCGTGCGCTCACGGGTGCGCCAGCGCTGATGCCAGAGCTTCTTGTCCTCGCGCTCGCTGCCGCAGGTCGTGTGCCCGACGATGGGTGTTTTGCGGCGGCTGCGGCTCATAACGTAGTGGTCTCCAAGAACATTCAGGACTGATCCCAGGCGTCGATGGTCAAGACCTGATCGGCAGGACAGGCGGCTACGCGGTCGGGAACTGGATGGTGTTCAGTCTCATGCCGACCCCATTCGATTGATCGCGTCGCTTGCGGCACGCTGCGACGCAAGGAGGTTTGCGACCTGGTTTAGCAGCCGTGTCCGCTGCATGTCTGTTACCTATCTCCCCGACCGCTCATTGGACCAACTCCAGAGATTGGGCTCTATCGCTCAGCCAATACGAAACCGGCATTGGCTGATGCCACAACCGAGACGAACACAAATGGCTCGGTACCTGTATTTCGCGCCCCGTGCACTTGGCCCGGTCTTGCCACGGCTATCTCACCTTCCCTGAGGGCACGAACAATCCCATTGCCCTGAAAGTAATCAGCCATTCCCGACAAAACAGTCCACGTGTCTTGGCCGTGAGGATGAATGTGAGCCGCAATTTCCTGCCCGGGATGGACATGCCAAACCACGATAATTGAGTCTCGGGTTTCAAGCACAACGGAACGAATAGGCTCGCCTTCGGACGGCTGAACATACTCGGCTACAGAAAATATTCTCGATTCAACAGTCATCGGAGATCCCTCTTTCACAGTGCCCCCAGACAGGCTGGATATGAGTTCTAACTCGAATTTGAACGGGAGGCTGGTCGTGCGGTCGTGCAGTTGCCGATGAGCGTGTCGGCTGCTGCCTCCTTGCCCACCAGCGAACTCTCGTCCGTTGCGGCCATCCAGAAGGTCTTGCCCGAGCGCGGCTCATAGGTCGCGGGATCGAACACGCCAGAGGGGCCGAACATCGGCGGCTTGATTGGTCATGGCTCCATGCCTTTGTCGTTACGGTCTTCATCGTCGGCATCCTGACGCACGGCGGGCAATTGCTGGAGCAACGCCGGCAGCCATTCCTGTACCGTCTCCCACACCACATCGAGGTTGATGTCGAAATAGCCGTGAGCCATGCGATTACGCATATTGCGCATGCTGCGCCACGGCACGTCGGCATGCGCCTGGGTGAACTCGACGTAGCCATCCATCACCTTTGTGGCCGCCTCGCCGATGACGATCAGGCTCATGATGACGGCCTGCTGGGTGCGCTTGTCGGCCAAGAAGTCGTCCTTGGCCATCCCTTCCACGAAGCTGCGCGCATCGGTTGCGGCCTGCTGAATGTGGTCGAGGTAATCGGGCAGGCGGTTCTCGCTCATATCGGTTGCGCCTCCGCGAGCACCTTGGCCCGGAACTTCGGCGGCAGGTCGCCGGGAGTCAGCAGATCGACGTCAACGCCGAGCAGCGATTTCAGTTCTTCTTCCAAATCGCCCAAGTCCAACAACGTGGCACCGGGCAGCGCATCGACCAACAGGTCGAGGTCGCTGCCATCCCGGTCGGTGCCATGCAGCACCGAGCCGAAGACGCGCGGGTTCGCGGCGCGAAAGCGGCCTACCGCTTCACGCACTGCGCTTCGCTTCATGTCAAGCACAACAGACGGTCGCATGGGCATCCTTTCTTATCGAAACTCGTTGAGATGATATGCAATCAAGAATAGAATTTCAAGAACTATTTTCGAGAATCGCAATGCCTTGATTCCCGTGCCGCGCCGGTTGCCTTGGCGGGCTTGTCACAAACCTACGTTTTCAAGAAGAAGGAAACCGCATGCCCCGCCGTTCGATCCTCTCCGCCGCCGAGCGCGAAAGCCTGCTGGCGTTGCCGGACACCAAGGATGAGTTGATCCGTCACTACACGTTCAGCGAAAGCGACCTCTCCATCATCCGGCAGCGGCGCGGCCCGGCCAATCGGCTGGGCTTCGCGGTGCAGCTCTGCTACCTGCGCTTTCCCGGCGTCATCCTTGGCGCTGATGAGCCACCGTTCCCGCCATTGCTGAGACTGGTCGCCAACCAGCTCAAGGTCGGCATCGAAAGCTGGGACGAGTACGGGCAGCGTGAGCAGACCCGACGCGAGCACCTGGTCGAGCTGCAAACGGTGTTCGGCTTCCAGCCGTTCACGATTGGCCACTACCGGCAGGCTGTCCAGTTGCTGACCGAGCTGGCCATGCAAACCGACAAGGGCATCGTGCTGGCCAGAGCCTTGATCGAGCACCTGCGGCGGCAGTCGGTCATTGTGCCCGCCCTCAACGCCGTCGAGCGGGCGAGCGCCGAAGCGATTACCCGCGCCAACCGGCGTCTCTACGACGCCTTGGCTGAGCCGCTGACGGACGTGCATCGCCGTCGCCTCGACGATCTGCTCAAGCGCCGCGACAACGGCAAGACGACGTGGCTGGCCTGGCTGCGGCAATCCCCGGTCAAACCGAACTCGCGGCACATGCTGGAACACATCGAACGCCTCAAGGCGTGGCAGGCGCTCGACCTGCCCTCCGGCATCGAGCGGCTGGTTCACCAGAACCGGCTGCTCAAGATCGCCCGCGAGGGCGGCCAGATGACGCCCGCCGACCTGGCGAAGTTCGAGCCGCAGCGGCGTTACGCGACCCTGGTGGCGCTCGCCATCGAGGGCATGGCCACCGTCACCGACGAAATCATCGACCTGCATGACCGCATCCTGGGCAAGCTGTTCAATGCCGCCAAGAACAAGCATCAGCAGCAGTTCCAGGCATCCGGCAAGGCGATCAATGCCAAGGTGCGGCTGTTCGGGCGCATCGGCCAGGCGCTGATCGAGGCCAAGCAAGCGGGCCGCGATCCGTTCGCCGCCATCGAGGCCGTCATGTCCTGGGATGCTTTCGCCGAGAGCGTCACCGAAGCGCAGCGGCTCGCGCAACCCGAGGACTTCGATTTCCTGCACCGCATCGGCGAGAGCTACGCCACGCTGCGCCGCTACGCGCCGGAATTTCTCGACGTGCTCAAGTTGCGGGCCGCGCCCGCCGCCAAGGACGTACTCGACGCCATCGAGGTGCTGCGCAGCATGAACAGCGACAACGCCCGCAAGGTGCCCACCGACGCGCCGACCGAGTTCATCAAGCCGCGCTGGCAGAAGCTGGTGATGACCGACACCGGCATCGACCGGCGCTACTACGAACTGTGCGCGCTGTCGGAGCTGAAGAACGCGCTGCGCTCCGGCGACATCTGGGTGCAAGGCTCGCGCCAGTTCAAGGACTTCGAGGACTACCTGGTGCCGCCCGCGAAATTCGCCAGCCTCAAGCAGGCCAGCGAATTGCCGCTGGCCGTGGCCACCGATTGCGACCAGTACCTGCATGACCGGCTGACGCTGCTGGAAACGCAGCTCGCCACCGTCAACCGCATGGCGCTGGCCAACGAGCTGCCGGACGCCATCATCACGGAGTCGGGCCTGAAGATCACGCCGCTCGATGCGGCGGTGCCCGATACCGCACAGGCCCTGATCGACCAGACGGCGATGATCCTACCGCACGTCAAGATCACCGAATTGCTGCTGGAGGTAGACGAATGGACGGGCTTCACCCGGCACTTCGCCCACCTGAAGTCAGGCGACCTGGCCAAGGACAAAAACCTGTTGCTGACCACGATCCTCGCCGACGCGATCAACCTGGGCCTGACCAAGATGGCGGAATCGTGCCCCGGCACGACCTACGCCAAGCTGGCCTGGCTGCAAGCCTGGCACATCCGCGACGAAACCTACGGGGCGGCACTGGCCGAGCTGGTCAACGCGCAGTTCCGACATCCCTTCGCCGAGCATTGGGGCGACGGCACCACGTCATCGTCGGACGGCCAGAACTTCCGCACCGGCAGCAAGGCCGAGAGCACCGGCCACATCAATCCGAAATACGGCAGCAGCCCAGGGCGGACGTTCTACACCCATATCTCCGACCAGTACGCGCCGTTCCACACCAAGGTCGTGAACGTCGGCGTGCGCGACTCGACCTACGTGCTCGACGGCCTGCTGTATCACGAATCCGACCTGCGGATCGAGGAGCACTACACCGACACGGCAGGGTTCACGGACCACGTCTTCGCGTTGATGCACCTGCTGGGCTTCCGCTTCGCCCCGCGCATTCGTGACCTGGGCGACACCAAGCTCTACATCCCGAAGGGCGATGCCACCTACGAGGCGTTGAAACCGATGATCGGCGGCACGCTCAACATCAAGCACGTCCGCGCCCATTGGGATGAAATCCTGCGGATGGCCACCTCGATCAAGCAGGGCACGGCGACGGCCTCGCTGATGCTCAGGAAGCTTGGCAGCTACCCGCGCCAGAACGGCCTGGCCGTCGCCCTGCGTGAGCTGGGACGCATCGAGCGCACACTGTTCATCCTGGACTGGCTGCAAAGCGTCGAGCTGCGCCGCCGCGTGCATGCCGGGCTGAACAAAGGCGAGGCGCGCAACGCGCTGGCCCGCGCCGTGTTCTTCAACCGCCTGGGGGAAATCCGCGACCGCAGCTTCGAGCAGCAGCGCTACCGGGCCAGCGGCCTCAACCTGGTGACGGCGGCCATCGTGCTATGGAACACGGTCTATCTGGAGCGGGCCGCGAACGCCTTGCGTGGCCACGGTCAAGCCGTCGATGACGGCCTGTTGCAGTACCTGTCGCCGCTCGGCTGGGAGCACATCAACCTGACCGGCGATTACCTCTGGCGCAGCAGCGCCAAGATCGGCGCGGGCAAGTTCAGGCCGCTACGGCCGCTGCAACCGGCTTAGCGTGCTTTATTTTCCGTTTTCTGAGACGACCCC
>CAXDTK010000290.1:0-6470 GCA_963992225.1 uncultured Comamonadaceae bacterium | reverse complement strand
CTCGAACTCGGTGCCCTTCTGCAGGTTGTTGAGGTTGACCACGTAGGCGTTGTGGTGCTTGCCGTGGTGGAACTCGAGGGTTTCCTTGCTGTAGTGCGGCGCCAGGGCATCGATCGGGTAAGGCAGCGGGGGCAGCGTGTGTTCCATCGTGGAATCCTCAGGTGTTGGGGGGAAGGGAAACCGCAAGATTGTAGGGAGCGGCGATCACCCCTGTGGCGAAGGCCTTACCCCCAGAACCTGCAGGTCGGCGCTGCCGTCGGCCAGCACCGCGCGCACCTGGGCGCCGGGCTGCAGCGCCTGCACCGACGTGACCGCGCCACCGGCGCCGTCGTCCAGCCAGGCGTAGCCGCGCGCCAGCACGTGGCGCGGGTCCAGGGCCTGCAGCCGGGCCTGCAACCCGTCCAGCCGCGCGGCATGGCGGCGCAGCAGCTCGGCCCGCGCCCGCTGCTGGCGCTGCGCCAGGTGGGCCAGCCGCTGTCGCTGCAGCTCCAGCCGCCGACCCGGCGCCGCGGCGGCCCGCTGGGCCAGCAGGTCCAGCAGCCGGCGCTGGCGGGCCAGCGCGTCGCTGGGGCGGCACAGCCGCTGGGCGATGCGGTCCAGCCGCTGGGCCAGCGCCTGCAGGCGCTGCTCGGTGCGCATGGCCAGGCGGCGCTCCAGGCTGGCGAGGTGCTGCAGCAGGGTCTGGCGCGACGGCGCGGCCAGCTCCGCCGCGGCGGTGGGCGTCGGCGCCCGCAGGTCCGCGGCCAGGTCGCACAGCGTCACGTCGGTCTCGTGGCCCACGCCGCAGACGACCGGCAGCGGCGACGCCGCCACCGCCCGAACCAGACGCTCGTCGTTGAAGGCCCACAGGTCCTCCAGCGAACCGCCGCCGCGCACCAGCAGCAGCAGGTCCACCTCGGCACGCGCGTTGGCGATGCGCAGCGCGTTCACCAGCGCCGGCGGCGCCTCCGCGCCCTGCACCGGGCTGGGGTAGACGACCACCTGCACCTGCGGCGCGCGGCGGGCCAGCGCGGTCAGCACGTCGTGCAGCGCCGCGCCGGCCGTCGACGTGACGACGCCGATGCGCCGCGGCAGCGCCGGCAGCGGCCGCTTGACCGACTCGTCGAACAGGCCTTCGGCGGCCAGCCGGGCGCGCAGCTTCAGGAACTGCTCGTATAGCGTGCCGGCGCCGGCGCGCCGCATCGCCTCGACGACGAACTGCAGTTCGCCGCGCGGCTCGTAGACGGCCACGCGGCCGCGCAGCTCCACCAGCGCGCCGTCGGCGGGGGCGAAGTCCAGCATCGCCGCGGCGCGCCGGAACATCGCGCAGCGCAGGCTGGCGGCCTGCCCGTCGGCGTCCTTCAGGCCGAAGTAGCAGTGGCCGCTGGCCGCGCGGGTGAAGCCGGTCAGCTCGCCGCCCACCGCCACCACGGAAAAGCGCTCGGCCAGGCTCTGGCCGACGGCCTCCAGCAACCCCGCCACACCCCAGACACGACGGTTTGAAGCGGCTTCGCGCGGCTCAATCACGCGCAAACCCAATGCCGGCGCGGGCCGGGAAGTCCACAGCCGCGCCAATGCTGGGCTGGCGGGCGATTTCGGCTCATGCCGCAGGTCACGGCGCCGTCATGAGCACATAAGGCCTTGTTTTTCAATTCGAATTCCGCTGCTCAAACTTGAGGCAAGTTGTCCAAGGCCTTGATTTCACGGCCTTCCGCGGCCGCCACCACGCGTTTGCCCACAAAGTTATCCACAGCAACGGTGGATGGCGCGAGCGCCGCTGCACAGGGGGAGTTACGGGCTGGAGGGGCGGAGGCTGGGGTCATAATCCCGCGCACTCTTCCGGCCGCCTGCGGCCGTTTTTCAGACGGGGACAACCTTGTTTTCGATCATACAAGCCGCCGGCTGGCCGATCTGGCCCTTGCTCCTGTGCTCCGTGGTGGCCCTGGCCCTGATCATCGAGCGCCTGTCCAGCCTGCGCGCGAGCCGCATCCTGCCGCCGCGGCTGCTGGAGGATGTGCTCAACGTCAGCGCCCAGCAGCTGCCCACGCCCGACATGGTGGACCGCCTGGCGGAGAACTCGCTGCTCGGCGAGGTGCTGGCCTCCGGGCTGCGCGCCGTCACGGCCGAGCCGCAGATGCCCGAAGGCAAGCTGCGTCAGGTGTTCGAGTTCGCCGGCCGCCGCGCGGTGCACCAGCTCGAGCGCTACATGAACACGCTGGGCACCATCGCCACGGCGGCGCCGCTGCTGGGCCTGATGGGCACGGTGGTGGGCATGATCGAGATCTTCGGCAGCCAGACGCCCGGTGGTGGCAACCCGGCCCAGCTGGCACACGGCATCTCCATCGCGCTCTACAACACGGCGTTCGGGCTGATGATCGCCATCCCGGCGCTGATGTTCTACCGCTACTTCCGCGGCCGCATCGAGGAGTACGTGCTCGAGCTCGAAGCCGCCGCCGACCGCCTGCTCGGCCAGCTGCGCCGCTACACGGCCTGAGATGGACAGCCCCTCGTCCGGTCTCGCCCCGCTGGACGCGGGCGCGCCCAGCCGGTCCCCCGAGGGGACGGCGATGCTTGGGTCATTGGGCCCCAAGCACATCGCCTGCGGGCCGGCTTGGGGCGGCCCGGCGCCGGTCCGCCTGGACCAGGCTCACGCGGCCTCAGCGCCGCAAACCATGGATCGACTGACATGAGATTCCGTCCCCCGCACAGCGAGCCGCCGGAGATCAACCTGATCCCCTTCATCGACGTGTTGCTGGTGATCCTGATCTTCCTGATGCTGTCGACGACCTATTCCAAGTTCACCGAGCTGCAGATCACCCTGCCCTCGGCCGACGCGGACAAGCTCAAGGACCGGCCGCAGGAAGTCATCGTCGGCATCGCCGCCGACGGCCGCTTCGTCATCAACCGCCAGGCGGTCGAAGGCCGCTCGGTGGACATCCTCATCGGCGCGCTGCGCCAGGCGTCCGGCGGCAATGCCGAGGCCTCGGTCATCATCTCGGCCGATGCCGCCACGCCCCACCAGGCGGTCATCAACGTGATGGACGCCGCGCGCCGCGTCGGCCTGACGCGTGTCACCTTCGCCGCGCAGACCGACGCTCGCTGAGTCCCTGGCCGGGCGGCTGCAGCGGGAATGGCTGAGCGGCGGCCCGCTGTCGGCCGCGCTGCTGCCGCTCAGCGGGGTCTACCGCGCGCTGCTGGCGCTGCGCGCCCTGGCCTACCGCACGGGCCTGAAGCGCGCCGGCACGCTGCCGGTGCCGGTCATCGTGGTCGGCAACTGGATTGTCGGCGGCGCCGGCAAGACCCCCACCACGCTGGCGCTGCTGGCGCTGCTGCAGGCCCGCGGCCTGCGCGCCGGCGTGGTGTCGCGCGGCTACGGGCGGCAGGGCGACGCGGTGCGCCTGGTCACGCCCACCTCGACGGCCCGCGAGGTCGGCGACGAACCGCTGCTGATCCACCTGCGCGGCCGCGTGCCGGTGGCCGTGGGCCGCGACCGCGTCGCCGCCGCGCAGGCGCTGCTGGCCGCCGAGCCGGGGCTGCAGCTGCTGGTCAGCGACGACGGCCTGCAGCACTGGCGGCTGCCACGGCAGCTCAGCGTGCTGGTGTTCGACGAGCGCGGGCTGGGCAACGGCCGGCTGCTGCCCGCCGGCCCGCTGCGCCAGCCACCCGGCGCGCTGGCGCCCGGCCAGCTGGTGGTCTACAACGCGCCGCGGCCCAGCACGGCGCTGCCGGGCTTCGTGGCCGAGCGGCGCCTGGCCGGCGCGGTGACGCTGGCCGATTGGTGGGCCGGCCGGCCGGCGCAGCTGGACACGCTGCTGGCGCTGCGTGGCCGGCCGGGCCTGCTGGCGGTCGCCGGCGTGGCGCGGCCGCAGCGCTTCTTCGACATGCTGGCCGGCCTGGGCCTGCAGGTCGACACGCTGGCGCTGCCCGACCATGCCGACTTCGCCACGCTGCCCTGGCCCGCCGACGCGGCCGGCATCCTGCTGACCGAGAAGGACGCGGTGAAGCTGCCGCCCGAGCGCGTCGGCGCCCTGCCGGTCTGGGTCGTGACGCTAGACTTCTCGCCCGGTGCCGGCTTCGAGGCCGCGCTGGACACCCAACTGCAGCAACTCTCCCTGACCGCCCGATGGACCACCGCCTGATCGAAATGCTCGTCTGCCCGCTCTGCAAGGGGCCCCTGACGCTGCTGCGCGAAGGCGAGATGCCGGCGCTGGCCTGCCGTGCCGACCGCCTGGCCTTCCCCATCCGCGACGGCATCCCGCTGATGCTGGAAAGCGAAGCCCGGCCCTGGGACCCGGACGCGCCGACGCCGTCGGTCGTGCTGGCGCCGTGAGCTACACGGTCATCATCCCGGCGCGGCTGGCGTCCACCCGCCTGCCCAACAAGCCGCTGGCGGACATCGCCGGCCTGCCCATGATCGTGCGCGTCGCCCGCCGCGCGGCCCAAGCCGGCGCGGGCCAGGTGGTCGTCGCCACCGATGCCCCGGAAGTGGCCGCCGCCTGCGCGGACCACGGCGTGCGGGCGCTGATGACCCGGGCCGACCACCCGTCCGGCAGCGACCGCCTGGCCGAAGCCGTCGAGCAGCTGGCGCTGGCCGAAGACGCCGTCGTCGTCAACGTGCAGGGGGACGAGCCCTTGATCGCCCCGGCCATGATCGACGCCTGCGCGGCGACGCTGGCCGCCCAGCCCGACTGCGTGATGGCGACCGTGGCCCATGCGCTGACCGACCCTTCCGAGTTCGCGAACCCGAATGTCGTCAAGCTGGTCACCGACCGGCTGGGGCGGGCGCTGTATTTCTCGCGCGCCCCCATCGCCTGGTGGCGCGACGGCGCCGGGGCGCCCAACCAGGCGCTGCGCCATGTCGGCCTGTACGCCTACCGCGCCGGCTTTCTGCGCCGCTTCCCCACGCTGGCGGTGAGCCCGCTGGAGCAGATCGAGTCGCTGGAGCAGCTGCGCGTGCTCTGGCATGGCGAGCGCATCGCGGTGCATGTCAGCGCGGAACAGCCCGGTCCGGGCGTGGACACGTCGGAAGACCTGGCACGCGTGCGGCGCCTGATCGCGGGTTGAGCCCCACCTTGGGGCGTCAGGCCGGCGAAAGTCCGCATGCGATACTGCCTGCTGACCTGGAGCGGGACGTTTTAACAGTTCCGACATGACGAGGAGACCCATGCGACTGATCCTTCTTGGCGCCCCCGGCGCCGGCAAAGGCACCCAAGCTGCCTTCATCTGCAAGCAATTTGGCATTCCGCAGATCTCCACCGGTGACATGCTGCGTGCCGCCGTCAAGGCTGGCACGCCGCTGGGCCTGCAGGCCGACGCGGTGATGAAGTCCGGCGCCCTCGTCAGCGACGACTTGATCATCGCGCTCGTGAAGGAGCGCCTGGCCCAGCCGGACTGCGCCAACGGCTTCCTGTTCGACGGCTTCCCGCGCACCATCCCGCAGGCCGATGCGATGAAGGCCGCCGGCGTCAAGCTGGACTACGTGCTCGAGATCGACGTGCCGTTCGACGCCATCATCGAGCGCATGAGCGGCCGCCGCTCCCACCCGGCTTCGGGGCGCACCTACCACGTCAAGTTCAACCCGCCCAAGGCGGAAGGCCTGGACGACGAGACCGGCGAGCCGCTGGTGCAGCGTGACGACGACAAGGAAGAAACGGTCAAGAAGCGCCTGGATGTCTACTCCGCGCAGACCCGCCCACTGGTGGACTACTACTCGCAATGGGCCGCCACCGGCGACGCCAACGCGCCCAAGTACCGCCGCATCGAAGGCCTGGGCTCGGTGGACGACATCACCCGCCGCGCGCTGGCCGCGTTGTCCAGCTGACGTCGACGCCCTCCAACAAGGCCGCGGCGCCCAGGCCCCGCGGCTTTTTTGTCGGCCACAATTGACGTTTACGTCAACCAATCAATCCAGGAGATCCTCATCATGGAAATCGCAGGCAAGGTGTTCATCGTCACCGGCGGCGCCTCGGGCCTCGGCGAAGGCACGGCCCGCATGCTGGCCAGTCACGGCGCCAAGGTCGTCGTCGCCGATCTGCAGGCCGAACGCGGCCAGGCTATCGCGGCCGAGATCGGCGGCCTGTTCGTCAAGTGCGACGTCAGCCAGGAAGCCGATGGCCAGGCCGCCGTCGCCGCGGCGACCGGCCTGGGCAAGCTGGTCGGGCTGGTCAACTGTGCCGGCATCGCGCCGGCCATCAAGACCGTCGGCAAGGACGGCGCGCATCCGCTGGCCAGCTTCACCAAGACCATCACGGTCAACCTGATCGGCAGCTTCAACATGATCCGGCTGGCCGCCGAGGCCATGGCCAGGAACGAGCCGGAGCCGACCGGCGAGCGCGGGGTGCTGATCTCCACCGCCTCCGTCGCGGCCTATGACGGCCAGATCGGCCAGGCGGCCTATGCAGCCTCCAAGGGCGGCGTGGTGGGCATGACGCTGCCGATCGCCCGCGACCTGGCCCGCAACGGCATCCGCAACATGACCATCGCCCCCGGCA
>CAXDTK010000289.1:0-6498 GCA_963992225.1 uncultured Comamonadaceae bacterium | reverse complement strand
CAAGACCCGCTCCGGCAAGATCATGCGCCGGCTGCTGCGCTCGGTGGCCAAGGGCGAGTCGGTCACGCAGGACACGTCCACGCTGGAGAACCCGGCGATCCTGGAGCAACTGGGCCAGGCCTACTGATCCCGACCCGCACCAGCGAAAAGGCCGCCCCGGGTGGGCGGCCTTTGTTTTAGAGGAAGCGAATCAGCCGCGCTGGCGGCGGCGGGCGGCGAAACCGACCAGGCCCAGGCCGCCCAGCAGCAGCGCGTAGCTGCTCGGCTCCGGCACGGGCGACACGTTCAGCGCCTGGTTCAGGTGGATCTTCAGGAACTCGGTGTTGTCCGAGCCCAGGTCGCGGCCGCCGGTGCCGGGGTAGTTGTTGTCGTTGGCGACCAGCAGCGTGTTCGCATCCAGGATCAGCACGCTCTCGATGGTCGTGAACGGGAAGGTGAAGGCGGCGCTGCCGTCGCCGTTCAGGTCGTTGGGGTCGGCGATGTCCATCAGGTTGACCACCTCGGTCTTGAGGACGTTGCCGCTGGCGTCCACCCGGTTCAGGTCGATCTTGAAGATCTTCTTGAACGGCGTGCCGCTGGTGGCCGTGGCGCCGTTACGCTCGATGATCAGGAACTCGTGGTCGTTGATGGCCGTCATGTCGCCGATGTTGGTGCCGGCGGCGTCGAGCTTGTAGTTCCACTGCTGGCCGGTGTAGGCCTCGGTCGTGACGTCGAAGGCGTTGATACGCAGCGTCTTGGCCGGGTCACCCTGGACCGTGCCTTCGAGCAGCGTGTAGAGGCGATCGCCGTTCGGGTTGATGGCCATGCCCTCGAAGCCGGCGGAGCGGCCCAGCGTCGCGCCGATGGTGCCGTTCACGACGGCCTCGTTCTGCGGCGAGGCCACGCCGCGCATGCCGATCTCGCGGCGCAGCACCTCGCCCTGGGCGTTGGTCTTGACGAGGTAGGGGCCGAACTCGTCGCCGAACCACAGGTTGCCGTTCTTGTCTTTGCGCACCGACTCGATGTCGAGGTCGGCGCCGGTCAGCAGGCGGCCGCTGCGGATGCTGGCGTCCACCAGCGGGTTGGCGGTGCTGTTGTAGTAGCGGCTGTAGTCGGCCTGGATCTTCAGCGAGAGCAGCTGGTTGGGGTCGGACAGCGTGATGTAGCTGGCCGACGTGAAGCCGCCCAGGCTGGCGCCGGTGTTGTAGTGGGCCGCCGAGACCGTGCCGGTGCCCCCGGTGGCGGTCTTGAAGTTGGGTGTCACGGCATACATGCGCAGCAGCGCGTCGCCCGAGTTCTCCTTGGTGCCGAAGCCGTTGTCGGGCATGAACAGGAAGCTGCCCGCTGTCGGCCCGGCCAGCACGGCCGAGAAGCCCTGCACCGCCTGCTTGTTCAGCAGGGGCAGGGCGTTGCCGCCGGCGCCGCTGGCGAACTGGCCGGAGGTCGGGCCCTCGGCGAAGGTGTTGGCCGGCATCAGCGCCCAGCCCTCCAGCGTGGCCGAGGCGGCCTGGGCGGCACCAGCAGCGCACAGCGTGGCCAGGGCTGCCGCCATGGCGGCGAATTTCGGGGTGCGGGTGGGGGTCATGACGGTGGCGGGAAGAAAACGCGCAGAACAGCCTGCACGGCTTGATTCTTCCGACCGCCGATGAATCGGCCGTGAAGCCCGCTGCCGCGCGCCCCTGCCTTTCGGCTCATGCCGGTTGCGCGGGCGCCATGAAAAACAGGCCCCGTGGGGCCTGTCGCGCGTCAGCGGGCGGGGTTCACTTGACCGTCAGCACCCACTTGGCCAGCGTCTCGGCCTCGGCCGGGCTGACCTGCGTGTTGGCGGGCATGGGCACCGGGCCCCAGACGCCCGAGCCGCCCTTGATGATCTTCTCGGCCAGCTTCTTGGAGGCGTCCTTGTCCTTGGCGTACTTGGCAGCGACGTCCTTGTACGAGGGGCCGACCAGCTTCTTGTCGACGGCGTGGCAGGCCATGCAGTTCTTCTTCTGGGCCAGTTCCTGGTTGGCGGAGGCAATGGCCGGGGCGACCAGGGCGATGGCGAGGATCAGGGCTTTCATGCAAACCTTTCGGGGCGTTGGACTACAGTGACTGCAAAGATACCTCAAGGAGAGCCCGCATGGCTTTCGTAGTGATTGGCCTGCTGTTGATCGTGTTGCGCCTGGGCGGCTGGGTGAAGTTCTCGGAGTCGGACTTCTGGGCCTGGGTCATCGTGCTGTCGCCGTTCGCGCTGGCCGTGGCCTGGTGGGCCTGGGCGGACGCCAGCGGGCTGACGCAGCGCAAGGCGATGGACGCGCTGGATGCCAAGAAGGCGGCGCGCCGCGAACAGCAGATGGCGGCGCTGGGCCAGGCCCGGCCCGGCGCCAAGAAGCGCCGCTGAGTTCGGTGCTCAGGGCGGCCTGGCCACCCTGTCTGAAGTCACGGCGGGCAAACCCTGGCATCGCGGCAGCACGCCGCCGCGTTCAATGCGGGCCCTTCTCAGGAGACCCCTGCATGACCTTGCGTTTGCTCCCCCTTGCGCTGGCGCTTCTGGCCGGCGGTGCCCAGGCCGATCTGCTCAAGGACCCGCAATGGCAGGCCTGGCTGGACGCCGGCCGGACCGCGGACCTCCAGCGCGCTGCGCAGGCGCGCGCCAAGGCACAGCCCGATGACGACCAGGCCGCCGTGGCGCTGGCCATGGCGGCCGTGGACGACAACGACGCGGCCCGCATGGAGGCCAGCCTGGCCGGTCTGCAGGCCTGCGTCGACAAGCGCCCGCAGGCCGTCTGCAGCTATGCGCTGGGTCGCGTCTACGGCCAGCAGGCCATGACGGCCAGCCTGTTCAAGATGCCGGGCCTGGCCGGCAAGACCAAGGAGCAGTTCGTCGAGGCGGTGGAGCAGGACCCGCAGCTGTTCGAGGCCCGCAGCGCGCTGGTGCAGTTCTACCTGATGGCGCCCGGGTTCGCCGGCGGCAGTGCGGCCAAGGCGCGCGAACTGGCCGGCGAGGTGCAGGCCCGCCAGCCCGACCAGGCCCGGCTGCTGCGCTTCCTGCTGGCCGCACAGGACAAGGACTGGGCCGGCGCCGAGCGGGAGCTCGCGGCCGTCAAGCCCGGTGACGACCGGGTGCTGCAGCGCGAACTGCGCAACGGCTGGATGCGGCTGGGCGCCGAGCTGATCGAGCAGAAGGCCTTCCCCAAGGCCAAGTCGGTCTTCGAGGCGGTGCAGCGCGACCACCCCCAGCATGCGGCCGGCAGCTATGGCCTGGCCCGCGTGGCGCTGGAGACCGGCCAGCCGGACGAGGCCCTGCGCCAGCTGGAGCGCTGCCGCGCGCTGGAGGGCGCCGACCGCTACCCGCTCGACCACCGCGCGGGCCTGGCGTTGCTGGCCAAGGGCGACAAGCCGGGCGCCAGGCTGGCGCTGGAACGCTTCGTGCAGAACAAGCGCGCCAATCCGCGCAACGTGGAAGACGCGCGCAAGCGGCTGGCCGAGCTGGGCTGACGGGGCGCTGCGCCGGGGGCGGCGGAGGGCGCTGGCTATGATGCGCGCCGCTTCCGCTACCGTTCCGAGCCATGCTGGTTCATCCGCAGTTCGACCCCGTCGCCATCCGGCTCGGCCCCCTGGCCGTGCACTGGTACGGCATCACCTACCTGATTGCCTTCGGCCTGTTCCTCTGGCTGGCCAGCCGCCGTGCCCGCATGCCCCAGCATGCGTCGGTCGGCTGGACGCGGCGCGACGTGGACGACGTGCTGTTCTACGGCGTGCTGGGCGTCGTCGTGGGCGGGCGGCTGGGCTACTGCCTGTTTTACAAGCCCGGCTACTACCTCAGCCACATCCCGGAGATCTTCGCCGTCTGGCAGGGCGGCATGTCCTTCCACGGCGGCCTGCTGGGCGTGCTGTTCGGCCTGTGGCTGTTCGGCCGGCAGCGCGCGCGCGGGTTCTTCCAGGTGTCCGACCTGATCGCCCCCTGCGTGCCGACCGGCATCATGGCCGTGCGCCTGGGCAACTTCATCAACGGCGAGCTGTGGGGGCGCCCCGCGCCGGCCGACCTGCCCTGGGCCATGGTCTTTCCGCAGGCGGCCGACGGCGGGCTGGCGCGCCATCCGTCACAGCTCTACCAGGCCGCCGGCGAAGGCCTGCTGCTGTTCATCGTGCTGTGGCTGTACGCCCGCAAGCCGCGCGCCACCGGGCAGATCTCGGGCGTCTTCATGATGGGCTATGGCGCACTGCGCTTCGCGGCCGAGTACTTCCGCGAGCCTGACGACTTCCTGGGCCTGCGCGCACTGGGCTGGAGCCAGGGCCAGTGGCTGAGCCTGCCCATGATCCTCGTGGGTGCCGCCATCTTCGCCTGGGCCACGAAGCGCAACCAGCGCCCCGCCTGACATGCGCCAGATCTTCTTCGACACCGAGACCACCGGCCTGGAGGCCGACAAGGGCGACCGCATCATCGAGATCGGCTGCGTCGAGATGGTCAACCGGCAGTTGACCGGCAACAACCTGCACCTCTACATCAACCCCGAGCGCGCCAGCCATGAAGACGCGCTGCGGGTGCATGGCCTGACCGAGGCCTTCCTGTCGGACAAGCCCAAGTTCGCGGAGATCGTGGACCAGCTGCTGGCCTTCCTGGCCGGCGCCGAGCTGGTGATCCACAACGCGCCGTTCGACATCGGCTTCGTCAACGCCGAGCTCAAGCGGCTGCGGCGCGGCGCGCTGACCGACCATGTGAACGGCGTGCGCGACACGCTGCTGATGGCGCGCGACCAGTTCCCCGGCAAGGCCAACTCGCTGGATGCGCTGTGCCGCCGGCTGGAGGTGGACAACTCCAAGCGCACGCTGCACGGCGCGCTGCTGGACGCGGAGCTGCTGGCCGATGTCTACATCCGCCTGACCCGCGGCCAGGACGCGCTGCTGATGGACGAGCATGGCGAAGCCAACGGCGGCGATGCGCAGCACACCGTCGAGGCCGTGGACCTGAGCCGATTCGTGCTGCCGGTGCTGCAGGCCAGCGAGGCGGAGCGGGCCGCGCACGCCAAGCTGCTCGCCGAGCTCGACAAGGCCGCGGGCGGTACCTGCCAGTGGCGAAAATTGGAGCCGGCCCCGCAAGCCGTGGCATAATCGCGGGCTTCCCGGAAAGCCAGGACGTATTCAGGGCGGTTAGCTCAGCGGTAGAGCACTGCCTTCACACGGCAGGGGTCGCAGGTTCGAACCCTGCACCGCCCACCAAGCCCTTGGTGGTGACCTGAATGCGACGCAGAAATTCCGGGCGGTTAGCTCAGCGGTAGAGCACTGCCTTCACACGGCAGGGGTCGCAGGTTCGAACCCTGCACCGCCCACCAAGAACCAAGGATCTGGCAGCGATGCCAGATCCTTTTTTCTTGGCTGAACCTGGACGGACGCAACCCCGAAGCTTTGGGGGGTGCGAAGCCGGACCCGCGCGCGACCATGCGCCACCGGCTTTCGCCGTCGAGGAGTCCTGCATGACCCGTTCATCCCTGGCCTGGCATCGCCAGTCCCGCATCACGCTGGCGGCTGCGCTGGCGCTGGCCCCGCTGCTGGCCGCCCGCGCCGAGACCGTCGACGCAGCGCCCGGCGTGGCGCGCGCCGCCATGCTGCCGGCCCAGGCCAAGGGGCGGCCACCGGCCTGGTCGGGCCAGGCCTTCCGCCAGGGCGTGGTGGCGGTGGCCAACCCGCATGGCGCGGAGGCCGGCGCCCGGGTGCTGGAGGCCGGCGGCAATGCGGTCGACGCCGCGGTGGCCATCGCCTATGCGCTGAATGTCGTCGAGCCGCAGTCGGCCGGCATCGGCGGTGGCGGCTTCATGATGATCCACCTCGCCGCCAGCGGCGAGACGGTCGCCATCGACAGCCGCGAGACGGCGCCCGCCGGCGCCACGCGCGACATGTTCGTGGGCATGCCCGGCTTCACGGCGCAGTCGCTGTCGGGCGTCGCGGTCGGCGTGCCCGGCATGGTGCGCGGCACGGCGCTGGCGGTGCAGCGCTACGGCCGGCTGCCGCTGGCGCAGGCGCTGGTGCCGGCGATCGAACTGGCGGACCGGGGCTTCGAAGCCACGCCGCGCTTCGTCGCCAGCCCCAACTGCGGCGGCACGACCGAACTCACCGGCCGCGCGAGGAACTCGCCCCCGGTCGCCGAGTACTTCTGCCCGGGCGGGCAGGCCATCCCCGCCGGCACCCTGGTGACCAACAAGCCGCTGGCGCACACCTTCCGGCTGATCGCCGAGCATGGGGCCGACTGCTTCTACCAGGTCGACCTGGCCAAGGGCTGCGACATCGCGCTGGGCATCGTCCAGGGCCAGGCCTGGACCCGCCCGCAGGCACCCGGCGGTCGCGCCGGCAGCATGACGCTGGCCGATCTGGCGGCCTACCAGCCCGTCATCCGGCCGGTGGTCGAGGGCCGCTACCGCGGCTACAAGATCAAGTCCATGGGCCCGCCGTCATCGGGCGCGCTGACGGTCCTGCAGATCCTCGGGCAGCTCGAGCGCATCCCCATCGGCGATGCGTCGCAGGGCTACGGTTTCGGCAGCGTCA
>CAXDTK010000288.1:0-6540 GCA_963992225.1 uncultured Comamonadaceae bacterium | reverse complement strand
GGCCAGCGCGTCGGCGCCGTGCAAAGGCGGGGTAAATATTTGTGGCTGCCGCTGGAGAACAGCGCCGGCCTGCTGATGCACCTGGGCATGTCGGGCTCGCTGGCCTTCCTCGACACCGCGCCGGCGCCCGGCGCGCACGACCATTTCGACCTGCACACCGACCGCGGCCTGCTGCGGCTGACCGACCCGCGGCGCTTCGGGGCCGTGGTGTGGGGCGCGGCGCTGGACGCCGAGCCGGTGGCCACGCTGCTGGCCGGCCTGGGCCTGGAGCCTTTCGACGAGCGCTTCGACGGGCTGCACCTGCACGCGGCGCTGAGCGGCCGGCGCGTCGCCATCAAGCAGGCGCTGCTGGCGGGCGACATCGTCGTTGGCGCCGGCAACATCTACGCCTGCGAGGCGCTGTTCCGGGCCGGCATCGACCCGCGTCTGCCCGCCGGCAAGCTCAGCCGCCCGCGCGCCGACAAGCTGGCCGCGGCCGTGCGCGGCGTGCTCAGCCAGGCGCTGGAGGCCGGCGGCACGACCCTGCGCGACTTCCGCGATGCGCATGGCGTGGCGGGCAGCTTCCAGATGCAGGCCCAGGTCTACGGCCGCGAGGGCCAGGCCTGCCGGCGCTGCGGCACGGCCATACGCCGCATCGTCCAGGGGCAGCGCTCCACCTTCTTCTGCCCCGCATGCCAGAAACGATGAACGCGGCGCTGAGCGGCGATTTCGGCGCCACCGTGGTGGCATGGCAGAAACGCCACGGCCGGCACACGCTGCCCTGGCAGAACACCCGCGACCCCTACCGCGTGTGGCTGTCGGAGGTCATGCTGCAGCAGACCCAGGTGGCCACGGTGCTGGGCTACTACGAGCGCTTCCTGGCGCGCTGGCCGCGGGTCACCGACCTGGCCGCCGCGACGCTAGACGAGGTGCTGGCGCAATGGGCGGGGCTGGGCTACTACAGCCGCGCGCGCAACCTGCACGCCTGCGCCCGCGCGGTGGCTGAGCTGCACGGCGGCGAGTTCCCGCGCTCGGCCGCCGGCCTGCAGACGCTGCCCGGCATCGGCCGCTCCACCGCGGCGGCCATCGCGGCCTTCTGCTTCGGCGAGCGGGTGGCCATCCTGGACGGCAACGTCAAGCGCGTGCTGGGCCGGGTGCTGGCCTTCGACGGCGACCTGGCCAGCAGCGCCGCCGAGAAGCAGCTGTGGAACCACGCGACCGAGCTGCTGCCGCAGGCGGAGGTGGACCACTACACCCAGGGCCTGATGGACCTGGGGGCCACCGTCTGCACCGCACGTTCGCCCAACTGCCTGCTGTGCCCGGTGCAGCCGCTGTGCCGTGGCCAGCAGCAGGGCGACCCGACGCGCTGGCCCATCAAGACCCGCAAGCTCAAGCGCGGCCAGCGCGAGAACTGGTGGCTGTGGCTGCAGCGGCCCGGGGGCCAGGTCTTGCTGCGGCAGCGCCCGGGCAGCGGCGTGTGGGCGGGGCTGTGGACGCTGCCGATGTTCGATGACGAGGTCAGCGCGCGGGCCGCCCTGCCCGGTGTCGCCCTGGAGACGCTGCCGCGCATCCAGCATGCGCTGACGCATTTCGACTGGATGCTGCACACCCTGCGGGCCGAAACCGCGGCGGGCGAGGCCCCCGATGGCGTGTGGGTGGCGCGCGAGCAGCTCGCGAGCTACGCGCTGCCGGCGCCACTGAAGAAACTGATCGAGGAGAGCTGAATGAAGGCTGGCGTCAAGAGCGGCGTGGAATACGCGCTGATCACCTTGCTGGTGGCGGGCCTGTGCCTGTGGCGGCTGATCAGCGGCGCCAACGAGCCCGACCCGCCGCCGGCGGCGATGACGCTGATGGCGCTGGGCCTGCTGGTCAGCGGCGTGATGCACATCGTCTTCATGATGCAGCTGGTACGCCGCACCGCGCGGCCGTTCTGGCCGTGGCTGCTGGCCCTTTGCATTTTTCCGCTCGGAACGGCCGTACTTCTCGCCACGCTGCTCGGCGAGTCCGAGGTGTCGGAAAGTTGACAAAAAGCGTGCACTCCCCGCATTGCCGCTGCACGGCGAAAGGGGCACAGTCTTCTGGATAACGACAGGAGACTGCCTTGGAAGCTCTGAAGAATCTGCGCGTCGGCACGCGCCTGGGTGTGGCCTTCGCCGTGGTGCTGGCGTTGCTGCTGGGCATGGCCGGCGTGGGCGCGTTGCTGGCGAAATCCATCAACCACTATGCCGAGTACTACCCCGGCAACATCCTGCCCTCGCTGCGCAACGTGCACGAGATCGATGCGAGCATCTCCGACGCGCGGCGGCTGGAGCAGCAGCACATCCTGACCGACGACGACAAGGAAAAGAAATCGCTCGCCGCCCGCATCGGCAAGGCCCGCGAGGACTTGGCCAAGCGGCTGAAGGATTACGAGCCGTTGGTGGCGGACGACCAGGACCGCGCACTGCTGAAGAAGGTGGGCGATGGGCTGGCCGCTTACCTCGCCGTGCAGGAGAAGGTGCTCAAGGCCTCGGAAGAAAGCGCGGCCGACCCCACCCAGGGCACCGTGGCCAAGGACCTGACGTTCGGCCCGGCCCGCACGGCCTTCCGGGCGGTCCAGCAGGACGTCGAGCAGTGGTGGGTCTACAACGAGAAGCTGGCGGCGGCGACGGCCGAGTCGGCGCGCGCAGCCTATGTCCGCGTGCTGTGGATCTTTGCCGGTGCGTCGCTGGTCGCGCTGCTGGCAGGCGTTGCGGCGGCCGTCGTGATCACGCGCTCCATCACCGGGCCGGTGCAGCGGGCCTCGGAAGCGGTGCGGGCGGTGGCCGCCGGTGACCTGACGCAGCGCCTGCAGGCCGGCTCGCGCGACGAGCTGGGCCAGCTGCTGACCAGCCTGGACGACATGACGCAGAACTTGGCGCGCATGGTGGCCGGCGTGCGGCAGGGCAGCGAGCAGATCAACGTCGCCGCGGCCGAGATTGCCCAGGGCAACGCCGACCTGTCGGCGCGTACCGAGAGCCAGGCCTCCAGCCTGGAGGAGACGGCGGCCTCGGTCGAGGAGATGGCGGCGCAGATCAAGGCCAACGCCGACAACGCCCGCCAGGCGGACCAGCTGGCCAACCATGCCTCCGAGGTGGCGCGGGCCGGCGGCGACGCGGTGGGCGAGGTGGTGACCACCATGGACGCGATCTCGGGCGCCAGCCGCAAGATCGCGGACATCATCGGCGTCATCGACGGCATTGCCTTCCAGACCAACATCCTGGCGCTGAACGCCGCCGTCGAGGCGGCCCGCGCGGGCGAGCAGGGCCGCGGCTTTGCCGTGGTGGCCGGCGAGGTGCGGCTGCTGGCCCAGCGCAGCGCCGAGGCGGCCAAGGAGATCAAGGGCCTGATCGGCGACAGCGTCGGCAAGGTGGAGGGCGGCAGCGCGCAGGTACTGTCGGCCCGCGACACCATCACGCAGATGGTCAACGAGGTGCGCAAGGTGACCGACCTGGTCGGCGAGATCACCGTGTCCAGCCGCGAGCAGAGCGAGGGCGTGGGCCAGATCAACGCCGCCGTCACGCAGCTGGACCAGGCCACGCAGCAGAACGCAGCGCTGGTGGAGCAGACGGCGGCCGCCGCCGAAAGCATGCGCATGCAGACCGCCAAGCTGGCCGAGGCGGTGGCGGCCTTCCGCGTGGATGGGGGCGCCGCACCGGCGGCCGCCGCGCCGCGCCCGGCGAACCGGCCGGCGAACCTGCCGGCGGCCAAGCCGGCGCCGCGCGTGGGACCCCGGCCGGCGGCTCCGGCACCGCGCGCCGCGGCCCCGGCACGGCCCGCCGCCGTGCCCGCAGCCGCTGCTGCGACGGCATCCCGGCCGCCCGCACCGGCGCCGGTGTCCGCTGCCGCGCCGGCACCCAGCGCGGCCGAAGGCGACTGGGAAACCTTCTAAGGCCGCTCGAACAGGCCCGCGAGACGTCGCACGGCGTCCTCGGACTGCGCCCGGTCGGGGCGCAGGTCGGCGTTGCCGAAGTCGTGCTCGCCCATGGCGGCGACCAGCAGGCCGTCGCGCCGCGGCAGCACCACGAGGTTGTGGCCGCGGTAGATCAACGCGTAGTCCACCTCCGGCTGCGGGATCAGCCGCGCCGTCTGGCCGCGCACCGGCGTCAGGCTGGCGTCGCCCAGCAGCGTGCGCGCACCGTCGCCGGTGCAGTTGACGACCAGCCGCTCGGGCAGGCGGGCGAAGTCGCGCGGCGCGGCAAACTCGCGCTGCACCAGCTCGCCGCCGTCGCGCGCGAAGTCGTCCAGCAGCAGCCGCTGATAGGCCGGGATGTTGAACACCAGCTGCGTGAAGCGGCGTGCCTCGCGGCTGCGGAACGGGTGATCCTGCGCCGGCAGCGCGCGGCCGCGCGGGCGCAGGTCGGCGATGCGGTCGTGCAGGCCGGGGTAGTCGGGCTCGCCGACATGGCCGGGCAGCGGCGTGTCGAAGCCGTCGTCCGACAGCAGGTAGCCGTCACGCCACTCGACCGGGCCGGACGGCAGGCCCAGGTAGCTTTGGTGCACCTGGAACGACGCCCGCGCCATCGCCTCCCAGCCGGCGGTCCAGCCCGCGCTGGCGTGCTCGGCGGCGACGATGCGCGAGTCGGGCGTCCACAGCCCGGTGGCGGCCGACGAGTGCACGCGGGGCGGCCGGTTGCGGGCATAGAGGCGCACCTTGTAGCCGGCCTGCTGCGCGGTGCGCGCGGTGGCCAGGCCGATGGCGCCGCAACCGATGACGGCGATGCGCTCGCCCGGCCGGGCCGCGGCCTGCACCAGCGCGAGGGCCCGCTGCGCCGAGCCCCAGCACAGCGACCAGCCGCTGCCACCGTGGCCGTAGTGGTGCACCAGCGTCTTGCCGAAGCGCCGCTCGGCCTCGATGCGCGGGCCGCGAGCGCGGAAGGGCCGGATGCCCACGGCGATGTCGATCAGGCGGTCCGGGCTCGCGCGCATCGGCGCGGGCTGGCGCGGCGCGGCGAAGTCCATGGCCAGGGCCGGGCAGGCGAGCGCGCTGCCGCCCGCCGCGATGAGGTGGCGTCTGTGCATGGCAGGGGCGGTGTTCAGCCGGCCTGGCGGGCCAGCGACTTGCGGATCAGCGCGGCGTCGCGCAGCCGGTGGGCCGAGCCGTCGGCGTCCAGCATCACGACGGTCACCGGGCGCTTGCCGTTCATCAGCCGCATGGCCAGGCAGCGGCCCGCCTCCTCGGTGTAGCCGGTCTTGGAGACGCGGATGTTCCAGCCCTTGGCGCCCACCAGCCGGTTGGTGTTGCGGATCTCGCGCGGGCGGCCGTCCACCGGCACCTTGCGGGTCTTGGCGCTGGTGATGCGCTCGATCTCGCGGTAACGCGCCGCGGCCGCCGTGATGGCCGCCATCTCGGTGGCGGTGGAGGTGTTGGCCGGCGACAGGCCGGTGGGGTCGCTGATCGAGGTGCGGCTCAGGCCCAGCGCGCGGATCTTGGCGCGCATGGCCTGCGCGAAGCCGACCTCGCCGCCGGGGAAGGTGCGCGCCAGCGCGGCGGCGGCGCGGTTCTCGGACTCCAGCAGCGCCATCTCCAGCGCCGTCTGGCGGCTCATCTGCGTGCCCACGCGCACGCGGGAGCGGCTGTGCTTGAGCGTGTCGACGTCGTCGCTGGTGATGCGCAGCTTCTCCGCCGGGTCCAGCCTGGCGTCCAGCACCACCATCGCGGTCAGCAGCTTGGTCAGCGACGCGATGGGCACCACCGCATCGGCGTTGCGGGCCATCAGCACCTTGCCGGTCGCGTCGTCCACCACCACCACATGCTTGGCGTTCACCGGCAGGCGCAGCTGCTGCGCGGCCGGCACCTCGGCCGGCGCGGGCGTGGTGGCCGGCGCGGCGACCACGGCCGGCGTGACGGTGTCGGCGCTGCGGCTCTTGGCCTGCACGACGAAGCTGGTGGCCGCGATCAGCAACGCCGGCAGCGCCAGCTTCCAGCCGGTGGCCTGCGGGCGCGGCGCCAGCAGCCGCTCGATGCGGCCCAGCAGGTCGCCGCCGCGGGCGGCCAGCGCCAGGCCGGGCGCGACATCCGGCGCCTCCAGCTCGGCCAGCGCATGCAGCGCCCGCGCCATGCGGTGCGGGTCGCCCAGCAGCTCGGCCGAGATCTGGTCGGCCACCAGCTCGCGCTCGGTGCGCAGGCGGGCCGACAGCCACCACACCACCGGGTGGAAGAACAGCAGCGCCTCGACGGCGCTCTGCAACAGGTTGGCGAGGTAGTCCCAGCGCCGCACATGGGCCAGCTCGTGCGCCAGCAAGGCCTCCAGCAGTGCCAGCGGCAGGCGGCTCAGCAGCGCGGCGGGCAACAGCACGCAGGGCTTGAACAGGCCCAGCGCGATCGGCCCGGCCAGCCCGGGCAGCAGCCGCAGGCCCACCGGGCGGCGCAGCCCAAGGTGCTGCGCCAGCGCATCCAGCCGGGCCTGCCATTCGGCCGGCGCGGGCACGCTGCGGCGCCGCGCACGGCCCACCCAGGCCAGGCCCAGCGCCAGGCGCGCCAGCATCAGCGCGGCGCCCAGCGCCCAGGCGCCCACCAGCGCCGGCAGCTGCTCGGCCAGC
>CAXDTK010000287.1:0-6558 GCA_963992225.1 uncultured Comamonadaceae bacterium | reverse complement strand
TGTCCGACTGGGCGCCGCCGCGCGTCATCGACGCGCTGCAGCGCCTGTGCCACGACCTGCTGCGCCGTGCCCATGGGCAGCCGGGGCAGTTTTTCACGCCGGCGGCGCTGCCGTCGCCCCGGCGCCCCGCGCCGCTGCTGGCCTGGGATGCCGAACTGCGCCGCGCCGCCCGGCATGCGGACCACCCGCTCAACGCCGGGCTGTGGATCGAGGCGCTGGTCGCCCAAGCCCAGGCCGCGATGACGGCTGCCGCCCGGTGAATACACTGCCCCCATGAGCGACGCCAACTCCAAGCCCGGCAGCACCCCGCAATTCCAGGCGAGCCAGCTGATGAGCGGCAACCTGCCGGTGCCCACCGTGGGCGGCGCGGCCGGTGCCGGCGCGCGGCCCAGCGTGATCCAGCTGGTGTTCCGCGAGAAGTCGGCGCTGTACGCGGCCTACATCCCCGCCTTCACCGAGGGCGGCCTGTTCGTGCCCACCACGCGCGACTACAAGCTCGGCGAGGACATCTACCTGCTGCTGGCCCTGCCCGAGGACAACCAGCGCTACCCGGTGGCCGGCAAGGTCGCCTGGCTGACGCCGGCCAATGCCTCCGGTGGCCGCACCCAGGGCGTGGGCGTGCGCTTCCCCGGCGACGAGAAGACCCGGCTGATCCGCGTGCGCATCGAAGAGATCCTGGGCACGGCCGTGTCGTCGAGCAAGCCGACCCAGACCTTGTGATCCGCTGATCGATGTTCATTGATTCCCACTGCCACCTCAGCTTCCCCGAGCTGAGGCAGAAGCTGCCCGACATCCTGTCCGACATGCGCGCCGCGCAGGTGGACCAGGCCATCTGCATCTGCACGCAGATGGAGGAGTTCGAGACCGTGCACGCGCTGGCGCTGGAAAACGCCCAGTTGTGGGCGACGGTCGGCGTGCATCCCGACACCGAGGACATGCGCGAGCCCGACGTGGCCGAGCTGGTGCGCCTGGCGGCGCTGCCGCGCGTCGTCGCCATCGGCGAGACGGGGCTGGACTACTACCGCCTGGACGGCCGCAGCATCGAGGACATGGAATGGCAGCGCGAGCGCTTCCGCACCCACATCCGCGCGGCTCGGCAGGCGGCCAAACCGCTGGTCATCCACACCCGCGCCAGCGCGGCCGACACGCTGCGCGTGCTGGACGAGGAGGGCGGCGAGCAGGCGGGCGGCGTCTTCCACTGCTTCACCGAGACGGCCGAGGTGGCGCTGGCGGCCGTCGAGCGCGGCTACTGCATCTCGTTCTCGGGCATCGTCAGCTTCAAGAACGCCCAGGACCTGCGCGATCTGCTCAAGCGGCTGCCGCTGGACCGCGTGCTGATCGAGACCGACAGCCCCTACCTGGCGCCGGTGCCGTTCCGCGGCAAGACCAACACGCCGGCCTATGTGCCGCATGTGGCCCGAGCGGTCGCCGACGCGGTGGGCCTGCCGGTGGCCGAGCTGGCCGCGATCACCGCGGCCAACACCCGGCGCCTGTTCCGCCTGCCGGAGGCGGCATGAAACGCTGGCTGGCTGCCTGCGCCCTGGCCGGCGCCGCGCTGGCCCAGGCTGCGCCCATCGACGATCTGGTCACGGCCGCGGAGTTCAATGACGCGCGCCAGGTGACGGCACTGTTGCTCAAGGGTGTCGACCCCAACCTGGCCGACGCGCGCGGCCGCACGCCGCTGTTCACGGCGGTCCGCGAGGGGTCGCAGCGGGCGCTGCAAAGCCTGCTGGCGGCGCCGCAGCTGCAGCTCGACGCCGTCAACGCCAACGGCGAGACGCCGCTGATGATCGCCGCCATCCGCGGCTCGCTGCCGGCCGTGCAGGCGCTGGTGAAGCGCGGCGCCGCCGTCAACCGCCCGGGCTGGACGCCGCTGCACTACGCCTGCAGCGGCCCCGACAACGGCGTGGCGGCCTTCCTGATCGCGCAGGGCGCCGCGCTGAATGCCCGCTCCGACAACGGCACCACGCCGCTGATGATGGCGGCGCGCTACGGCGCCGGCGAGCTGGTGCCGCTGCTGCTGAAGGCCGGCGCCGAGCCGCGCGCCGCCAACGAGCAGGAACTGACCGCGGCGGACTTCGCCCAGCGCGGCGGCCGCGACGGCGTCGCGAAGGAACTGCGCCGGCTCATGCAGGAGCGGCAGCGGGCGGCGGACGCCGAGCGGGCTGCCAACTAGTTCTCGCCGGGACGGGCGTGTCAGGCAAAGTCTTACAGCGCCCAGAGCGCTGAGCCGACTGTCGCGGCCCGGGGCCGCTGCCTACAGTGGAGTCATCGTCAACCGAGGTCCACCACCATGCTGTCCACCACCCCGAACTTGGCCGATCCCTTCGCCATGCTGATCGCTCCCGATCAGGTGATGAATGCCATCGAGCGCTCGGACCGCCTGGCCCGCCTGCAGCGCCGCGTCTACCGCCCGCTGGACCGGCCGTGGATCCCGGTCAAGGCGACGGCCGATTTCGACAGCGAGATCGATGCCGAACCCGAGATTGCCGACATCGACCTGTCCGACGACGCGAACTAAGCAAAACGCCCGCTGATGCGGGCGTTCTTCATGGCGGGTGAGGCAGCCGCCGAGGCGGCGGCTGGCATTCAGACGCGCTTGCGGTACTCGTGCGTGCGGGTGTCGATTTCGATCTTGTCGCCCTGGGCCACGAAGATGGGCACGGGGATCTCGAAACCGGTGGAGATCTTGGCCGGCTTCAGCACCTTGCCCGAGGTGTCGCCCTTGACGGCCGGCTCGGTCCAGGTCACTTCGCGCACCAGCGAGGTGGGCAGTTCAACCGAGATGGCCTTGCCGTCGTAGAACACCACTTCGCAGGGCATCGCGTCTTCCAGGTACTGGATGGCGTCGCCCATGTTCTCGGCCTCGACCTCGAACTGGTTGTACTCGCTGTCCATGAACACGTACATCGGGTCAGCGAAGTAGGTGTAGGTGCACTCTTTCTTGTCCAGAATGATCTGGTCCATCTTGTCGTCGGCCTTGAAGACGACTTCGGTGCCCGAGTTGTTCAGCAGGCTCTTGAGCTTCATGCGCACGGTGGCGGCATTGCGGCCACCGCGGCTGTATTCTGTCTTCAGCACGACCATCGGGTCCTTGCCGTGCATGATGACGTTGCCGGCGCGGATTTCTTGAGCGATCTTCATGGGTGTGGGGTGGGGTGTTGAGGCTGGCCGGAGCCGGCAAAAGCGCACCAGACTTCCCAGAACTGAGTCCCCGGCGTGGCGCGGCAAAGCCCGATATTCTAGCCACCAAACCCCAGAAAGCCTCGCAGCTGGCTGACCAGATCGGGCTGTTGCGCCAAATCAGAACGCCAGCGCAGCACCTGTGCCAGGTCCGGTTCGGGCAGCGTCGGCAGCGGGGCCAGGCCGTTCCAGCCGCGCCAGAAGGCGGCCCAGGCCGCGGGCAGGCCGGCCGCCGCCATGAAGGCCTCCAGCTTGGCCGCATGCGCGCCGTCGTCCTGCGGGTAGATGTGCCAGACGAAGGGCTTGCCCGCCCACTGCGCGCGCACGAAGGAGTCCTCGCCGCGCACGAAATTCAGGTCGCTGGCCCACAGCAGCCGGTCGTAGTCGTCCTGCGCCAGGTAGGGCAGGGCGATGGTGCGCAGGCCCGGCCGTGACGCGATCCGCGCCTGCAGCGGGCCGGGGCAGGCCAGCAGCAGCGTGGGCCGGCCGGCCAGCGCGTCCAGCAGCGCCGGCAGCCGCGGGTTGGCGTAGCCGAACAGGCTGACGACCCGCTCGCCCGGCTGCGCGGCCCAGCCCTGCGCGGCCAGCCAGGCCGGGCCGTCGAAGGCGGCGATGCGCTCCAGCAGCCCCGGCTCGCGCAACAGCCCGCCGGTGCGCGGCGTGAAGCCGGGGTAGAAGAAATGCTTGGTCAGCCCGGCCGCGGGGCCGCTGAACTGCGGCGATGCCAGGCCGTGGCTGCGCTCGACATAGCCCTCGGCGCTGAGGTACTCGAGGTTGATCCAGCGCGGCGCCGGCTCGCGGGCGGCCATGCGGGCCACGAAGGCCGGCGGCAGCTCGCAGCCGAAGGCCTCGACGACCACCTCGCCCGGCTGCCGGTCCACCGCGCCCGCCGGCCAGCCCAGCACCTCGATGCCTGCCGGGCGGGTCGGTGCCATCCAGGCCAGCGCCGCGGCGTCGTCCACCCACAGCCGCACCTGCTCGCCGCGCGCGGCCAGGTCGCGCGCCAGCCGCCAGCACACGCCGAGGTCGCCGTGGTTGTCGATGACGCGGCAGAAGAGGTCCCAGAGCATGGGGCGGATTGTCCCAGGCCAAAATCGCGCCGATGTCCAGCATGCCCCCTTCTCCCACCGACGCCGGTGAACCGCCGCAGGCTCAGCTGCCCGAAGCGGCCGATACCGAGGCGGTTGCCCGCCAGGCCCGCGAACGCCTGTTGAACGAGGTCAATGCGCTGCCGGCGCTGCCGGGCGTCTACCGCTACTTCGACGCCAAGGGCGAGGTGCTCTACGTCGGCAAGGCCAAGGACCTGAAGCGCCGCGTCAGCAGCTATTTCCAGAAGAACCATGGCGGCACGCGCATCGGCGTGATGGTCGGCCGGGTGGCGCGGCTGGAGACCACGGTGGTGCGCACCGAGGCCGAGGCGCTGCTGCTCGAGAACAACCTGATCAAGACGTTGAACCCGCGCTTCAACATCCTGTTCCGGGACGACAAGAGCTACCCCTACCTGAAGATCACCGCGCATGCCTGGCCGCGCATGGCCTATTACCGCGGCGCGGTGGACAAGCGGCACCAGTACTTCGGCCCCTTCCCGAGCGCCTGGGCGGTGAAGGAGTCCATCCAGCTGATGCAGAAGGTCTTCAAGCTGCGCACCTGCGAGGACAGCGTCTTCAACAACCGCAGCCGGCCCTGCCTGCTGCACCAGATCAAGCGCTGCTCCGCACCCTGCGTGCCGCTGGGACAGACGCCCGAGTACGCGCGCGACGTGCGCAGCGCCGAGGCCTTCCTGCGCGGCGAGACCGACGAGGTGATGGCGGCGCTGCAGGCGCAGATGACGGCCTATGCCGAGCGCTTCCAGTACGAGCTGGCCGCCGAGGTGCGCAACCAGATCCAGGCGCTGTCCAAGGTGCTGCAGCAGCAGGTCATCGAGGAAAGCAGCGCGACGGGCCGCGACCGCGACGTCGACATCCTGGCCGTCAAGGTGCAGGGCGGCCGCGCCTGCGTGAACCTGGCCATGGTGCGCGGCGGGCGCCACCTGGGCGACCGGGCCTTCTTCCCCAAGCATGTGGAGGACGCCACCGCGCTGCTGCTGGACGACGAGGAGCCGTTGTCGCCCGAGCGCCAGGTGCTGGAGGCCTTCATGGCCCAGCATTACCTGGCCGCGCCGGTGCCGGGCCTCCTCATCGTCAGCGAGGCGGTAGACCCGGCGCTGGCCGATGCGCTCGCGGCGCAGGCGGGCAGCCGCGTGACGGTGCAGGCGCAGCCGCGCGGCCAGCGCCGCATCTGGCTGGAGATGTGCGTCAAGGGCGCCGAGCTGTCCATCGCGCGCCTGCTGGCCGAGGAGGGGTCGCAGCAGGCGCGCACACGGGCGCTGGTCGAGGCGTTGGACCTGTCGGTCAGCGAGATCGACGCCTTCCGCGTCGAATGCTTCGACATCAGCCACACGGCCGGCGAGGCGACGATGGCCAGCTGCGTGGTGTTCGAGAACCACCAGATGCAGAGCAGCCAGTACCGCCGCTACAACATCGAGGGCGTGACCGGCGGCGACGACTACGCCGCCATGCGCCAGGTGCTGACGCGGCGCTACAGCAAGCTGGCCGAGGCGGCGCAGCTGGGCACCGGCCGGCTGCCGGACCTGGTGCTGGTGGACGGCGGCCGCGGCCAGGTCAGCATGGCGCGCGAGGTCTTCGAGGAACTGGGCCTGGACCTCGGCCTGATCGCCGGCGTCGAAAAGGGCGAGGGCCGCAAGGTGGGCCTGGAGGAGCTGGTGTTCGCCGACGGCCGCGAGAAGGTCTACCTGGGGCGGGACTCGGCGGCGCTGATGCTGGTCGCGCAGATCCGCGACGAGGCCCACCGCTTCGCCATCACCGGCATGCGGGCCAAGCGGGCGGCCACGCGCACGGGCGGCTCGCGGCTGGAGGACGTGCCGGGCGTGGGCCCCAAGAAGCGCTCGCAGCTGCTGCAGCGCTTCGGCGGCGTGCGCGGCGTGGCCGGCGCCAGCGTGGACGAACTGTGCAGCGTGAAGGGCATCTCGCGCGAGCTGGCCGAGGACATCTACCGCGCGCTGCACTGAGGGCCGTGCGCTTTCACCGACACTGATGCCGCCTCGCATGCCCGCAGGCAGCATCCCATCCATCAAGGAGACAGCGCGGCCATGGCCTTCGTCGACCGTTTTCTGCGCGCCGCGCAATGGCTGATCGCCCCCGTGCTGGCCGGGTGCAGCGCCGCGCCGCGCCCGCCCGCGCCGGCACCGGCTCCTGCACCTGTCCCCGCACGAGTCGCCCCGGCCGTGTTGATGGCGCCCGGCCCCAGCCCCCAGACCGCCGCGCCGCGGCCGCTGTCTCTTATACACATCTCCGAGCCCACGAGACGGACTCCTAT
>CAXDTK010000286.1:0-6615 GCA_963992225.1 uncultured Comamonadaceae bacterium | reverse complement strand
GCGGGCGCCTGGCAGGCCCCCGCGCCGGCCTGCGCCGCAGCGCCCGCGGTGGCCGACGACCGCCACGAGCTGGCCGCCGGCGCACCGCCGCGGCGGCTGGCGCTGGTGGTGGAGGACGACCCGGCCTTCGCCGCCATCCTCTACGAGCTGGCGCGCGAGATGCAGTACCGCTGTCTGGTGGCCGGCCATGCGCAGGAGGCGCTGGCGCTGGCCACCAGCCACCTGCCGCAGGCCATCCTGCTGGACGTGCGCCTGCCCGACGGCTCGGGCCTGGCGGTGCTGCAAAAGCTCAAGGACGACCCGCGCACCCGCCACATCCCCGTGCACGTCATCGCCGGCGAGGACTTCCGCGACATCGCGCTGCCGCTGGGCGCGGTGGGCACCGCCATCAAGCCCGCCACGCGCGAGGAGCTGGTGGAGATCTTCCGCAAGCTGGAACGCCACGGCGCCGACCAGGTGCGGCGGCTGCTGCTGGTGGAGGACGACAAGCGCCAGCGCGAGAGCATCGCCCACCTGATCGGCGACGACGACATCGAGGTGGTGGCGGTGGAGCGCGGCGAGCAGGCGCTGCGCCTGCTGGACGAGCAGCATTTCGACTGCATGGTCACCGACCTGAAGCTGCCCGACATGGACGGCACCGAGCTGCTAGCCCGCATGGCCGCGCGCAGCAGCGAGATCACGCCGCCGCCCGTCATCGTCTACACCGGCCGCCACCTCAGCCGCGACGAGGAGGCCGAGCTCAACCGCTACTCGCGCACCATCATCATCAAGGGCGCGCGCTCGCCGGAGCGGCTGCTGGACGAGGTGACGCTGTTCCTGCACCGCGTGGAGTCGCGCATGTCGGGCGAGCGCCGGGACATGCTGCGCAGCGCCCGCAACCGCGAGCAGGTGTTCGAGGGCCGCAAGGTGCTGCTGGTGGACGACGACATGCGCAACATCTTTGCGCTGACCAGCGCACTGGAGCAGCGCGGCCTGGCCGTCGAGCCGGCCCGCAACGGCGTGGAGGCGCTGGAGAAGCTGGCCACGCACGACGACATCGACCTGGCGCTGATGGACGTGATGATGCCGGTGATGGACGGGCTGGAGACCATGCGCCGCATCCGCGCCGATGCACGCTGGCACCGGCTGCCCATCATCGCCATCACCGCCAAGGCGATGCGCGACGACCAGGAGCAGTGCCGCCGCGCCGGCGCCAACGACTACCTGGCCAAACCGATCGAGACCGACCGGCTGATGTCGCTGCTGCGGGTGTGGCTGCCCGCGCTATGAAGCCTCTCGTCCAGCCCGCCGCGCTGAACGCGGGCGCTTCTGGCCGGTCTCCCGAGGAGACGGCGATGCCCGCGGCATCGAGCCGCGAGCCCATCGCCCCGCGGGCCGGCTTGGGACGGCCCGGCGCTCGGCCCGAATTCAAGGCCCGTCACTGACATGCCCCACAGCGTGTTCGACCTCGAAGTGCGCCTGCTGATGGAGGCCATCTACGCGCGCTACAACCACGACTTCCGCGAGTACTCCGGCGCATCGCAGAAGCGCCGCGTGCTGCAGGCCGTCGAGCAGCTGGGCTGCGACTCGGTGTCGGCGCTGCAGGGGCGGGTGCTGCGCGACGCGCGCGCCTTCGCGCAGCTGCTGGAGATCCTGACCATCCCGTTCACCGAGATGTTCCGCGAGCCAGCGTTCTTCGTCGCGCTGCGCCAGCAGGTGCTGCCGGTGCTGCACACCTACCCGTCGCTGAAGATCTGGGTGGCCGGCTGCGCCAGCGGCGAGGAGGTCTATTCGCTGGCCATCCTGCTGCACGAGGAGGGGCTGCTGGAGCGCAGCATCATCTACGCCACCGACATCAACCCCGGCGCACTGGAGCGGGCCCGCCAGGGCATCTTCCCGCTCGGCGCGCTGCAGCAGGCCACGCGCAACTACCAGGCCGCCGGCGGCACGCGCGGCTTCTCCGACTACTACACCGCCGCCTACGACGCCGCCCGCTTCGACCGCGAGCTGTGCCGGCGCGTGAGCTTCGCCGACCACAGCCTGGCCACCGACCATGTGTTCTCCGAAACCCAGCTGATCTGCTGCCGCAACGTGCTGATCTACTTCAACCGCAAGCTGCAGGACCGCGCCATCGGCCTGTTCGCGCAGTCGCTGTGCCACCGCGGCTTCCTGGGGCTGGGCAGCAAGGAAAGCCTGGACTTCTCCAACCATGCCGACAGCTTCGAGCCGGTCGCCCTGCGCGAGCGACTCTTCCGCAAGCGATGAACCCGACCCTGCCCGGCCTGCACCGCACGCCCGTCGAGCTGGTCGTCATCGGCGGCTCGGCCGGCGGCGTGGCCGCGCTGCTGACACTGCTGGCACCGCTGCCGGCCGGCTACCGGCTGCCGATCGTCGTGGTGCTGCACCTGCTGCCGCGCCACGAGAGCCGGCTCGCGGGCGTGCTGGCGCACCGGCTGCGGCTGCCGGTCGGCGAGGCGCGCGACAAGGCGCCCATCGCCCCGGGCCAGGTCCACCTGGCCAGCGCCGACTACCACCTGCTCATCGAGCGCGACCGCAGCTTTGCCTACAGCAGCGAGCCGCCGGTGAACTTCGCCCGGCCGTCCATCGACGTGCTGATGACCTCGGCCGCCGACGCCTACGGGCCCGCCCTGGCCGGCATCCTGCTGACCGGCGCCAACATGGACGGCGCCGAAGGCATGGCAGCCATCGGGGCGGCCGGCGGCCTCACCCTCGTCCAGCATCCGCGGGACGCCGACGTGGCCACCATGCCCGAGGCGGCCATCGCGCGCTCGACGCCCGACCACATCCTGCCCTTGCAAGACATCCACCCCCTGCTGCTCGCGCTGGGAGACGCCGCATGAGCCCCGTCACCGCCTGGCCGGCCGACGCCACCGAGGCCTGCGGGGCCGACGTCGTCAAGCTGCTGATCGTCGACGACCTGCCCGAGAACCTGCTGGCGCTGCAGGCGCTGCTGCGCGACGACCCGGTGGAGGTGCACAAGGCCACGTCGGGCGAGCAGGCGCTGTCGCTGCTGCTGGAGCATGAGTTCGCGCTGGCGCTGCTGGACGTGCAGATGCCCGGCATGAGCGGCTTCGAGCTGGCCGAGCTGATCCGCGGCAGCTCGCGCACCAGCCACCTGCCCATCGTGTTCGTCAGCGCCGCCGAGCGCCGGCAGGCCTACACCTTCCGCGGCTACGAGAACGGCGCGGTGGACTTCCTCTACAAGCCGCTGGACGGCCATGCGGTGCGCAGCAAGGTGCGCGTGTTCACCGAGCTCTACGCCAAGAGCCGCGCGCTGCGCCGGCAGCTCGGCGAGCTGGTGGCCGCACGTGCCGACCAGGAGCGGCTGCTGGCCGCGCTGCAGCGCACCCAGGACGACCTGCGCCGCGCCCTCAAGATGCGCGATGAGTTCATGTCCATGGTCACGCACGAGCTGCGCACGCCGCTGGGCGTGATGTCGCTGGAGGTGGAGATGCGCCAGCGCCGCCTCACCCGCGGCGACCTGGCCTGGTTCAGCGGCGAGCGGCTGCAGGCCATGCTGGCCAAGGACGCGCGCCAGGTGCGCAGCATGACCCGGCTGATCGAGGACATGCTGGACATCTCGCGCATCCAGCACGGCCGGCTGTCCATCCGGCCGCGGCCCACCGACCTGGGCGAGCTGGCGCAGGCCATCGTGGCCGACTTCGGCGGCCAGTACCGCGACGTGCCGCTGACGCTGCAGGCCGAGCCCGGCGTGCTGGGCGACTGGGACGACAGCCGCATCGGCCAGGTGCTGGTCAACCTGCTGAGCAACGCGCTGCGCTACGGCGAGGGCCGCCCGGTGCGGGTGGAGGTGGGCCGCGGCACCGGCGGGCAGGCCGGCATGGCGCGGCTGGCCGTGATCGACCAGGGCACGGGCATCGCGCCGGCCGACCAGCAGAAGATCTTCGAGCAGTTCGAGCGCCTGCCCGGCGCCGCGCGCTCGCCCGGCATGGGCCTGGGCCTGTACATCAGCCAGCATTTCGTCGAGGCCCATGGCGGTCGCATCACGGTGCACAGCGAGCCCGGCGCCGGCGCCTGCTTCACGGTGCTGCTGCCGATGACGCCGCCGGCCGCGCAGCCAGCCGAACCCTAACTGGCGCTGGGCCGGGCCAGCAAGGCCTCCAGCTCCGGCATGCCGATGGGCTTGGCCAGGTGGTCGTCGAAGCCGGCGGCCAGCGCGCGGCTGCGGTCCTCCGGCGTGCCGTAGCCGGTCAGCGCCACCAGCCGCATCGCCCGCCCCTGCGGCTGCGCGCGGATGCGGCCGGCCACCTCGTAGCCGTCGATGTCGGGCAGGCCGATGTCCACCAGCACCAGGTCGGGCGCCAGCGCCAGCGCCCGCTCCACGCCGGCCAGCCCCAGGCCGCACCACTCGGCCTGGTGGCCCAGCATCTCCAGCAGCACCACCAGGCTCTCGCCGGCGTCGGCGTTGTCCTCGATGACCAGCACGCGGCGGCCAGCCGGCGCCGCGGCCGCCGCGGGGGCGGGGGCGGCGCCGGCCGGCGCGGCGATGGCCGGCAGGCGCACGCGGAAGGTCGAGCCCTGGCCCTCGCCGGCACTGTGCGCGCTGATCTCGCCACCGTGCAGCTGGGCCAGGCGCTGCGCCAGCGTCAGCCCGATGCCGAGGCCGCCGCTGTCGCGCACCAGCGGGCGCTCGCCCTGCACGAACAGGTCGAAGGCGCGCTGCGCCAGCTCGGGCGACATGCCCTGGCCGGTGTCGCTGACCTCCAGCACCGCGCTGTCGCCCTCGGCCCGCACCGTGATGCCGATGCGCCCGCCGGCGGGGGTGTACTTCAGCGCGTTGTCCAGCAGGTTGGCGATGACCTGCTCCAGCCGCGCCGCGTCGGCCTCCACCCAGACCGGCTGCATGTCCAGCGCCACATGGTGGCCCGCCAGGCGGCCGGCGCCGTCCAGCGCCGCGAAGCTGTGGCGCACCGCCTCGGCCAGGTCCAGCGGCGCCTTCACGAGGTTGATCTTGCCGGCCGTCACGCGGCCCACCTCCAGCAGGTCGTCGACCAGCCGCGTCATCTGCCCCACCTGGCGGCTCAGCACGCCGGCCACCTTGGGGATCACGTCGGCGCGTTGCGCGCCATGCTGCAGCAGCTCCGCCGCGTTGGACAGCGAGCTCAGCGGGTTGCGCAGTTCATGGCCCAGCATGGCCAGAAACTCGTCCTTGGCGCGGTTGGCGGCGCGCAGCGCGGCCTCGGCGGCGGCGCGGTCGGCGTCGCGCTCGCGCAGCCGGGCCGAGGCCTGCTGCAAGGCGTCGTACAGGCGCCGCACTTCCTCGATGGAGCCCGGGTCGGGCAGCGCCAGCGCCTGCCCGCGGCCCAGCGCCGGCGCGGCGTCGGCCAGCGCGGTGATGGGCGCGCCCACGCCCTTGGCCAGCCACCAGGCCAGCCACAGGCTGCCGGCCAGCGCGATGCCGAAGCCCAGCCACAGCAGCTTCACGTAGCGCAGGCTCTCCTCCACCTCGGCCTTGGGGATGGCGACCGCCACCGACCAGTCGGACAGCGTCGAGCGCTGCACCGTGCGGTAGACCTGGCGGCCGTCGGCCAGACGGCCCTGGGTCCAGCCATGGGTGGGCGACTGCAGCGCGCGCCGCAGCGACTCGCCGATGCGCATGCCCTCCGGCATGGCCGGCTTGCGCACCACCAGGTTGCTCTGGCCGTCCACCACGGCGGCGGCCCACTCGGTCGGGAAGCGTTGCGCCTCCACCAGCTGGTCCAGCACCTGCAGGTCGATGAAGGCGGTGACGATGCGGCGCACGGGCTCGGTGTCCGCCACCACCGGCACGCGGATCGCGAACAGCTTGCGGCCACCGGGCGGCGCCACCAGCAGCGCGCTGACCGCGGCCCGGCGCGTCTGCACCGCCTGCTGCAGCGACAGCGGATCGGCCGGCGGCGGCGCCGGCAGCCGCGCACCCTCCCCCGCGCTCAGCACGGCCTCGCCGGTGACGGCATCGGTGACCTCCAGCCCCAGCCATTTCTCGCGGCGCAGGTGCAGCGCACGCTCGGCCTCGGGCCGGAAGGCCTCCAGCGCGCCGGCCCGCAGCAGCGGCGACGCCGCCAGCAGCTGCAGCGCGGAGATGCTGGCCTGCAGCTCGGCATCGACGGCGGTGGTCAGCGCGCGGGTGCGCTCCCAGGTGCCGGCCTGCACGGCCCCGATCTCGCGCTGCACCAGCAGCCAGGTGCCCACCACGCCCACGCCGGCCACCGGCAGCAGCGTGATCAGGATGAGGAGGCGGAGGCGGGTCTTGAGGTACACGGGCAGCCGGGGCGCGGGCAGCGGGAGGGGCCGATGCATGGTAGCCGCAGCCCATGTCGGTACCGCCCCAGGTGCTCACCCGACATCCCGCTGCCGCCGCGCCGCGCGCAGAAAAAAGCCCTCCGACCGGCAAGCCGGCCCGAAGGGCCAATCCACCCGGGTGGGTGGAGGAGACAAAACAAAGTACCGCCACCTTAACGCCCCTGCCGGCGGCCGGGCAATCAAGTTGGCGATTGAACCGATGACGAATGTTGAAGAACGTATAAGCCGGCGTGTACCGCGGGCCGGGACCGCCTCTACATTGCGGGCCTGTCTCTTATACACATCTCCGAGCCCACGAGACGGACTCCTATC
>CAXDTK010000285.1:0-6633 GCA_963992225.1 uncultured Comamonadaceae bacterium | reverse complement strand
TAGGAGTCCGTCTCGTGGGCTCGGAGATGTGTATAAGAGACAGGCCCAGTGGGCGTCCGGCCGGGCGCGCAGCGTCCAGTCGTCCCGGGTGACCAGGGCGTGGTAGCGGCTGCCGTTGGCGTCCATCAGCAGTTCTCCGGCACGCGCGGCACGGGCAGGCGCAGGGCGGGCGGGGCCGTGGCGCCGTCGGCCGGCCCGCTGCCCTGGCCGATCAGGTCGGACAGCGGCACCGGGTCGCCCAGCGACACCGACAGGCCGGCGATCAGCGGCAGCTGCAGCCCGGCCAGCGGCACGCTGTCGCGCTGGGCCCCGGTCGAATCGCCCAGCAGCAGGCCGGTGACGCCCAGCACGCCGTCCACCCGCGCGGCGACGGTGGCCAGCTCCAGCGCCGCCACCGCCTTGAACAGCGGCCAGCCGGTCGCGCTACCGGTGCCGGGCAGCGGCGCCAGGCAGGCCTTGAGCGCCGCCTTGACGCGCTCGCGCACCTCGGCCACGCCCTGGCCGGCGTGCAGCTCCAGCCCCACGCTGATCCACAGCCCCGTGTAGACCGGGCCGCGCAGCAGCACCTCGCAGGTGACCAGCCGGCGCGGCGCGAGGTGGGCGCACAGCGCGGCGATGAAATCGGCGTCGGGCAGCGGGTAGTCGGGGCGGCGCGGGTCCTGGCGCGGGATGACCATGCAGGTCACCACACCCGGCTGGTCGCCCGGCAGGCCCGGCGACAGCTCGGGATGCCAGGCCGGCAGCACCTCCACGCGGCCGACGTCGGCCTGCGGCGTCTCGCGCAGGATGGCGTCGAAGTCGTCGGCGCTGACGGCACGGTCGCGGTGACGCAGCACCAGCGGGATGCGCTTCTCGCCGTCCGCGGCGCTCTCGGCGTCCAGCCCGCCCACCGCCGCGCGCGGGTTGCCGACCTTCACGCCGGGCGGCAGCGTGGGGCCCAGCTTGATGGCGCCGGCCGCGACGTTGCCGGCCGCGCCCGCGGCCCAGTCGAAGCGCACCGCGATCTCGCTGTCGGCCGGCGGCCGCGCGCCGCGGGCACCGTCGCCGAAGCGGATCTCGCCGCTCTCGGCATCCAGCGCGAACACGGCCGCGCCGGGCTGGCCCTCGGCGGGCGCGGCTTCCAGCTCGTCGGTCAGCGTCCAGGGCTGGCCGGCCACCTGCAGCCGCACCGAGTCGGCCAGCACCTGGCCATGGCTGAGCCGGCGGCGCTGCTCGGGCGAGCCGTCGCCGGGCGGCAGCAACTCCCGGGCCACGGCGCTGCGCTGGCGCACGGCCGCGCAATGGGTGCCGGCCCAGGCCAGCTGCACGCCGGCGTTGGCCAGGCCGTCGATGCGCAGCCAGGTGATGAGGCGCGCCGCCAGCGCGTCATCGGTGAGCTGGGGCGGCAGCTCGCCCACGCCGGCTTCCAGCGGCTCGGCCTCGGCCCAGCTGCCGATGTCGTCGGCCGCGGCGGGCAGGGTCACCTGCAGGATGCCGGCCTGCTCGGGGAAGCCGCTGGGCGCGCCCGCATCCAGGCGCCGGTACTCGCCCGGCGTGCCGCGGCCGGCGGCGTCCGCCTTGGGCAGCCAGGCGCTGAGCGCGGGCGGCGGCGTGGCCGGCTGGCCCGGCACGATGCGGGCGCGGGTGGCCGGCGGCTGCGGCACCAGGCCGATGGACAGCGTGCGACCGGCCAGCTCGGCGCGGGCCTGGCTGAGGTCGGCGGCACTGGGCTTGGGCAGGCTGAGCAGCGCGATCCACAGCGCACCGTCCACCGTCTCGGTGCCGATGTCGATGGCGCCGGCCAGGTCGGCCAGCTGCACGCTGTCGTACAGCACGGGTTCGATCGCGGCGTCGCTGCGCGCGGCCAGGTCGCGGCCGGTGGCCTCGAAGAGCTGGCGGTAATAGTCCAGCAGCGCCGGGTCCGGCGTGCCGACGATGCGCTTGAACACCACCAGGCCGGTGACGGGCGGCAGGTCCAGCGCGGTGTCGCTGAGGAAGGGTACGGCGCCGGCCAGCAGCGGCAGGCCGGACGGCAGCATCAGCGTGCGGCGCTCGCCGGCTTCGTTGGCGAACTGCACCAGCGCCCGCGCCGGCTGCGCCGGCCGCAGCCCGATGCCCAGCAGCTGCAGGAACTTCAGGCGGTTGCGCTCGGGGATGAGGTTGGCCCGGTAGAGCAGGCTCTCGGCCATGAAGGCGAACAGCTCCACCAGCGTGACGCCGGGGTCGCCGGGCCCGGTGTGCGTCCACTCCGGCGCATGCACGGCGGCCAGCGCCAGCGTGTCGCGCACCAGCGCGGCATGGTCGCGGTCGTCGATGGCGGGCAGTTGGATGGGCATCTCAGCGCCCGCCCGGCCGCCCGCGGGGCGCTGGCGCCCCCGCGGGGGGCAGTGAACGACGTGAACGTGGCGGCTTCATGGGATCGACCTCCCCTGCACAGGGATGGAAAGGCTCATGCGGCCCGCTTGCGCGGTGGCGATGAGCGTGAAACTGAGTTCGGCGATGGCCGCCTCGGGGTCGCCCGGGTCGGCCGTGACGCGGATGGCCTCCACCTGCACGCGCGGCTCCCAGCGGGCCAGCTGGCGCCGGATGACTTCCTCGATGGCGCGCCAGGTGACGGTGGTGTTGGGCTCGAACAGGAAGCGCTCCAGGCCGGCGCCGAAGTCGGGCCGGCGCAGGCGCTCGCCCTGGGCGGTCAGCAGCAGGATGCGGATGGATTCACGCACGTTGGCCTCGCCCTCGCTCCAGGCGAGGCGGCCTTCGGGCGTCAGGCGCAGCGGGAAGGCCACGCCGCGGCCGTAGAGGGCGGCTTCGTCGCGGCTCATGGCTTCTTCCCCTTCAGGCCCGGCACCGGGAAGCACACCATCAGGAACGGCAGCCAGCGGAAGATCAGGTCCAGCAGCGTCGCAATGACGATCAGCAGGATGAAGGCGACGATGGTGATGATGGGAATCGACAGCGTGCAGATGGTGCCGAAGCTGCCGGCGCCCGAGCCGCCGCAGGGCCCGCCGTCCGGCACCGACAAGTCCTTGTGGAAGGGCCAGGGCAGCACCGACAGCACCAGGTCGCCGAAGCCCAGGCGGCGCACGCGCTTCATCTGCCCGCACAGCAGGTCGCTCATGATGAAGGCGCTGTTCTTGCCGAATTTGCGCAGCCCGCCCGGCGAGGTGTCGAAGGGCAGCGCGATGCGGATGGGTCGCAGCGGCGCCTCGGGGTCGAAGAAGCCGGCCAGCTCGAACACCTCGCTGGGCTCGCTCATGACCGCGGGATGCAGCGGCCCGCAGTCGCAGCGGCGGTGCACGAAGCGCAGCACGTAGCGCGGCGGGCCGGTGTCGACGCCCAGCGTGGCCTGCAGTTCGCGCGCCAGCCGCGCCGCATCGGGCGCCTGCGCGCGGGCCTGGCCCAGGGCGCCCGCGGCGAAGGCCTCGTCGATGGCGGCGTCCAGCGCCGCCTGCAACGTGAGCAGCCGGTCGTTGGCGGCATCCTGGATGTCGTCGAAGCCGGCGCCGCTGGCCGGCCAACGGGTGAAGGGGCCGTCCAGCGGGCCGCCGTCCGTCGCGATGGCCAGCGGGAAGGCGAACGTCGGCCAGGCCCCGGCGTCGGGCGGGCGCGGGAAGGACACGCTGGCCTGGTCGAGCGGGCCCGAGAACTCGGCGATGCGGCTCAGCGCAGCACGCAGGTCGGTCACGGTGTCGACGGACCGGGCCGGCGGCAATACCGCGGGCGAGAAGACGCCTTGCAGGCCGGGCTCGGCCCGCCGCGCCGGCAGCAAGCTGGCGGCCTGCAGCGCCTGCAGCAAGCGCTCGGCCGCGGGCCGCGCGGCGGCGCCGCCGCCCAGCCGGGCATGCACCTCCGGCAAGTGGGCGGCCAGCCATTCGGCCATGTCCTGCAGCAGCCGCCAGGACGATTCCTGCAACTGGTCGTTGCTGGCGATCAGCGCCAGCCGGGTGGCGGTGGCGAGCTTGGCGAGGTCGACGCTCCAGGGCTTCTCGCCAGGCGCCGCCTGGGCGGCGTTGCGGGCCTGCTGGGCGCGCTCGATCAGGCCCTGCCAGGGTGCGATGAAGGCCATGCGGGCGCCGGCCTTGAGGTCGTCGGCCCGCGTCGGCGGGGTGGGCGGCTGCAAAGACGCAAAGCGGAAGTCGTCATGCCGGGCGGCCGGGATCAGGCCCGCCAGCAGCTTGCGCGGATGGCCGTCGGGCGTCTGGTAGGCCAGCGGGAACAGCGACAGCCACTCCTCGCCCGGCAGCGGCTGCCCGCGGTCGGCCAGCGGCACCCAGTGCGCCGGCTGGCCGGGCGTCTTCACGAACGCGGCCTCGCCCCCACCGGGCAGCAGGCGGCGCAGCAGCATGCCGCTGCGGTCGCCGCCCACCGTCGTGCGCGTGGGCAGGCCGGGCAGCTCACACACCAGATGGGCGGCGGCGACGTAGAAGCGCTGGTGCACCGGCTGGAACAGCTTGAGCGGCAGGGCGGCCGGTGGCGATGGCGGCGGCGGTGGCGGCACCTCGCGCCGGAAGCCGAGCAGGCGGCGCTGGCGCAGCAGCGCCCGCGCCGGCGCGGACCGGGGCGCCTCGACGGCGGGTGCCGGCGTGGGCGCGGCCAGCTGCTGCCAGGACTCGGACCGGGCCACGAACTGCGGCAGGGTCTGCGGCGCATCGGCCAGCAGGGCCAGCAGCCGGTCCATGAAGTCGTCGCTGTCGAAGCGCAGCAGCGTCGGGGCGCCGTCGACCGGCGCGGCGACGAAGCTCTGGCCGCCGACCCAGCGCAGGATGTGCCGGGTGCTCACAGGATGTTCCCCGCGCCCGGCGTGTAGGTCGCCGCAATGATGGTGTTGGTGATGACGGTGTCGGCCTGCACCACGCCCGAGAAGCGCGACATGCCGGCATCCACCTGCACCATGCCGGCGGACACGGCCACCTGGCTGGCATTGACCGTGACCTTGGCCGAGGCGGTGACGGTGATGCCGGCCGCCTCCAGCTTGATGCTGTTGCCGTTGCTGTCCTCCAGCGTGACGCTGCCGGGGCCGTCCTTCAGCGTGAGCTTGCAGCCGCCGGGGGTTTCGAGCTGCAGGCGCTCCTGGCCGTCGCTGTCGTCCAGCGTGACGACGACGCCGTTGCGGCTCTTGATGAGCTTGTGGTTGTTCTGCGCGCTGGCCGGCTCGGGCGGGCTGTCCTGGCCGTTCCAGAGGCCGCCGACGATGAAGGGCCAGCGCGGGTCGCCGCCCTGGAAGACGACCAGCACCTCGTCGTCCACCTCGGGCATGAACCAGCTGCCGCGGTCCTTGCCGGCGAACAGCGTGGTCATGCGGGCCCAGGCCTCGTAGCGCTGGCCGGCGCCATCGGGGGCCCAGGGCAGCATCACCTTCACGCGGCCCTGGCCGTCGGGGTCCACGAGGTCCACCACCTGCGCCACGTGGGCGCCGTACCAGCGCCCGCCCCAGCCCTGCGGGTGGCGGTCGGCGTAGAGCGCCTCGGCGGGGGTGAGGTCAAACATCACGCCCCCCGTGGTGCATGCCCGGGCGATTGCCATGGACCTGGCACTGCCAGTCCCTCGGCAGTGCGCCCTTGAGCGGGCGCGCGAAGCGCGGAGGGAGGGCTCTCATGCTGCGCTCCCGATCCACGGCCGCTCGGCGACGAACTCGGTGCGCAGGCCCTCGGCCATGTCGAAGCGGTGGGTGACCTCGGCCAGGCTGTAGCGGCCGCTGAACAGCGGCCCGAGGCCGGTCAGCTCGACGCTGGCGCCGCAGCGCAGGCGCGCGTCGGGCTGGGCCGTGCCGTGACCCACCACGAAGCGGCGGTTGATCTGGCGCAGCCAGGCCTCGGCCAGCTGCCGGGCCTCGTCGGCCGAGCCGGGGTGCAGGTGGGCCACCGTGTCGGGCCGGGCGCCGATCTTGCGCTGCAGCAGCGCCGCACCGGCCTCGCCGTCGCCCGTCTCGCCGGTCAGCAGGCTGTCGGCGCGGGCCGTCTCCTTGACGGCCTGCTTGTCGGCCACGCTCCAGCCCGCCACGCTCAGCTCGGTGCGCTGCAGCGCCAGGTCGGCGCGCACGTCAAAGCCCATCAGCTTGCCGCCGTAGTCCAGCGACAGCGTCTCGCCGCCGCGGCGCCGGCGCGCCGACAGGTGCAGCGTCGTGCCGTCCAGCCAGACCTCGGCCTCGCAGCGCCGCGCCTGCTCGCGCAGGAAGGCCAGGTCGCTCTGGTTGACCTGGGCCAGCAGCGGCAGCGTGGGCGAGTCGGCGTCCACGCTGGCCGTGAGGCCGTGGTCGCTGGCGATGCGCCGGGCGGCGTCGGCCAGGCCGGCCTGCTCGAAGCTGCGACTGCGGCGGGCCATGCGCAGGTCCTGCAGCGCGTCCTCCACCTGAACCACCAGCTCGGCCTCGCCCGCGCCGGCCTTGGGGAAACGGGCCTGCAAGGCCATCACGCGGCCGGCGAACAGCAGCGCGTCGCCCAGCCTGACCTCGACCTGCTTGCCGAACTCCAGCCGGTCACGGGCGAACAGCGTGTAGCCCGGGGCGCCGTCGCGCGTGCCCCAGTTGCCGAACGCGAGCTGCGCCTGGGCCAGCCCGTCGATGCGCTCGCGCACCTCCAGCGCCACCAGGGCCGCGGCCAGGTCGGACTGTCTCTTATACACATCTCCGAGCCCACGAGACGGACTCCTATCTCG
>CAXDTK010000284.1:0-6651 GCA_963992225.1 uncultured Comamonadaceae bacterium | reverse complement strand
GCAGCGTTGCGCTGGACCGCCTGCTGGGCCACCAGAACGCCTGGCTGGCCGCCCACAACCGCCGACCCGGCCCCGACGGTCGGCCGCGCGAGGCGCTGACCACGTTGACCGCGCTGGCGCTGCGCGGCCGCCGCTATGCGCTGGCCCATGTGGGCGACAGCCGCGCCTGGCTGCTGCGCGACGGCGACTGCCTGTTGCTGACGCAGGACCACCGGCGGGCCCGCCACGACTTCGCCGGCCTGACGCGCGCGCTGGGCCTGGACGACCCGCTGCGCCTGGACCACAGCGCCGGCGAGCTGAAGGTGGGCGACCGCCTGCTGCTGACCAGCGACGGCGTGCATGGCGCGCTGCGCGGCCGCCAGATCGCCGACCTGCTGCGCGGCACGCCCGGCGCCCAGGCCGCGGCCGATGCGCTGACCCAGGCGGCGCTGGCCGCCGGCAGCCACGACAACGCCACCGCGCTGGTGCTGGACGTGAAGGACCTGGCCGACCCTGGCCTCGACGACCTGGCCGCACTGGGCCGCCAGCTGCCCGGCCCCGGGGCGCTGGGCGTCGGCGCGGTGCTGGACGGCTACCAGGTCACCGCGCTGGTGGCCGACAACGGCGTGCACCGGCTGCTGCAGGCCCGCGAGGTGGCCTCGGGCCGGCTGGTGGCGCTGAAGATGCTGCGCCCGGGGCGCTTCGACGACCCGCAGGAGCGGGCCATGCTGGCGCACGAGATCTGGCTGGGGCTGCGCCTGGCCGACGCACCCCGGCAACGCCGCCGCGGCGCCCGGGACTGGGGCGCGGGCGGGCTGGTGCGGGTGCATCCGCCCGCCGAAGGTGCGACGCATTTCTATGCGGTGTTCGACTGGCATGCCGGCCAGACGCTGGAGCAGCTGCTGGCCCGCGGGCCGCTGGACGCGGGCCAGGCGCTCGCGCTGGCCAGCGCGGTGGCGCGCGCGCTGAGCCTGCTGCATGCGGCCGGCGTGGTGCACCGCGACATCAAGCCGGCCAACCTGCACCTGGGCGACGACGGCCAGTGGCGGCTGCTGGACCTGGGCGTGGCCCTGAGCGCGCGCGCGCCGGCGTCTGCGCGCGAGCTGCATGCCGGCACGCCCAGCTACATCAACCCGGAGCAATGGCAGGACCCGCCGCTGCCGCCGGATGCCGGCTCCGACCTCTTCGCGCTGGGCGTGACGCTGTACCAGGCGCTCACCGGCCGCCTGCCCTGGGGCGAAATCGAGCCCTACCAGCTGGCGCGCTACCGGCGCGAGCCGGCCAGCGTCAGCCGGCTGCAGCCCAGCGTGCCCATGCCGCTCGACCGCCTCGTCATGCGCGCCATCGCCCGCGAGGCGCGGTCGCGCTTCGAGACCGCCGACGAACTGCTGCTGGCGCTGGAGCGCCTGGCCGCGCGCGACCAGCCGGCACCGGCCCGGCCGGCGCGGCCGCCACGCGACGCGCTGCTGGCCTGGCAGATCGGGCTGGCGGTGTCGGTGCTGCTCAACCTGCTGCTGGCCGCCTGGCTGGTGTTCCTGCCGAGGTGATCAGCGCGGCGCGGCCGGGCTGCCGACGCCCACGACCTCGACGTCGAAGCTGCACGACCCGCTGACCTTGGCCGTCGTGAAGCTCACGCTGCCGGCGGCGCGACCGGTCGAGCCCTGCATCTGGAAGCGGGTGAGGGTGAAGCTGCCGCCGGTGACGCGCTGGGTCTCGCCCTGCACGTCGACCAGGGACTGCCAGCCGGCGGCCATCGACAGCGCATAGGTGCCGGGCCGGGTGACATCGGTGGTCTTCAGCTCGACGCTGTTGGGCCCGCCGTCGCTCTCGTCCAGCGTCAGCAGCCGGAACATCGACAGGTTGCCGTTCGCGTCCCGCTTGCCGGCGCCGCTGTAGTGGTAGTCGGAGAAGGCTTCGGTGACGACGACGGGGCGGCCGTTGAACTTGCAGTCCACGGCGGCCTGGGCGCTGGCGGCCAGCGTCAGCAGCGAGAAGAAGAGGGGGGCTTTCATGCGCCGCAGTGTGCCGGCCGGCCCGGCCGCGCTTGTCCCCCAGGCGGGGGGCAAGGCTCGGGGGAATGGCGCCGCTCAGACGCGCTGGTAGTTCACCGGCTCGTCCGGCGGCGCCGCGGCGGCCGCACGGCGGGCGCGGCCGCCCTTTTCGGCCCAGGTGCGCGTCCAGCGGATCTGCATCACGCGCATGACGAACAGCATCAGCACCGCCAGCACGGCGAACACGACGAAGCCCCACAGGTAGGTGCCGGCATGCTGCCGGGACAGGCCCATCAGGTTGGGCACCAGGCCGCCGCCCAAGGCGCCGATCTCGCCGATCATGGAGCCGGCCACCGCCGTGGCCGCCGGCCAGCGCAGCGGCACCAGCTGGAACAGGGCGCCGTTGCCCGCGCCCAAAGCGGCGAAGCAGATGATCAGCAGCAGCGTGGTCAGCACCAGCGAGGCGCTGCTCAGGCCCACGCCGACCAGGCTGAGGGCCACCACCACCAGCACGCCGGTCAGCACGTTGACGCCGCCCAGCGCGTCCGACAGCGCCCCGCCGACGACGCGCACCGCCGCGCCCATGAAGGCCGCCAGCATGGTCAGCTGGCCGGCCTGCACCTTGGAGACACCGAACTGGTCGTGGTAGTAGGTGGGCAGGAAGGTGATCAGGCCGATGAAGCCGCCGAAGGTCACGCCGTAGATCAGGCTGAAGGCCCAGCCGTCCTTCTCGAACAGGCAGGCGACATGCTCGCGCATGGAGGCATGCGCATCGACGTCCGGCGGCTCCTTGGCGAAGACGATCATCACCACCATCGGCAGCAGGATGGCGCCCGCCGCCAGTGCATAGACCGTCTGCCAGCCGTAGGCCTGCGCCAGCGGCGGCGCGATCAGCACCGACACCGCCGTGCCCACGTTGCCGGCGCCCACCAGGCCCATCGCCAGGCCCTTGTACTGCGGCGGGTACCAGCCCGAGCCCAGGCTCAACGCGACGCCGAAGCTGGCCCCCGCGATGCCCAGCAGCACGCCCATGGCCAGCAGGTCGTCGTAGCTCTGCACCATGAAATAGCCGTACAGCATGGCCACGGCGATCAGGCCCATCTCCACCAGCGTCGCGTTCTTGCGGCCGATGTACTGCGACAGCAGCCCCAGCGGAAAGCGCATCAGCGCGCCGGCCATGATGGGAATCGACAGCATCAGCCCCTTCTGCGCCGGCGTCAGGTCATAGGCCTCGCTGATGAACGGCGCCAGGGCGCCGTTGAGCACCCAGATGCAGCAGGAGCACGCGAAATACAGGAAGGCGGCGAACAGCGTGGGGCTGTGGCCGGCGCGGCGGAAGTTTTGCAGGGCGGACATCGGCGGGCTCGACAAGGCTGGCGGCCGCGGCGCGCGCCCACCCGCCGGTCAACGGGCCAGGGGGGGCTCGGACGTCGCGGCGGGAGGCGGCCCGCACCACTGCGGGCCACGCCGGATACTTGCAAGCCTCATGCCCGCCGGCTGGCCGATGCCGGCGTGTTTATTGCGCCGCTCCGGGGCGCGAACGACCGACCCATGCCTGACACCGTTTCCACCGAGTTGCCGCTGCTGCTGTGCAGCCCCGACCTGCCGCCCCAAGCCGCCGCCCTGCAGGCGCTGGGCTGGCCGTTGCGCGCCGTTGCCGAGCCGGCGCCGCCGGCCGAAGGCGCTGCGCTGGGCCTGCTCTGGTGCCCGGCGCGCACCGGCTTGGCGCAGTGGCTGCACCCGCAGGGGGCCTTCGGGCTGCCGGTGGTGCTGCTGTCGCCGCCGCCGAGCGCGGCCGAGCGCCAGGCGCTGCTGGCCCGCGGCGTGCTGCAGTGGCTGCCCGCCGATGCCGACGCCGCGCTGCTGGACCAGGCGCTGCACTGGGCCCGCGACCTGGCCGCCGAACTGCGCGCCCGCGACAGCGCCGCGCAGGCCAAGCTCGACGAGCGCAAGTGGACGGAGCGGGCCAAGGGGCTGCTGATGCAGGCCCGCGGCATTGACGAGGCAGCGGCGTTCGCGCTGTTGCGCAACACCGCCATGCAGACCCAGTCGCGCCTGCCCGAGGTGGCGCGCGGCGTGGTGCACACCACCGAGCTGGCCGAGGCGCTGGAGCGCGCCGGTGCCCAGCGCATGTTGAGCCAGCGCCTGGTCAAGCTGCAGGCGCTGCGGCACTGGCCGCGGCTGGCACCCGCCGAGAAGCGCGAGGCCCAGGCGCTGCTGGACGCCTCCAGCGAGCGCGTCGCGGCCAACCTGGCGCGCCTGGCGGAGCTGCTGCGCGACGATCTGGCCGAGGAACTGGGCGCCGTGTCCGCCGCTTGGGCGCAGCTCAGCACCGCGCTGTCGACGCGCACGCCCGACCTGCTGCGCAGCGATCGCGCCGCGCAGGCGCTGCTGGACAGCAGCGAGGTGCTGGTGTCGCGCCTGTCCGAGCGCGCCGGCCCGCGGCCGGTGGGGCTGCTGGCCCAGGTCACGCGGCTGCGGCTGCTGAGCCAGCGGCTGGCCAAGGAGGGGCTGCTGGCCCAGGTCGTGCCGGGGCACGATGCCAGCGGGCTGGCGGCGGGGCTGGACGAGTTCGTCAAGGCCTACGAGGCGGTGCGCAACGCGCCGCTGGCCAGCCCGGCGCTGCAGCCGGCCTTTGCCGCGGTCGACGAGGCCTGGCTGGTGCTGCTGCGCGGCCTGCGCGTCGAGCCGGGCGAGGCGGTGCAGCGCATGCACCAGGGCAGCGAGCGGCTGTTGCAGGCGCTGGAGGACCTGATCCGGGCGCTGCAGGGGTCGTTGCAGTTGATCCTGGGGTGATGTGTGGGGTGATGTGGCGAGTGTTCTTGCCGTCGGTCTTGTTGTCGTCTTCCTGCTTCTGCTTGAGCTCGGTGCGGTGGTGCCGGGAGTCCGCCCCGGCGGGCGGGCTGCTGCCGGCTGTTGCACGGCGCAGCTCGTGCATGTGGTGCTGGTGTGCGGTTCAGCGCCTCTTCTTTGGTGACTTTCTTCTGGCGCCGCAGAAGAAAGTTACCCCGCCGCCGGGCGGGACTCCCGGCACCACGGCACCGGGCCTTGACGCAGGGGCCGAAGCCACCTCCTAACGCTCAAGCCGCAAGCCGCAAGCCGCAGGCGCTCAAGCCGCCTGCTCCACCCTCGCATGCCGCGTGTACAGGAAGTCGATGACCGCCTTGCGGGCCGCCACGTAGCGCGGGTCCTCGGCCAGCTCCACGCGCACGCGGGGCCGCGGGATGTCGACGTCCAGCACCTCGCCGATCGTCGCGGCCGGGCCGTTGGTCATCATGACGATGCGGTCGCTCAGCAGCACCGCCTCGTCCACATCGTGCGTCACCATCACCACCGTGCTCTGCGTGCGCGCGACGATCTTCAGCAGCTCGTCCTGCAGGTGCGCGCGGGTCAGCGCATCCAGCGCGCCGAACGGCTCGTCCATCAGCAGCACCTTGGGTTCCATCGCCAGCGCCCGGGCGATGCCCACGCGCTGCTTCATGCCGCCCGAGATCTCGTGCGGGCGCTTGTGCAGCGCATGGCTCATGCCCACCAGCTCCAGCGCGGCGCGGGCGCGCATCTTCAGCTGCGCGCTGGGCTCCCTGCCGCCGAACACCGACTCCACGGCCAGCAGCACGTTCTCCAGGCAGGTGAGCCAGGGCAGCAGCGAATGGTTCTGGAACACGACCGCCCGCTCCGGCCCCGGCGCGGCGATCTCGCGGCCGTCGCAGATCAGCACGCCGGACGTGGGCCGCAGCAGGCCGGCGATCAGGTTCAGCAGCGTGGACTTGCCGCAGCCCGAGTGCCCGATCAGCGTGATGAACTCGCCGCGCTGCACGTCGAGGTGCACGCCCTGCAGCGCATGGAAGCGCCCCTTGCGGGTCGTGAACACCATCTCGGCGTCTTGGACTTGGATGAAAGGACGTGTCGTCATGGCAACCCCTGTGGATTCAATGTCAATGCGAGGGTGAAGTGGTGCCTTCCCCAGCGGATGCCGCGGAACCGGCTTGGCCGGGCCGCTGGCATCGCCCCCTTGAGGGGGCCGGCGCAGCCGGTAGGGGGTGGGCTGATCCTTCAGTCCTCGTTGAAGGTGAAGTGCTTGGCGAGCGACATCAGCAGCCACTCCAGCAGCAGCCCGACGATGCCGATGACGAAGATGGCGATGATGATGTGGGCGACGTTGAGGTTGTTCCACTCGTCCCAGACCCAGAAGCCGATGCCCACGCCGCCGGTCAGCATCTCGGCCGCGACGATGACCAGCCAGGCCGTGCCCACCGACAGGCGCACGCCGGTCAGCACGTAGGGCAGCACGGCCGGCAGCAGGATGCGCGTGATCACCTTCCACTCGGACAGGCGCAGCACGCGGGCCACGTTCAGGTAGTCCACCGGCACGCGCTGCACGCCCACCGCGGTGTTCACCACCATGGGCCAGATGGAGCAGATGAAGATGGTCCAGATGGCGGCCGGGTTGGCGCTCTTGAACGCCAGCAGGCCGATGGGCAGCCAGGCCAGCGGCGACACCGGCTTGAGCAGCGCGATCAGCGGCGACACCATGCGGTTGGCGAACGGGAAGCGGCCGATGACGAAGCCCAGCGGGATGCCCACCAGCGCCGCCAGCCCGAAGCCCATGCCCACGCGGGACAGCGAGTTCAGGATGTTCCAGCCTATGCCCTGGTCGTTCGGGCCCTTGCGGTAGAAGGGG
>CAXDTK010000283.1:0-6679 GCA_963992225.1 uncultured Comamonadaceae bacterium | reverse complement strand
AGCAGGTGCTTGGCATAGGTCCAGCCCTTGTTCTCCTCGCCGATCAGGTTCTCGGCCGGCACCTCGACGTTGTCGAACCAGACCTCGTTCACCTCATGCTCGCCGTCCAGCATGATGATGGGCTTGACGCTGACGCCAGGTGTCTTCATGTCGATCAGCAGGAAGCTGATGCCGGTCTGCGGCTTGCCCTCGGAAGACGTGCGCACCAGGCAGAAGATCCAGTCGCCGTACTGGCCCAACGTGGTCCAGGTCTTCTGGCCGTTGACGATGTACTTGTCGCCCCCGACGCCCGAAACCCTCTCGGCGCGGCACTTCAGCGAGGCCAGGTCCGAGCCCGAACCCGGCTCGCTGTAGCCCTGGCTCCACCAGACCTCGCCGCTCATGATGCCGGGCAGGAAGCGCTGCTGCTGCTCCGGCGTACCGAAGGCCATGATGACCGGCGCCACCATGACCGGGCCGAACGGGATGATGCGGGGCGCGCAGGCGAGGGCGCATTCCTCCTCGAACAGGTGGCGCTGGATGGCGTTCCAGCCCGGGCCGCCGAACTGCGTCGGCCAGGCCCAGCCATGCCAGCCCTTGGCGCCCAGGATCCGGGCCCAGCGCTGGTGGTCGTCCTTGCTCAGCCGCAACGCATGACGCACCTTGTGCGCGATGTCGGCCGGCAGGTTGGCGCGCACCCAGTCGCGCACCTCTGCGCGGAAGGCCAGCTCCGCATCGGTGAAGTTGAGGTCCATGTCTCGCCTGTTGTGATGGGAATGGCGAGCTTTTAGCACGGTCGTTCGCATCCTGGCTGTCCGGCCAGGGACAGCAGCACAGGCTGCTCGGAAAAGCAAAAAGGCGCTCCTGGGAGCGCCTTTCGAGATGTCGCAGTCCGCGCGTCAGGCGGCCGATGCAGACTTGCGGCGACGCAGGCCGACGACGCCCAGCAGCGCGACGCTGGTCAGGGCCAGCGTGGCCGGCTCGGGCACTTTGGTGGTGGTGGTGTTGCACTGGCCGCCACTCAGGTTGCTGGAGCACACGGTGCCGGCCACCGCAAACAGCTTGAAGTAGTCATTGCTGTTGGTCAGCGTGCCGCGGGTTTCACGGCCGGCGGACTGGGTGAAACCGGAGTTGTAGGCCGAAATGAGCCACCAGCTGGACGTCTTGCCCGTGCTGTTCACCAGGTTGTACGGGTTGGAGGTGTCGGTCACCATGTCGCCATAGTTGCCGACCAGCTCCCAGCTGCCACCCAGGGCGCCGGCCGTTCCGGCCAGCGTGGGAGCGGCGCCGCCGGTCCAGCGGAACACCGACATGTCGACCTGGACGTTTTGCGTCGTGCCGTTGGACGTGTAGCCCAGGCCGATGCTGGTCAGGGCCGTGGCATCACTGAAGCTCAGCAGCACGGCCTCGGTGTTCACGTTGTTGTCGAGGGCGTGGTACGGCTCGCCAGTCTCACCGCCGGTGTACATGCCTTGCCCGTTGCCGGCAAAGGTGGTCAGCGCGTTGGCGGTCCATTTGCCCGTGACCACACCCGACGTGTTCGCTGCATAGAAGCCGCTCAGAGACACCGTCGTGGCGTTGATCTTGGCGCCGCTCTCGGCCGTCGTGTCGCAGTTGGCCGTGCTGCTGAGGCTGCAGTTCGCGTAATTCCCGATGCCGCCGACGTTGGCGTTGTCGAACGTCCAGACCGCGTGGGCGCTGCCGCTCAGACCCAGGCCTGCGACCAGGGAGGCCAGGGCAAGCCAGTTTTTGCTTTGCGTCTTCATCGGGGTCCTTTTTGAATTCTGCGGTCGGGGATCAAACGTGCGAGGTATGAAGCAGGTTTTGTGCCAGTCGCAAAATCCTTTTTCAGATCAAGGATTTGAAATTTGGCTGTCCCTAACTCGTGGTGGATTGTAAGAACCGCCGACAGCGCCCCGGCCGCGCCGCGACCCCTCAGTTGAGGGTGGCCAGCAGCCTGCGGGCTTCCTCGACGGAGGAGAACTTCACGTTGGCGCGCAACGCGGCCTGCAGTTCCTCGCGCGCCTCGGCGGTGCGGCCGGCCTTGGCCAACACTGCGCCCAGGTGGTAGCGGATGTCCGCCACCTCGGGCGCCCGCAGGCGCGCCTCGCGGAGCAGCTGCAGCGCCCGGTCGCCATTGCCGGCCAGATGGTTGGCCCAGCCGGCCGTGTCCATCAGCAGCGGATTGCGGCTGTCGGCCTTGAAGGCGCGTTCCGCCATCGCCAGTGCACCGGGGTCCCGCGTTTCCATCAGCACGTTGGCCAGGCTGTTCAGCGTCTCCGCATGGTTGGGTCGCAGCTTGAGGATGGCCTCGTACTGGCGCCGCGCCGCCGCGAAATCACCGGCGCGCACGCTGATCTCGGCCATCACGCTGCGCACCGCCAGGTCGTTGGGGTTGCGCCTGAGCCAGGCCTCGCCCAGTTCCAGCGCCGGCTTGGCGCCCTGCTGGTTGAAGGTCACCCGCATCAGCTTGTTGAGGCTGGCCTGGGATTTCTCCAGCTCGTGGGCCTTGCGCAGCGCCTCGAGCGCCGCGGCCGGCTGGTCCTTGAAATGAGCCACTTCGGCGAGCAGGTGGTAGCCCAGTGCCGACTTGGGCGCCGCCTGCACCACCTGCCGTGCCCGCCGCTCGGCCGCCGCCGCGTCACCCTGGGCCAGATTGACGCTGGACAGCATGGCGAGCGCCGGCACGAAGTCCGGCGTGGCGGTGAGCGCCTTGTCCAGGTTGTAGGCCGCACCGGCGAGGTCCTTGACGGTGATCTGCTGACGGGCCACCTCCACCAGGCGCGGCGCGTCGAACGCTGCGCGGCGGCCGGCATTGGTCAGCGTGCTTTTGGCCCCGGCGGCATCGCCATTGGCGGCCTGGGCGGAGGCATAGGCCTGCAGGGCCTCGACGTCCTCGGGCAGCTTGGCCAGCAGCGGCTTGGCGGCTTCGAGGGCGCGCGCGGGCTGGTTGGTGCGCAGATGCCAGGCCACCAGCGCGAAATCGGCGCGGGTCTCGCGCGGGCCGCTGGCCTCGGCGGCGCTTTGCAGCCACTTCAGCGCTTCGTCGGGCTTGCGCCAGAGCTCATGCAGCAGCGCGATCTCCAGCAGCGCGCTGACGTTGCGTTCGTTGGACCTGAGCAACTCGCGCAGCCGCCGGTTGGCGGCGTCGAAGTTGCCGGTGCGGGTGTCCACCCGCGCCAGGCCCAGCTGCGCGTCGGCCAGCTTGGGGTCGAGCTTCAGTGCCTTCTCATAGCCGGCGCGGGCGCCCGCATAGTCCTTGGTTTCAGCCTTGGCATGGGCCTGGATCACCTGCACCGTGGCGTTGTCGGGCTGGCTGCGGGCCAGGGTATCGGCCACCGCCAGCGCCTTGGCCGGCTGGCCCTCGCGCAGGTGGACCGTGACGAGTGCGAGGCCGGCGTAGGTCTGGCGGGGGTCGGCCTTGTAGGCCCTGGCGAGTTCTTCGGCACCCAGCGCCGTCTTGCCGCTTTGCAGCAGCGACAGGCCCAGCGCCGTGCGGTACTCGGCCGAGTCCCTGGCCTTCAGCGCGTCCTGCATCAAGGCCACGGCGCGCCCATGCTTGCCCTGGCTCATGTGGACCGAGGCCAGCAGCAGCAGGGCCTGGCCGTCGCCCGGATGCACCTTCACGTAGCCGTCGAGCAGTTCCGCCGCCCGGTTGAGATTGGGCTCGACGATCGCCGCCTGCGCCAGCAGCTTCACCAGCGGGCTGCCGGGCTGCTGGCGGCTGGCCATTTCGAGGAAGGGCTTGGCTTTCTCCAGCTCGCCCAGGCTGTAGTGCGCCAAGCCGTTGAGCATCAGCAGCTGCGGCCGGTAGCGGATGTACTCGACGGGCACCGGATCGAGCAGGTCGGTGATCTTCTTCAACGCCGCCCTGGCGGTGCCCTTGTCGCCGGCCCGTTCGGCCAGCAGGGCGCGCAGATAGGTGCCGCGCGGGTCGTTGGGTTTCAGGCGCTGCAGCTCGTCGACCTCGGCCAGCGCCTCGGCGTCGCGCCGCAGGTCGATCAGCAGGCCGGCGCGTGCAAGCCGGGTCTCGGCATGGCTGGCCTGCGCCTTCGCGGCCCGGGTGTACAGCGCCAGCGCCTCGTTGACCTGGCTCATCGCGTGGTGGGTCGCGCCCTTCTGGTACAGCGCCTCCGCGTTGTCGGGGCTGAGCTTCAGCGCCTGGTCGGCGGCGGCCAGCGCTTCGGTGAACTGGCGGCTGCGCACACGCAGCGGCACCTCGGCGATCCAGGTGCCCGCCTCGGCCGGGTTCAGGCTGCGCGCCTGCATGACCGTGGCCAGCGCGGCCTTGATGTCGCCGATGTCCGACTGGGCCAGCGCCCGCTCCAGCATCAGCGGCAGCTGGATGCCGGGTGGCAGGCCGGCCGTCTGCAGGCGCGGGTCGTCCAGCATCTGCGCCTGCTTGCCTTGCGCATTCATCGCCATCGCCAGCGCCACGGCGACTTCCGCCCGGTTGACGCCCAGGCGGATGGCCTCGCCGAGCTGGAACTCCGCCGCCGCGGGCTCGCTGTTGGCGAGCAGGGCCTGGCCCAGCAAGACGTGCACCGGCAGCTGCGTCTTGTCGGCCTGCAGCGCGTTCTTCAGCTGCACGATGGCACCGGCGACGTCGCGCTTCTCGTAGCGCTGCAGCGCGTCCTCGTAGAAGCGGGCGGCCTTCGCGGCGTCCTGCGCCTGCGCACACGGTGCGGCGGCAATGAGCAGGGCGGCCAGCAGGCCGGGCAACGAGGCAGGAGGACGGGTCATTCAGGCGGGCCGGCTGGGGTGGGCGCCGGATTCTTGCAGAAGCAGGCCCTGGCGCTCAGTTGCGCAGCTCCAGCGTCATGACATCGTTCTCGCGCCGCATCTGGAAGCGGTTCAGGAAGGTGTTGCCCAGCAGCACATGGCTGAGCCGGGCCGGAATGACGATGGCGTCGACATGGCGCACCTCGACGTCGCCCAGGCGCACGCTGTCGAGCTGGATCATGTAGGCCGGCACGATGCCGTTGGCGGTCTGCGTGACGATGCGCTTGCCGTCCAGGTAGCGCAGGCCCAGCTTCTCCGCCTCGGCCTGGCCGATGGCGATGCTGGTGGCACCGGTGTCCAGCAGGAAGCTGGTGACCTGGCCGTTGATCATGCCGATGGAGGTGTAGTGCCCGCCCTGGCCCATCGGCAGCAGGATCTGGCGCGGCTGCGGCGGCCCGGCCGCCAGCACGCGGGCGGGGGCGGCGCCCAGCAGCAGCGTGCGGCGCTGACCGCCGAACTCGACCACCGCGCGGCCATCCTCCAGCGCCATCAGCTTCACGCCCTTGACGGTCGCGCCGACCTCCACCGTGCGGGCCTCGCCGTCGATGATCAGCAGCGCGGAGCGCGCCCCCAGCATGCCGTTGAGCTGCACCTGCGCGGGCGGCTCGGGTGCGGCGAGGGTCAGGCCGGCGCCACCGGCCAGGCCCAGCATCAGCAGCTGCCGGCGGCCGGTCATGCTCAGTCGCGGAAGTTGTTGTAGGTCAGCGGCGTGTCGCTGAAGCTCTTCTTCAGGTGCGCGATGGCCGTCTGCAGGTCATCGCGGTTCTTGCCGGTCACGCGTACCGCGTCGCCCTGGATGCTGGCCTGGACTTTGAGCTTGCTGTCCTTCAGCGACGTGACGATCTTCTTGGCCAGCGTGGCCTCGATGCCTTCCTTGATCTTGTAGACCTGGCGCACCTTGTCGCCGCCGAGCTTCTCGATCTTGTCCTGCTTGTCCAGGAAGCTGATCACCACGTCCTGCTTGGTGAGCTTGCCGTACAGCACGGCCTCGATCTGCTCGAGCTGGAACTCGCTGTCGCCGGTGGCGTGGATCTCCTTGTCCTTCAGTTCCAGCTTGGCGCCCGTGCCCTTGAAGTCGAACCGGGTGCCGATTTCCTTGATGCTGTTGTCCACGCCGTTGCGGATCTTGACGTGGTCGGGTTCGAGAACGGTGTCGAAGCTGGGCATGTTGAAAAGGCCTTGGTTGGCGTCTGCGAAAATTTGGCCGCCCGCGCCGTTGCACGAGCGAGTCCAAAAGTTTCCCATGCCCATCGCCTCCGATTCCGCCGCTCCCCCCTCGAATGAAGCCCCCGGCCTCGTCATCGAGACCGACGTCAACCTCAGGCCCTACAACACCTTCGGGCTGCCGGCGGTGGCGCGGCGCCTGGTGCGCATCCGCGAGGCCGCCGACGTGCGGCGCGTGGTGGACCACCCGGAGCTGGGTCGCGCACCGAAATTCGTGCTGGGCGGCGGCAGCAACCTGGTGCTGACGCGCGACGTGGACGCCGTCGTGCTGAAGGTGGAGATCCCGGGCATCCGGCTGCTGGAGGCGCGCGCCGATGCCTGGATCGTGGAGGCCGGCGCGGGCGTGGTGTGGCACGACCTGGTGCAGTGGACTCTGGACCAGGGCTTCCCGGGGCTGGAGAACATGGCGCTGATCCCCGGCACCTGCGGCGCCGCGCCGGTGCAGAACATCGGCGCCTACGGCATCGAGGTGAAGGACAGGCTGGAGGCGGTGGAGGTGATGGACCTGGTCACCGGCCGGCCGGCGCTGCTGCCGGCCGAGGTCTGCCGCTTCGGCTACCGCGACAGCGTGTTCAAGCAGAGCGACTTCGGCGGCCTGGCGGGCAAGAGCGTCATCACCCATGTGCGCTTCCGGCTGCCGCGGCCCTGGCAGCCGGTGCTGGGCTACCTGGAGCTGGAGCGCAAGATGCAGGAG
>CAXDTK010000282.1:0-6684 GCA_963992225.1 uncultured Comamonadaceae bacterium | reverse complement strand
GAAGACGCCATACGAGCTCGGAGTCCGTCTCGTGGGCTCGGAGATGTGTATACGAGACAGCAGCTGCAGGCCGCCGGCCTGCAGCTGCTGCAGCAGCCCGGGCAGGCCGCCCTGCAGCGAGCCGTTGGCCAGCAAGCCCGAGATCAGCGCCATCCAGTCCGGCCCGCCCTCCGCGGTCTGACGGCCGAGGCCCTGCGCCGCCGCGCCCAGCATGTTGTCCAGCAGTCCCATTGCAGTCTCCGGTGACGTGGCTCGCGCCACGGTGGGCGCTCCGACGAGCGCGGTCCCCCAGTCTAGGCCGCGGCGGTGACGCGCACGCGCATTCATCGAGATCCAGCGAGATCGATCAAGACCCATCGAAGGTAACTGTTAGCGATACCATCATCACCTTTCACCGACCGCCCGTACCCACCATGCTCTACCGCCCGCTCGGCCGCACCGGCTGGAACATCTCTGCCGTCGGCTTCGGCGCCTGGGCCATCGGCGGCACCTGGGGCGATACCGACGACACCGCGGCCATGGCCGCGCTGCACCGCGCGCTGGACCGGGGCGTGAACTTCTTCGACACCGCCGACGTCTACGGCGACGGCCACAGCGAGCGCCTGCTGGCCAAGCTGCGCAAGGAGCGACCGAGCGACGCCTTCCATGTGGCGACCAAGGCCGGCCGCCGCCTGAACCCACATGTGGCCGACGGCTACCGCGACCTGCGCCCCTTCATCGAACGCAGCCTGCAGAACCTGGACACCGACGCGATCGAGCTGCTGCAGCTGCACTGCCCGCCCACGGCCGTCTACACGATGCCCGAGGTGTTCGGCGCGCTGGACGACCTGGTGCGGGAGGGCAAGCTGCGCCATTACGGCGTCAGTGTCGAGCGCATCGACGAGGCGCTGGCGGCGCTGCGTTACCCGGGCGTGCAGTCGGTGCAGATCATCATCAACCTGTTCCGCCAGCGGCCGGCCACCGACCTGCTGCCGGCCGCCCAGGCGGCGCAGGTGGGCGTGCTGGCGCGGCTGCCGCTGTCCAGCGGCATGCTGAGCGGCAAATTCAGCCGCGACAGCCGCTTCAGCGCCGACGACCACCGCGCCTTCAACCGCCAGGGCGAGGCCTTCGACAAGGGCGAGACCTTCTCCGGCGTGGATTACGAGCAGGGCCTGGCCGCCGTGGACGAGCTGCGCAGCCTGCTGCCGCAAGGCGTCAGCATGGCGCGGCTGGCGCTGCGCTGGATCCTGATGCACGAGGCGGTCACGGCGGCCATCCCGGGTGGCCGCACGCCGGCCCAGGTGGACGAGAACGTCAGCGCCGCCGACCTGGCCGCCCTGCCCGCGCCGCTGATGCAGGCGCTGGCGGACCTCTACCAGCGCCGCATCGCCCCGCAGGTGCACGCGCTGTGGTGAGCCGCGCGGCTACTCCCCGCGCTGCACCCGCGTCGAGAAGCGCCTGACCGCGGCGTCCGCGGTGGCCGCCGCCCGGCCGGCGGCGATCAGCCGGTCGACCTGGTCGGCCGGCAGCTTGAGCCGCGTCGGGATGGCGTTGAGCGCCAGTTCATCCGCCTCCGTCAGGTCGGCAAAGCTGATCTGCGTGACGTTGAACTGCAGGTCCTCGCAGCGCCAGTCCGGGATGCGCTCGCGCAGCTCGGCCTTGCGTGCCTCGGGCAGCGAGCAGCGCCAGGTGACCAGGTCACGTTCCCAGTTGCGCATCATGGGCACGAAGTAGGCATAGCTCATGCGCATGGTGCTCTCGATGGCCGTGTCCACCGCCGCGGTGGCGATGTCCACGCCCGACGGCCCGGCCACCTCGCGGCCCCAGTCGGCGCTGGGGCCCTGGCCGGCATCGACCACGATGAACAGCAGCCGCCGCAGCATCGCCGCGTCATGCTCGCTGATCGGTCCGTAGGGCGTGTTCAGCAGCACCCGGCTCTGCAGGATGCTGACCAGGCCCAGGTTGTCCGTCACGCCGCCGTCCACCAGCTTCAGGTAGCGGCCGGCCCGCGGGTCGCGGTAGTCCTTCAGCGCGCGCGCCAGCGCCAGCCGCAGCCGGTGCTGGTCGTCGCGCTCCGGGCCGCGGCGCTGCAGGCCGGCGGGCAGCGGCTGCCGGCAGGCGTCGTGAAACTTCTCCAGCACCACCGGCGCGAAGAACAGCGGCACGGCCATCGAGGCCGCCACCGCCTCCGACACCGGGAAGCTCGCCAGGTCGCTGCAGATGGACTCGAACGCGAGTTCGTGGAAGGGGAAGGCCAGCCGGTATTGCGCGTTGGTGGCGTTGATCCACACCACCGGGCGCTGGCGGCGGAACAGGTCGGCAAAGGTGGCGCCGCGGAAGACGTCGCGCTCCAGCCAGTCGTTCAGGTTGCTGCGGTCGTTCAGCCCGCCGGCGAGCAGGCGCAGCAGGTTGCTCGGGTTCAGCAGGCTGAAGCGCAGGCCCGCCTCGCCGTCGCGCAGCAGCACCTTGTCGCGGAAGGCCGTCAGCCCCTCGGGGCCGTGCAGGCCGAAATAGGCCGCGGTCAGCGAGCCGCCCGACACGCTGGTGATGAAGCCCACGTCGTCCAGCAGGGTGCGGCCGGCCGCCGAGGGCCGCTCGCGCAGCCCCTCCAGCACGCCGTAGGCGAAGGCCGCCGCCCGCAGGCCACCGCCGGAGAAGCTCAGCGCCACCACCGTGTCGCGCACCTCCGTCGGCGGCGCGCGCAGCACCGGCTCCGCCACGGCCGGCTTGTTGCGCGGCGCGTTCAGCGGCGAGCCGGCACAGGCGGCCAGCAGCAGGCTCAGGCAGGACAGCAGCAGGGCGCGCATCGGGCATTCGGGTGAGAGTGGCGGCCGGCGCATTCTGCCGATGCTGCCAAGCGCCGGCACGGCCGCCCTGGACAATCCCGCCCCATGGCCCCCTTTGCCGCGCCCTGCCGCGCCTGACATGCAGCAGCCCGACCGCTGGATCGCCCACCTCGACATGGACGCCTTCTACGCGTCCGTCGAGCTGCTGCGCTATCCGCAGCTCAAGGGGCAGGCGGTGGTCATCGGCGGCCGGCGCGCCGATGCGCCGCGCCAGCGGGAGGATGGCAGCTGGCAGTACGCCCGGCTGCGCGACTACACCGGCCGCGGCGTCGTCACCACCTCCACCTACGCGGCGCGTGACCTGGGCGTGTTCTCGGCCATGGGGCTGATGAAGGCCGCGCTGCGCGCGCCCGATGCCGTCCTGCTGCCGGCCGACTTCGACAGCTACCGCAAGTACTCGCGCCTGTTCAAGGCCGCCGTGGCCGAGGTGGCGCCGGTCATCGAGGACCGCGGCATCGACGAGATCTACATCGACCTGACCGACGTGCCGGGCGTGCGCGACGCCGTGGGCCACGACCCGTTGGGCGGCGTCAAGGCCGTGGCGCGCGAGATCAAGAACTCGGTGTGGCGCGCCACCGGCCTGACCTGCTCCATCGGCGTCACGCCCAACAAGCTGCTCAGCAAGATCGCCAGCGAGCTGGACAAGCCCGACGGCATCAGCGTGCTGACGCTGGACGACATCCCGGGCCGCATCTGGCCGCTGGGCGTGCGCAAGATCAACGGCATCGGCCCCAAGGCGGGCGACCGGCTGGTGAAGCTGGGGCTGGAGACGGTGGGCGACATCGCCGCCGCCGACCCGGCCTGGCTGGTCGAGCAGTTCGGCGACAGCTACGGCCGCTGGCTGCACGAGGCCGCGCACGGCCGCGACTCGCGCCCGGTGATCACGCACAGCGAGCCGGTGTCGGTCAGCCGCGAGACCACCTTCGAGCGCAACCTGCATGCGGTACACGACCGCGCGCTGCTGGGCGGCATCCTGGACGACCTGTGCGAGCGCCTCGCGCAGGACCTGGCCCGCAAGCGCTACGCCGGCAAGACGGTGGGCATCAAGCTGCGCTTCGAGGGCTTCGTCACCGTCACGCGCGACCAGACGCTGAAGGTCCCCGTCACCGGCGCCGCCGACATCCGCGCCGCCGCCGGCCTGTGCCTGAAGCGCGTCAGGTTCGACAAGCGGCTGCGCCTGATGGGCGTGCGCATCGGCAACCTGGTGCATGCCAGCGAGGTGCCCCCGCCCGCCACGGCCGCCGAGCGGCCCCGGGCGCCGGAGCGGGAGAATCTCTCGCTCTTCTGATGTCCGACGCCACCGCCCCCCCGTCCACGCCGTCCGCGCCGCCCTGGACGTACACCGTCTCGGTGCGCAGCCTGTGCGAGTTCACCGCCAAGCGCGGCGACCTGGACCGTCGCTTCACGCCGTCGGCCACCGCGCTGGAAGGCCAGGCCGGGCAGATGGCCGTCTACGCCCGGCGCTCGCCCGGCTACGAGACCGAGCTGCCGCTGCAGGGCCAGTGCGGCCACCTGCGCGTGCGCGGCCGGGCCGACGGCTACGAGGCCGACGTGAACCGGCTGGAGGAGATCAAGACCCTCCGCGGCCCGCTGGGCCTGGTGCCCGAGAACCGCCGCGCGCTGCACTGGGCGCAGCTGGAGACCTACGGCGCCCTGATCGCCACCGACCGCGGGCTGGCCGAGCTGGAACTGGCGCTGGTCTACGTGGACGCCGACACCCAGCAGGAGACGGTGCTGCGCGAGACCGCCACGGCCGCCGCGCTGCAGGCCGCGTTCGAGGCGCGCTGCCGCGCCTTCGAGGCCTGGGCCGCGCAGGAGGCCACGCACCGCGAGGCGCGCGACGCCGCGCTGCGCGCCCTGCCCTTCCCGCTCGGCGAGCTGCGCCCGGGCCAGCGCCTGCTGGCCGAGGCCGTCTACCGCGCCGCGGCCGGCGCGCGCTGCCTGCTGGCCCAGGCGCCCACCGGCATCGGCAAGACGCTGGGCACGCTCTACCCGCTGCTGCGCGCGATGCCGGCACAGCAGCTGGACAAGATCGGCTACATGACCTGCAAGGGCACCGGCCGCATCGCCGCGCTGGACGCGCTGCGCGCGCTGCGCGACGTGCTGCCCGCCACGCCCGCGGACGACGGCCCGCCGCGACGGGCGCTGCGCGTGCTGACGCTGGTGGCCAAGGAGCAGGCCTGCGAACACCCCACCAAGGCCTGCCACGGCGACGCCTGCCCGCTGGCCAGCGGCTTCTACGACCGCCTGCCCGCGGCCCGCGCCGAGGCCGTGCGCGCGGCCTGGCTGGACCCGGCGGCGCAGCGCCGCATCGCGCTGGCACATGGCCTCTGCCCCTACTACCTGGGCCAGGAGCTGCTGCGCTGGGCCGACGTGGTGGTGGGCGACGTGCACCATGCCTTCGACCCGCATGGCCAGCTGTTCAACCTGGCCCAGTCGCAGGACTGGCGGGTGGCGTTGCTGGTGGACGAGGCGCACAACCTCATCGACCGCGCCCGCGCGATGTACAGCGCCACGCTGGGCCTGAATGGCGTGCAGGACGCGGCGCGCACGGCGCCCAAGGCGTTGCGCCCGCCACTGCGCCGCCTGGCCCGCGAGCTGGCCGCGCTGGCCCGCGCCCAGGCCGCCGACTACCAGGCCCACGACGAGGTGCCCGACGACTTCGCCGACGCGCTGCAGCTCGTCAACGCGGTGCTGGGCGAGCACATGCAGGCCCACCCGCTGGAGAACGGGCCGCTGATGCAGTTCTATTTCGAGACGCTGTCGCTGCAGCGCGCGCTCGACAAGTTCGGCCGCCATTCGCTGTGCGACGTGCAGCGCAGCCTGCCCGCCCCGCGCACCGACCGCCCGGCCGTGCGGGCCGCCGCGCCGGTCAACCTGTCGCTGCTGGACGACCCGGCCGCAGCCCCGGCAGAAGACGACAGCGGCGACGGCGGTGATGGCCTGGACGCGCAGCTGTCCATCCGCTGCATCGTGCCCGGCGCCTTCCTGCAGCCGCGCTTCGAGGGCCTGCACAGCATCACGCTGTTCTCGGCCACGCTGGGCCCGGCCGAGTACCAGCGCGACCTGCTGGGCCTGCCCGACGACACCGCCTGGATCGACGTGCCCGCGCCCTTCCCGCCCGAGCACCTGACCGTGCGCGTGGCCGACCGGCTGTCCACCCGCTACGAGCACCGCCAGGCGTCGCTGGACGCGCTGGTGGACCTGCTCGCGACGCAACACGCCGGGCACCCGGGCAACTACCTCGCCTTCTTCAGCAGCTTCGACTACCTGGACCAGGCCGCCGCGCGGCTGGCGCTGCGCCACCCCGACCTGCCGCAGTGGAGCCAGTCGCGCAGCATGGGCGACGCCGCGCGCCGTGCCTTCCTGGACCGCTTCGTGCCGGACGGCCGCGGCATCGGCTTCGCGGTGCTGGGCGGCGCCTTCGCCGAGGGCGTGGACCTGCCCGGCACGCGGCTGATCGGCGCCTTCATCGCGACGCTGGGGCTGCCGCCGGTGTCGCCGCTGCAGGAACAGGTGCGCGAACGGCTGGACGCGATGTTCGGCGCCGACCATGGCTATGCCGACCTGGTGCCCGGCATGCAGAAGGTGGTGCAGGCCGCCGGCCGCGTGCTGCGCTCGGTGGACGACCGCGGCTGGGTCTGGCTGCTGGACCGGCGCTACCGGCGGCCGGAGGTGCGGGCCCTGCTGCCGGCCTGGTGGCGGGTCTGAAGGCGGCGCGCCGGTGGCAGTTGTATGGGGATGTTGCCGCGCGTCGCGCCGGCTGCACCCCGTAACCCGGCCCCGGCCCGGGCGTGGCAGGCTTGCGGCCCATGAGCTGTCTCTTATACACATCTGACGCTGCCGACGAAGGCTTAGG
>CAXDTK010000281.1:0-6708 GCA_963992225.1 uncultured Comamonadaceae bacterium | reverse complement strand
GAATAGAGGAGGGTGGGGGGCTGTTGATGTGGTGCTGACCGTGCAGGCGGGCGGCAGGTTTCGCCGGCCCTGAAATGCCGGCACATGAGACAACCTCTAAGGAATACCCAATGAAGTCAAAAGCCTTGTCTGGCCGAATCCCGGCCTTTCTCGTCACTGCTGCATTGAGCGCCTGTTTGGCCGCTTGCGGCACGGAACAGTCGGTGAGCACGACCCGAGTCGCAGCACCCGCGACCTACAAACTCAACAGCGACGTCTCTGAACTCAAGTTCGTCACGACCAAGAACACGAACGTCGCCGAAGTTCAGCAGTTCAAGCGTCTGTCGGGTGAAATCAGCAAGGCCGGTGCGGCGACGCTTGTGATCGATCTGGCGAGCGTCGAGACGCAGATTCCGCTTCGCAATGACCGTTTGCGCGAGATGCTTTTCGAGGTGGCTCGTTTCCCTGTCGCGCAGTTCGATGCTGAGGTCGACATGGACAAGGTCAATCGCCTGGAGGTCGGCGGCATGGTCGATGTCGATGTCACCGGCAAGCTCACTATGCATGGTCAGACCCAGGCCGCCGTAGCGCCGCTTCGGGTCGTCCGCCTGAAGGGCGACAAGCTTTCTGTCACCACCAGGTCGCCGATTCTGGTCGCTGCCTCTAAGTTCGAGCTCTCTGGCGGTGTCGAGAAGCTCCGTGAGGTCATGGGGCTGCCCAACATCATTGGGACTGTGCCGGTAAGCTTCTCCCTTGAGTTCCAGAAGCAGTCCTGAGGTGAGACATGGACAAGCTTGACCGAAGAATTTTCATCGCCCGCGCACTGGTGGTGGGTGCTGGCTGCGTGGGCGCTTGTGCGAATGCGCAAGGCGTTGCCCTCGTCGACGAGAAGGATGCGCAGGCGGTAGCGATCGGGTATCGCTCAGATACGAGCAAGGTCGATGGCAAAAAGTATCCCCAGCACAAGGTGACCCAGTCCTGCAGCAACTGCCAGCTTTACGTTGGTAAGCCCGCGGACGCATCGGGGGACTGTGCGGTCTTTCCCGGAAAGCGCGTCGCCGCGCCGGGTTGGTGTAACGCCTGGGTGGCGAAAGCTGGCTAGCCGGTGTCCTTCGACGTTGACCGTTTGGAAGCCGTCGGAGGGTGAGCGACCTAGGCGAGATCGCCTAGGTCGACTCTTGCGACTTCGCCGGCATGTTGGCCGCATGTTCAGTCACCCAACCGTGCTCCGGCAGAGGGTAGGTCAGACGGAGCTTCAGCTCACGCTTCATGCGCTTGTTGCTGATGCGTCGGCTTTCCCGCATGTAGCTCACGTACGAAGGGCTGAGCAGCTGTTCGATTTCCGACAATGGGTGGCGGGGCAGTCTGGGCAAGCCCAGGATGTCCGCGGCCAGATCGTAGTGATCGCCCATCAGTCGGGCGCTGTCGTCTGTGATGTTGTGCACTCGCAGCGGGGCTGATAGCCACAGTGCACGCCAGCAGGCCTGAGCAAGGTCGTCTGCGTGGATGTGATTCGTGAATACATCCTCTTCACGGCAAAGTAGCGGCCGGCCGGCAAGTATTCGCTCTCGGGGATGGCCAGACCTGTCTGCTGCGTAGATCCCTGGCGCGCGAAGCACCGACAGTCGCACAGCATTGCGGCTCGCCCAGCGTCGCAGGCTGTCCTCGGCGTCCAGGCGGCGACGCGCTCGTGAGGATGCCGGCGAACAGGTGGAAGTCTCCTCGACCAATCGCCCTCGGTGATCGCCGTACACCCCTGTAGTCGAGATGTAGACGAACCGTTGCGGAGGTGTTCCGCGGCTGAGCGCGCGGATGAGGTTCCGGGTGCGAGAGTCTGTTTCGCCGGCGTTTGGCGGTGGTGCCAGATGCATCACAGCGTCAAAGCAGCCTGCCAGCCGCGCAAGACTCGCCGGTGCGTCCAGATCTCCCGCTAGAGGCTTCACGTTCCAATCGCGCCAGGCTTGCGATGGACGTCTGGTCAGCACTGAGGGTCGAAGTCCGGCCGGCAACAAGCGCAGCACTCGCTGACCTACGTCTCCGCAACCCACGATCAGCAGGCGCGTCATGGGCTGTATGGAATCGGGTGGTACAGACCACACCGGTTCGGCGTCAGTGGACTTTGAAGCAACAACATCAGGAGGCTTTCGGCGATTGCCCTGGAGTCAGAAGCCTCAAGTCTGGGGATCTTTGACCGATTTGTGTTTGCCTTTCGTCCAAAACACCGACCGCATGGTCTAGGCCGTCGCTAAGCGGTGGGGGATTGCCTACAACGGTGAAGGCCGGTCTGCGCTTGCGCGGTTTCGAGGCGGGTATCCCCGCGCTTCCTCTGGTGCAGTCCTCTAGCGACGCGACGGCCCAGCTCAAAGCGCTGCTTGACGCGATTGATGCCGTAGCTCAGGCATACGCGACCGCCGACCCGAATCGCCCCGAGCGTCCGCATTTGCGTTGGTTCGGAGCGTGTGGATCTTAGGGTTCCTGTCCTGCGTTGATCTCCAACCAGTGGCGAGGCGAGCAGCCCGTTCGCTGGGTGAACAGGCGGGAGAGCGCTGGTGCGCTGGCATAACCCAGCTCATCAGCGATCTGCTTGACCTGACGGCCCATGCGGAGCTGGCCCTGAGCGAGGCTGATGCGCCAGTCCGCCAAGTAGTCCGCAGGAGGTTGGCCAACGGCATTCTTGAATGCGACTGCAAAGGCGCTGCGGGACATGCCGGCCTCCGCGGCCATCGATGCAAGTGTCCAGGGAGCTCCTGGTTGCTCATGAATGGCCACCAGTGCGCGGGAGATGCGCGCATCTTCGAGCCCGGTCAGCAGGCCCCTCGGGATCGCTGCTTCGGTTGGGTGATCTATCAACCATCGCAGCAGTTGGATGAGCACCACCTCGAACAGTCGGTCTGCAAGCAGGCGCTGTCCGCATCGCAAACGCTCGGTCTCGCTGAACAACAGGCCCAGTGCCTGTTCCAGCCCATCGATGCGGGCGAGCGGTAAAACGATGAGCGGGGGTAGGGCGCGAACCACCGGGTTGCGATCGCCACCTTCAAAGTCCAGCTCCGCGCAAACGTAGTCGGATCCGTCGACAGGCGGGTTCCGAAACTCGTGTGGCATTGGACGCGGATAGAAAAGAAGAGTGGGCTCCGTGATGACGAGCTTTCTGGGCAGATCGGTCTTCACGCCATGGCGAAGCTCCATCTTGCCCCGACGCATCACGTGGAGAAAGCCTCGGCCTGGCACTGCGGGGAATTGACTCACACCGCAAAGGGGGCCGTTGTTGAAAAGGCGAGCACGGACCTTGAAGCGCTCCAGCAAGCCGGACAGACGATCAACTGGTCTGGGAATCATGATTGGACGATATGGTACGTTAGTAGGACTCAGGGGTGTCAATGGTACAGGATTGAAGGGCAAACTTCTACTCAGCGGTTGTTGCAACACCCGCTTTGACTACCAACCTTCACCCTTCAAACCAAGGAATCAGCATGTCCCGCGTTCAACTGATCAATCCGACCGAAGCCACCGGCGAGCGTAAGCAAGTGCTCGACCAAATCCAGGGCGCCTTTGGCGCGACGCCGGCAATGTTCCGTGCTGTCGCCAACTCCACCGCCGCCTTGAAGAGCATGTGGGGCAGCTTTGGCGCGCTGGGTGGCGGCGTCATCCCCGCCAAGCTGGGTGAGCAAATCGCTGTCGCCGTTGCCGACCGCAATGCCTGCGAGTACTGCCTGGCTGCGCATACCGTGCTGGGTCGCAAGGCTGGCGCTTCTGCAGAGGAAATGTCGGCCGCCCAAGCGGGTGAATCAAATGACCCCAAGACGGCCGCCGCCCTGCGTTTCGCACTAAAGCTGGTCAACGACCGTGCCCAGGTCACGGATGCGGACGTCCAGGCGCTGCGCGGTGCCGGATTCAATGACGAGGAAGTCGTCGAGATCCTCGCCCACGTTGCCCTGAACTTGTTCACCAACTATGTGAACGTGGCATTTGCTGTGCCGGTGGACTTTCCGTCGGTGAAGCTGCGCAAGGCTGTTTGAGAAGAGCGAAGGCGCCGGCGGTCTCCCGCCGGCGTCAATGGAGATTCGTCATGACGTCGATCGCTACCCACTTGGACCCTTTGCCTGAATGGAATGTCTCCATTTGGCTGAACAGTCGCGGGCCCGTCACCCTGGAGTCTCTCAGAGGCAAGGTTGTGGTGATCCACACCTTTCAGATGCTGTGCCCGGGCTGTGTCTCGCACGGCCTGCCTCAGGCAGAGCGCATCCGCCAGACCTTCCGCGAGGAAGAGGTCGCCGTCGTCGGCCTTCACACCGTGTTCGAGCACCACGACGTCATGACGGTGGATGTGCTGCGCGCATTTATTCTTGAATATCGTTGGAGTTTTCCGATCGGCGTGGATCGTCCAGCCGACAAGGGGCCCGTGCCGAAGACGATGGCGAACTATGGGCTGCATGGCACGCCCACGCTCATCGTGCTAGATCGCCATGGCGTTGCGCGGCTGCACCACTTCGGCCGGATTGAAGATCTGCCGGTCGGGGCGCATATTGGGCAACTGCTGGCTGAAGGCAAACGGGCGGCCAATCAGGGGGCGTTTGAGTCTGGTGAGACAAGGGAAGGCGTCGCCAGCGTGATGGCTTGTGACGCCGACGGCTGTGCCGTTGACCGCAGCGCAACGTGACGAGGAACGAGGATGAAGACGGCTGTTGCATTGCGGCATTTGGCATTCGAGGACCTCGGGCTCATTGAGCCTTGGCTCAAGCGTCGCGGCTGGGCGGTTCACTACTACGACGTCGGTGTGGACGAGTTGTGGAAGCTTGATCTGACTCAGGTCGATCTGCTCGCCGTGCTCGGGGGCCCCATCGGGGCCGAAGACGATCATCTGTACCCTTACCTTGCAGAAGAGGTTCGCCTCATTTCTGAGCGAATCCAAAGTGGTCGCCCCCTTTTGGGCGTCTGCCTGGGTGCCCAGTTGATGGCACGTGCATTGGACGCCCGCGTCGGTCCGATGAGCCACAAGGAGATTGGTTTCGGGCCGTTGTCGCTGTCGCCGAAGGCACAGCAGACGCCCCTGTCTCGCATCGGCTCCCAGTCAGTGCTGCACTGGCATGGTGATCAATTTGCGTTGCCAAGCGGAATCGAGAGCTTGGCGGCAACGCCCAAGTGCCCGAACCAGGCTTTCATGGTCGGCGAGCATGCGATGGCTTGGCAGTTCCACTTGGAGGTGGACGCCGCTCGCATCGAGCAGTGGCTGATTGGGCATACCGGCGAACTCAATTCTGTCGGTGTCAGCGTGCCCGGTATGCGCCAGGAGGCCATGCGGCAGCGCGACGGCTTGGCTACGGCACTGGATGCGGTGATGACCGACTGGTTCACTCGCCTTCGGCTTGCGGCATGAACACGGGCATCGTTCGCACCGTGCTGTATGGCAGCTCCCAGCGGCTGGGCAGGACGACGAGCGCCATCTTCAAGCTTCCCGTTCAGGGATCTGTTCAAGTTGGTCCATTGGGTCTGGTCGGCGATGCTCAGGCCGATTGGCGAATCCACGGCGGCGTTGACAAAGCGGTTCATTGCTATGCGTGGAGTCACTACCAGACATGGCAGAAAGAGCTTCCCAATTGCAGCGCTTTCGCTGCCCCTGGCGCGTTTGGAGAGAACCTCAGCGTGACAGGGCTTGACGAGGAAACCGTCTGCGTCGGCGATACGTGGAAAGTAGGGCAAACCGTCCTGGCAGTGACGCAGGGGCGTCAGCCCTGTTTCAAGCTGAACTTGCGGTTTGGTGTCCCGGACATGGCGGCGCGGGTGCAGAACACGCTCAGAGCTGGTTGGTATATGCGTGTGGTCAAGCCGGGAGTGCTTGCTGCCGGAGACCGCCTCGAATTGTTGGACCGTCCGCATCCGGATCACAGCATTGCATCCCTCCTGCAACTCATACGAGATCGCTCCACAGATGCGGCAATCTTGTCGGATGTGCTCCGATTGCCATTGACGCCCAGCTGGCGGCGACTGTTTGAGCGCCGGCTGCAATCAGGAGAAGTCGAAGACTGGTCCAGGCGGATGGTAGGCAGCGATTGATTGCTGCATTTTGTCGGCCGTTTTGAGGGCGTGGGCTTCACGCGAGGTTGAATCACCTCGTGTGTCGTCCGGATGCAAGGGGCTCCCATCGCAAGTCAGCGCGTCGATTTGTGGGCTGGCTTTGGCGTCGCCGTCCTCGGCTGGGCACGGCTACTTTCGCTAGGGACACGCTGATCAATAGGCCAGTTGAGCGATCTGCGACCCGCCAGCGCATGGGCCGCGGCGACGCGGCTTGAATTCGGTGCCGGTCAGCGGCTGCGTCTGTGCTTTTGGGGCCGTTTGCTGCCCCACCTGGCCGCTCAAGACGCACCTCGGGCTTGCAGGCCCAACAACGATCGCTTGGCGATCACGAGATTGGCCAGCCCGAACAGGCTGAACAGCTGCCCCTGGTTCTTCGCCATGCCCTTGTAGCGAGCCTTGCGATGTGGGCGTGTCTCGAGGCTCGCTGTACAAGTGGAAGAATCAATTGCTCGACCACGACGCAACGGTACCCATGAAGCGCCAGCAAGACGCCCCGGCAAGCTCAGATCGCGCCGAACTCGAACAGCAGCTCGAGACACTACGACGAGACGTCCGGCGGCTGCAGCTCGAGAAGGACGTGCTGAAGAAGGCGAGCGAACTCATAAAAAACGGCCATCGTGGCGCGGCCCCGTCCCAGTGGACAGAAACACCGAGCTA
>CAXDTK010000280.1:0-6720 GCA_963992225.1 uncultured Comamonadaceae bacterium | reverse complement strand
ACGGCGGCCAGGAAGCTGGCCTTGACCTTGGCGGCATCGTCCACGCCCGGGGGCACGCGATGGGTCAGCAGGTCCAGCAGGAAGGCGTCTTCGCCAGCGGGCGGGTTCTTGATCAGCTCGATCAGTTCGGCGACCTGCTTCGCATCCAGCGCGAGAGGGGGAATGCCGAGGGCGGCGCGTTCAGCGGCGTGTTGGCGGTAGGCGGTGAGCATGAGAGAACTCCTGAGACGGGGGACGAAAGAAATCAGGCCCGCGGCGCGATGACGCGCAGGCCCTTGAAGTAGTCACGGAAAAAACCGGCGTCGCGGGTAATCAGGCCCTGGCATTGCAGCAGGGCGTGCGCGCCGATGAGGAAATCGGGAACGGTGCGCTTGATGTCCTGCGGCGCGGCATCGGCCGGCAGGCGCTGGCGGTAGCGGCGCTGCATCTCGCCGGCGCGCAGCGCCGAGCGCAACTCCAGCGGCGAGAAGCCGATGCCGATGGCCTCCAGCGTCTCCAGCACGATGTCGCTGTGCCCCAGGCCGGCGACGACCTCGCTGACGACGACCTCGCAGGCGACGACCGGCCCGGTCGACAGCGCGCCGCGCAGCAGCTGCTCCGCCTCGTCGGCGGCCGGGCCGTCACCGAGGTAGTCGACGAGGACGGACGTATCGACAGCGATCATGCCGATTCGTCGGAGGGCGGGGGATAGGGATCGCCGGGTGCGCGGCCACGCAGCTCGCGCATCACGTCGTCGGTGGTGGTGCCGGCCGGCAGCTTGATGCGGCCGCGCATCTTGGACAGGGCGTCGCCCACATCCTTGCGCAGGATGATGCGGCCGCCGTCCAGTTCCACCTTGAGGGTGGTGCCCTTGGTGAGGCCCAGGGCGTCTCTCACGGCTTTGGGCAGCGTGATCTGCCCGCGTTCGGCAACGGTGGCTTCCATGGCGCCTCCAGCGGCTGAGCCGCCGCCTAGCAGGCGCCGGATCAGGTATGCATCAGAAAGTATGCTTTCATTCTACATACCTGAGCCGGGGGCCATCAAGCCGAAGGGCTCACTTGCCGATGCGCGGCATGATGCCCAGGCTGTTGCGGGCGCTGGCCGCGGCTTCGGCCTCGGGGTCGGCGATCTGCGCGGCCTTGGCGGCGGCGATCAGCTTTTCCTGCTCGGGGTGGATGCACTCGTCGAGCAGGCGCTGGCCGATCTTGGTGTCCAGCAGCATGGACTTGTTGGCGATCTGGATCATCAGCGTGCGGCCGGTGACGTCTTCCAGGCGCAGCGCGCCGGTCGACGACAGCACCGGCTTCATCGTCAGCACCTGCTTCTGCCAGGCGACGTTGATGTAGCCGGCCGTCTTGGGATGCTTGTCGATGTGCACGTGCTGCTTGAATTCGCAGTCGTAGTTGCCCAGGTAGGCCCGCTCGGCGGCGGCCAGCTGCGCCTCGTCGGCCTCGCCCAGCACGGGCTCGGGCGGGGGCGGCGTCGTCTTCTTGGCGGCGGCCTTGCTCACCGGCTTGGCGCTGACCGCCTTCACGGCGGGCTTGGCTGCGGGCTTGGCGGCAGGGGCCTGGGCCAGGACGGGCAGGGCGGCGCACAGGATCAAGGCGGCGGCACTGCCGCGAAGGGTGTGAGACAGCATCTGAGTGGTGGGAAAAAGGTGGAACGACGGGCGCGGATGTTGGCTGCAAAGCCACGGCCCATGGGTGAGCAGATGTAGGAATTCTCCGCCCTGGCGGGTAGGGCGGCGCCTGTGCTTTACCCGGAGCTGCCCGGGAAGAACGCACGCCGCGCCGGCTCCGGCAAGGGTTGGCCGGTGCGTTGCGCGCGTTCCAGCACCGTCCAGAAGTACCGGTAGCTGGCGCGGTCGTGCAGGCGATCGCGGAACGAGGTGGGCGCCCAGTGTTGCGCCTGCGCCGCAAGCAGCAGCTCGGCAGCCTCCGCCACCTCGTCGGCGGCCGGTGCGAACGCCGCGACGATCGGGCGGATCTGGTCCGGGTGGATGCTCCACATGCGGGTGTAGCCCAGCTCCCGCGCCGCGCGACGGGCGGCGGCGCCGAGGCGTTCGGCGTCGCGGAACTCCGTGACGACGCAATGCGAGGGCGTCTTGTCGTACGCATGCGCCGCGGCTGCGATCTCAAGCTTGGCGCGCAGCACCAGCGGGTGCTCGAACTGGCCCGGCAGTTCCATCGCCGTCTTGGGAATGGCGCCGCCGTGGGCGGAGACGAAGTCCATAAGGCCGAAGGACAGCGACTCGATGCGCGGGTGGGCCGCGATGCGGAACACGTCGCGCAGCGCGCCGTGCGTCTCGATCAGCACCTGCAGCGGCAGCCTGGGCTGCCCATGGCGCACACAGGCGGCGTCGATCGCGGCCACGGCCTGTTCCACCTCCTCGGCGTTCTGCGGCTTCGGGATCATCAGGTAGGCGAGCCGGTCGCCGGCCTTGGCGACCAGGGTGTCGACGTCCGCCTCGAAGGCCGCGTGGCCCCAGGGGTGGACGCGGGCGCCAACGCGGCCGAAGCGATTGGCGGCGCTGGTCGCCAGTTCGGCGATCAGCAGCGCATGCTCGGTCTCGCCGCCCACCGGGGCGCCGTCCTCGGCGTCCAGCGTGATGTCGAAGACGGGCCCCAGCTCGGCCTGCAGGGCCAGGCTCTTGCGCATGCGCGCCTCGACGCCGCAATAGTGGTCGACGACCGGCAGCGTGGGGCGGGGCGGCTCATGGCCGAACAAGGCCTGACGGGGGTGCAGAAGATCGGGCATGGCAGTCAGCAATGAGAAAAGGGCCGGCAAGCCGGCCCTCCGCAGGTCGAGCGCGGGGCCCGATTACAGCAGGTGCTTGACGCCGTCCTGCTCGTCCAGCAGTTCCTTCAGCGTCTTGTTGATGCACTCCTGCGAGAACTCGTCGATGGCGATGCCCTCGACGATCTTGTACTCGCCGCCTTCGCAGGTGACGGGGTAGCCGAACATGACTTCCTTGGGGATGCCGTATTCGCCGCCCGACGGGATGCCCATCGTGACCCACTTGCCGTTGGTGCCCAGGGCCCAGTCGCGCATGTGGTCGATGGCGGCATTGGCGGCCGAGGCGGCCGACGACAGGCCGCGTGCGGCAATGATGGCCGCGCCGCGCTTGCCGACGGTGGGCAGGAAAGTCTCGCGGTTCCAGGTCTCGTCGTTGATCATGGCCTTGACCGACTGGCCATCGATGGTGGCGTTGCGGTAGTCGGCGTACATCGTGGGCGAGTGGTTGCCCCACACGGCCAGCTTCTCGATGGAGGCGACGGCCTTGCCGGTCTTGGCGGCCAGTTGCGAGGCGGCGCGGTTGTGGTCCAGGCGCAGCATGGCGGTGAAGTTCTTGGCCGGCAGGTCGGGGGCCGACTTCATCGCGATGTAGGCATTGGTGTTGGCCGGGTTGCCCACCACCAGCACCTTGACGTTGCGCGACGCCACGGCGTTCAGGGCCTTGCCCTGGGTCGTGAAGATGGCGCCGTTGACGGCCAGCAGCTCGGCGCGCTCCATGCCCGGGCCGCGGGGGCGCGAACCCACCAGCAGCGCGTAGTCGGTGTCCTTGAACGCGGTCATCGGGTCGCTGTGGGCTTCCACGCCGGCCAGCAGCGGGAAGGCGCAGTCTTCCAATTCCATGATCACGCCCTTCAGCGCGTTCTGAGCCTTCTCGTCGGGAATCTCCAACAGTTGCAGGATCACGGGCTGGTCCTTGCCCAGCATTTCGCCGGAGGCAATGCGGAACAGCAGGGCATAGCCGATCTGGCCGGCTGCGCCGGTGACGGCGACGCGAACGGGTTTCTTGCTCATGGAAGTCTCCGAAGGGGCAGTTGAAAAAAACTGGGCGAATCCAATCAAGTGTACGGGCATACCCTGTGCTGCAATGCGCGCATGCCCAAGTCCGCCGCGCCGTTGTACGAGCAAATCCGCCAGCTCATCGTGGCCGCGCTCGCCGCCGGCGAATGGCGTCCGGGCGATGCGCTGCCCAGCGAGGCGGCGCTGGCGCAGCGCTTCGGCGCCAGCCCCGGCACGGTGCGCCGCGCGCTGGACGAACTGACGGCCGAGCACCTGGTCGAGCGCCGCCAGGGCAGCGGCACCTTCGTGCCCACGCATGCGGCGCCGCGCCAGCAGTTCCGTTTCCTGCGGCTGGTGGCCGACGACGATGCGGAGGGCTTCGTGCGCGAGCTGCTGGGATGCCGCCGCGTGCGCGCCACCGCCGACACCGCGCGCCTGCTGGGCCTGCGACCCGCCGAGCCGGTCATCGAGGTGCGCCGGCTGTTGCATCGGCGTGACCGACCCGTCGTGCTTGATGAACTCTGGCTTCCCGAGCGGCACTTCGCGGGCCTGACCGCCGAGGTGCTGCAGTCGCATCCGGGGGCGCTGTACGCGCTGTTCGAGGCCCGTTTCGGCGTGCACATGGTGCGCGCGGCGGAGCGGCTGCGGGCCGTCGCGGCGACGCCCGAGTCGGCCCGGCTGCTGCGCGTGCCCGAGGGGCAGCCGCTGCTCAGCGTGGAGCGGCTGGCCTACACCTATGGTGATCGTGCGGTGGAGCTCAGACGCGGCCTCTACCACACCGAGGCGGACCATTACCGCAACGAGTTGAACTGAAGCTGACGATGGCGCACTGCAGCATCGTGAGTCGGTCGGGTAAAGGGTTGGCCCTAGAATTGTTTGGTTTCACACCGATTACGCAGGCTCGACCATGACGGACAGCGTTAAGACAAGACCCGTATACCGAAATATTCACGTCACCCAGATCCTGTCCTACCGCCTGCCGCCAGCCGGCATCGTCTCGATCCTGCATCGGGTCAGCGGCATGGTCATGTTCCTGCTGCTGCCCCTGGTGGTATGGATGCTGGACAGCAGCCTGGGCTCCGAGATCTCCTACGAGGCGTTCACCAACGTCTTCGTGGCGGGCGCGGCGGGGCTGCCGGGCTGGTTCATCAAGCTCGTCGTGCTGGGGCTCATCTGGGCCTACCTGCACCACTTCATCGCCGGCGTGCGTCATCTCTGGATGGATGCCACGCACAGCGTCAGCAAGGCCCAGGGTCACGGCTCCGCGCTGGTCACGCTGGTGTCGAGCGTCGTGCTGACGCTGGCGCTGGGCGCCAAGCTGTTCGGCCTGTACTGAGGAAGAGAACTCATGAGTACTTACGGTTCCAAGCGTCTCGTCGTGGGCGCGCATTACGGCCTGCGCGACTGGCTGGCGCAGCGCATCACGGCCGTCCTGATGGCCTTGTTCACGGTGGCCCTGCTGGTGCAGGTGCTGATGCCGGGCGCCCTTGGCTATGACCGCTGGGCGGCGATCTTCTCCCAGCAGTGGATGAAGGTGCTGAGCTTCGTGACCATCCTGGCCCTGGCGTACCACGCCTGGGTCGGCGTGCGTGACATCTGGATGGATTACGTGAAGCCCGTCGGCGTGCGTCTGGCGCTGCAGGTGTTTTCGATTGTTTGGTTGCTGGGTTGCGCCGGTTGGGCGATCCAGGTGCTCTGGAGACTGTGATGACGGTGGCAAAGGTTTCGACCCGCAAGTTCGACGTGGTGATCGTCGGGGCCGGCGGCTCCGGCATGCGCGCCTCGCTGCAACTGGCGCGGGCCGGTCTGAACGTGGCCGTGCTGTCCAAGGTCTTCCCGACCCGCTCGCACACCGTCGCCGCGCAAGGTGGCATCGGTGCCTCGCTGGGCAACATGAGCGAGGACAACTGGCACTACCACTTCTTCGACACCGTCAAGGGCTCCGACTGGCTCGGTGACCAGGACGCGATCGAGTTCATGTGCCGCGAGGCGCCCAAGGTCGTCTACGAGCTCGAGCATTTCGGCATGCCGTTCGACCGCAACCCCGACGGCACGATCTACCAGCGCCCGTTTGGTGGCCATACGGCCAACTACGGAGAGAAGCCCGTGCAGCGCGCCTGCGCCGCGGCCGACCGCACTGGCCACGCGATGCTGCACACGCTGTACCAGCAGAACGTCAAGGCCCGCACCAACTTCTTCGTCGAGTGGATGGCGCTGGACCTGATCCGCGACGCCGAGGGCGACGTGGTCGGCGTGACCGCGCTGGAGATGGAAACCGGCGACATCCACATCCTGCACGCCAAGACCGTGCTGCTGGCCACCGGCGGCGCCGGGCGCATCTTCGCGGCCTCCACCAACGCCTTCATCAACACCGGTGACGGCCTGGGCATGGCGGCGCGTGCCGGCATCCCGCTGGAGGACATGGAGTTCTGGCAGTTCCACCCCACCGGCGTGGCCGGCGCGGGCGTGCTGCTGACCGAAGGCTGCCGCGGCGAGGGCGCCATCCTGCGCAACGCCAACGGCGAGCGCTTCATGGAACGCTACGCCCCGACGCTGAAGGACCTCGCGCCGCGCGACTTCGTGTCGCGCTGCATGGACCAGGAGATCAAGGAAGGTCGCGGCTGCGGTCCCAACAAGGACTACATCCAACTCGACATGACCCACCTGGGCGGCGAGACCATCATGAAGCGCCTGCCCAGCGTGTTCGAGATCGGCCACAACTTCGCCAACGTCGACATCACCAAGGAACCCATTCCCGTGGTGCCGACCATCCACTACCAGATGGGCGGCATCCCGACCAACATCCACGGCCAGGTCGTGGTGCCCAAGAACGGCAACCCTAACGAGGTCATCAACGGCCTGTATGCCGTGGGCGAATGCTCCTGCGTCAGCGTGCACGGCGCCAACCGCCTGGGCACCAACTCGCTGCTGGACCTGCTGGTGTTCGGC
>CAXDTK010000279.1:0-6732 GCA_963992225.1 uncultured Comamonadaceae bacterium | reverse complement strand
GCATACGCGATAGGAGTCCGTCTCGGGGGCTCGGAGATGTGTATAAGAGACAGGGGGGCGGGAGGCGGTCTGCGGGGTGTTGCTGACGGGGCCCGGCAGGGGTGGCCGGCATAATTCGTCCCCTTCCCTATCGAATTCTGCCTAGGGGCAATTTTTTCTGTCCAAAATTGACGCCCTTAGGGGCAATTAAATTTGTCCATTTTTGGCTAGGGGCAATTTAATTTGTCCGGTTTTGGTCGAAAGCACCTCTTCTGTCTTGGACGGTTCGACGTTCAGCAGTAATCGCGCGTGCGCATCTCCGCGCGACTTTTTCTGTTGCTCGCGTTAGGCGGTGCTGAAGGGGCTCGGCGGTGAGCAGGATCGCGGCGATGGCTCGCTTTCGGCGAGCGTGTTGCAGGTCTTTTCCCCTGTGCCTGCTGCTCGATTCCCGAGACGCAAGGGCGCGCGGTTGCGTAGCGGATGGGCGAAAAAAGACCCCCGGCATGGCCGGGGGTTTTGGAACGCCGTCGCTGCCATCGCTATGGCGCCTGCTCAGCAACCGTCTTGCCGGTCAAGAGGTCAGCGCCAGCGGCGATCACCGGTCCGGTCGCATGAGTCGCGTCCATCGGGCATCAAATAGTGCAATTGATACCGGCGTTGAATGCTGCGATGCTCCACTCTGGATTGACCTCCTAGTCCTTGCTTTGACCCACTGGCGTGCTTTGGCAAGCAATATGCCCTCGATGAACCGGCCAGAAAGCGACCAGAACGTGGCGACTCTGGTATCGACAGCTATGCATGACCTGATTGACGCCATGCAGGCCGTCTGTGTCCGGCTGCTAGACAGTTCGAACCCATTGACGTTGGACAGCTACGAGAAACTGGGCCTGCAGGTTGCGTCCATGCTTGCGGCTGCCGAGGCACTCTGCCGAGCCGCCGACACACTTCTGGTTGATGCAACCCCTAAAGGCCTACGCAGCGCAAGCAAGACGCTCTACGCGGAGTTGGCTCAGGAGCTTGTTGAGATTGGGCGACTTGCGAATGTGATGCTGGAGCCCAACCTACAACAGGTCCAAGCTCATGCCCAGGCGCTGGCGTTGATCCGCCGGCTTTCGGCGGGTGCGGCCTCTGTGTCGAGCAAGCTGTCTTGAGGCACGGCTGACTGGCGCTCATTCGCTCCGTTTGCTCGACTTGCGTCGCCAGATGTCCATGTACTTCGCAATCAGGTGGGCCGTCGTCCCATCGGCTTCGTAGCTTTGCAGTTTGGCGGACACCTCTCCGGCAAGCTGGGCGCATGGTGAACTGCGCACGAACCCGTGATGCACCGAGCCGTAGTTGACCATCGGGCTCAGCGGGACCAGGGTTGGTTCGAGCCCTTTGGCTGCCAGGTACGCACTTCCCGCGAAGTAGCTCGTCACCAAATACTCGCCCCGGCCACGCGCCAGGTTGGCGAAGCCATCTTCCATGTCGTTGCTCGACAGCACTTGGAGCTTGTCACGCAGGTATTCGTCAAACCCTTCGCCGAAACGGTCGCCCCGCGCAGCCAGACCGATACGGCCCACGAGGTCGTGCCAGCCGTCGTATGGGAAACGGTGATCGACCCGAACGAAAACGGCCATCGGATTGACCGAGAAGCGCGCGCTGGTGAAGACGAGGAACGCCTCCCTCTCCGGCGTCACCTTCAGTGCCGACACCATGTCGATCTGGCGCTGCTCCGCGGCGCGCAGAACACGGTTCCATGGACCCAGGTAGCGTGCCTCGGAGTTGACGCCCAACTCCTTGAAGATTCGCTCGGTGAGTTCGATGCTGGCGCCGACCAACTTCCCGTCTTCGACCCAGTGGAAAGGCGGGTAGTTCGGATTGGCGGAGAACACCACTCGGGAACAGTCGGCGGCCTGCGCGCCCCCGATCCACGCCAAGAGGCAAAGGAACAGTAGCTTCATGGCAGCTTCCCGGCCGGGGGCTCGGGGCCGGCCGGTGTGCTCTCACTGCCGGGCGGCTGTGACACCACGCGGTTGCGGCCCGCTCGCTTGCCCTGGTACAGCGCCAGGTCAGCGCGGTTCAACGCCTCCTCCAGCGGCTCCCCCAAGCCCATCTCGGTGACCCCAAATGTGGCGGTGACGGCCACCGGCTTTTTGCCGACCTGAATCTGGCTGGCCTCGATGGCCTGGCGCATGCGCTGGGCCAGGCTCTCCGCTCCCGCCAGGCTCGTGAAGGGGAGCACCGCGACGAACTCCTCCCCGCCCCAGCGGGCCAGCAAATCGCCGCGGCGCAAGGCGTAATGCAGGCGTCGGCCGGCTTCGCGCAAGACCGCGTCACCGGCCTCGTGTCCCGCGCGGTCGTTGATGTCCTTGAAATGGTCCAGATCAGCCATGACGACAGCGATGACCATGGCGTGGCGCTCGCGCTGCGCCAGGAGCAGGCGGACGGCATCCGTCAGCGCGCGGCGGTTGGGCAGGCCGGTCAGGGCATCGGTCTCGGCCAAGGCCTGCAAGGCCTGCTGTTGCCGCTGCGCCAGCCGTTGGTAGCTCAGCGCAATGCCAAAGCTCGTCAGGCACAGCACCGCGAGATTGAAGCTGCGAAAGGCGTGGCTCACCGACTCATCCAACACGACATGCGAGTTCACTCCCTTGGCCTGGAGCTCAAGAAGCTGCAGAGCGGCCCCGAACGCGAGCGCCATCATGAGCTTGAACCCGGTGCCCAGCCGGCTGGCCACGGCGATGAGCAGCACCACGGCATACAGCGGCATGTGAAACCCCGGCTCCACGCCAAGCTTCAAGGTCAGCACGCCGGCTGTGGCGCTGAGCGCCAGCAGCACCAGGATCAACAGCCCAACGAAGGCTTCAGCACTGCGCCGTCCAACCATGCCCAACTGCACAACCAGGGCCACGGAGCACAACCCAGCAGGGTAGCGCCAGAGGGGCGATCCGAGTGCGGCCAGTGCCAACGCGTCCACGGCAGCGACGGCGGCGACCAGCCACGTCGAAATCCGACAGGTGCGTCGATAGGTGTCGCGTAGTGCGCTTTCGCTGAGCACCGCGACTGGCATAGGCCTACGCGCCCAAGATGGCCGTCAACCGGGGAAAGAGGGTTTTGCGCCCCCCGACTGAACTGCCGGCATGGGGCGCGCGCGTGGCGTATCGCCCCCCCATTGCGACAACTGAGCAACCGTTCGTGCAGAACACAGTTCGCCCCATTCCCTGCCCCAGTAACACTGCCGGCCGCACGAGCGCGTCAAAACTTCTTCGCGCAACCGCTTTCATCCGATCATTTGTTGGCATGTTCCTCAAGTGTGCTACAACTGGATACATGGCAAACCCGCGGGATTGGGGGGAGCCTAGAACGTGGCCGTAAGCCGTCACCGCGTCGTCCGATAGCCAACAACCGCCTCAACAGTGCACTCAGATGCAAGGGCTGCTGACTACCTTCTTTGCACCAGTGATCGCTTTCGCGATGCTGGCTTTGGGCGAGTGCAGTGCGGCCGAACCCTGCGGCACGTACAGGTTCGCGCATCACGTACAAGGGTTGTTCTACCTGCGCGACGACCAGGGCCGCGAGGCTGGTGTTGACGTGGAGCTCATCCGTGAACTGGCTCGCCGCACCGGCTGCAGGTTCGTCGAGGTGCTGGAGTCACGAGTTCGCATTTGGGACCAGTTCCGACGTGGTGCGCTAGACCTGACGCGGTCAGCGGCCCCCTCGCCGGAGCGCGAAGAACTGCCCGCATCATGCGACCACGACGCGCTGGTCTGGCAGACCTACAACTGGCCCAACGCCGAAAGCAAGAGCGAGGTGTTTAGGGAAGGTCTGCAAAACCCCGTTCGTGGCGCGTGAGTCCGTGCCGAGCGGGTTTTTGTTTCTTGAGGCGGTCGCACGCGCTTGAATCGAGCGTTCTGAGCGCTGCACCGACCCGTTTGCAGGCCCTTGCGCGGCCATTTGGCGCAGTGCAGGCGCACTCATCCCTGCGCTCCCAGGATCTGCCGGCGCGCCATCCACAGATTGCCCAGCGCAAACAGCATCGTCAGCCGCGCCGTGTTCTTCGCCAGCCCGCGATAGCGCACCTTGGCGTAACCGAATTGCTGCTTGATCAGCCGGAACGGGGGCTCGACCTTGGCACGGATGCTGGCCTTGAGCTTCTCCGCCTTCTCGATCAGCCGATCCAGTTCGCGTTCGCAATCAAGCGCCCGCCGCTTGCCTGGCCGCATGGCCACTTCCCAACGCACCTTGCTGTCCTTGAACTCATCACGCTTGTCCACGCCCTGGTAGCCCGCATCGCCCCAGGCATCGGTCTCTTGGCCGTGCAGCAAACCCGCAGCCTGCGTCACGTCATTGACGTTGGCCGCCGTGCCGATGACCGTGTGCACCAGGCCCGAGTCAGCGTCCACGCCGATGTGCGCCTTCATGCCGAAGTGCCACTGCCGGCCCTTCTTGGTCTGGTGCATCTCGCGGTCGCGCTCGCCGTCCTTGTTCTTGGTCGAGCTCGGCGCGGCAATGATGGTGGCGTCCACCACCGTGCCCGTCTTCAGCATCAGGCCCTGCTGGGCAAGACCGGCGTTGATCGTGGCCAGCACTTGCGGGGCGAGCTGGTGCTTCTCCAACAGATGCCGAAAGCGCAGGATGGTGGTCTCGTCAGGCATCCGCGCCGCTCCCTCCAGGCCGACGAAGCGGCGGTACAGCGGGCGCTCGTGCAGCTCTTCTTCGACGGCCGGGTCGCTCAAGTTCCACCACAGCTGCAGGCAGTGGATGCGCAGCATGGTCTGGATGGGGAACGGCGGGCGACCGCCCAGCGCCTGATGCGCACCCCGCGCGTGCGGCTGGATCAGTGCCACCAGCGCGGGCCAGGGCACCACCTGGTTCATCTCGTCGAGGAAGACTTCCTTGCGGGTCTTCTTGGGCAGCGGGTCAAGGCCAAGCGTGATCTGATCCATGCTCCGCATCGTCCCCGACGCTCACGCCCGGCGCCAGTCGGAGTGACGAGGGGTTTTGCAGACCTTCCTTAGCGGCGGCCACAACATTGGGGTTACCTTGCCTGCGCGGTGCCTGACATTTACGCCGCCTACGCGCGCCTGCAGGAGCATGGCGTGACGATCAACTACCCAACTCGCGATGGGCAGGTGGCATTCGTGCGCCCGCCGGACAGCAACTCGATTGAGTTGCAAGTCGGGGACACGCCTGCTCCAGCTGAGCCTTGGTCCGCGACGCCGAACGTTGGTCGCTGGCAAAGGCAGCGTTATCCATCTGATTCGACATTTTTTTCACGCTTAACCCTTCCGGTCCGAGTCCACACTGACGCACGCAGGCGCGCGGCAAGGCTATTCTGTGAACTAATCAGACTCTCCTGGCAAGCTGCCGCGTAGATCCATCGTTGGAGGCCCTTCTTGTTGAGTTTTTTTCGCCGTCGCAGTGCCTCCGTCTGGACGTTACAAGCCCTGGACCGCTCCACCGCCATCATCCACTTAGGACTCGATGGCAAGGTCATCAAGACCAATAAGAACTTCGACGACATCTTCGGCTTTCGGCCCGAGGAGCTTGATGGCAAGAACCATTCGCAGCTTTGCACTCCAGAGTACGCCAGCAGCCCGGAATACCAGGATTTCTGGCGGCGCTTGCGGGCGGGCGAATCGTTCACCGGGCTGTTCCAGCGCCGTCACAAGGATGGCCATCTGGTCTGGCTGCGAGCCACTTACAACCCGGTAATCAACAGTGCCGGCAAGGTCACGCGCGTCGTCAAGCTTGCTTCGGACGTGACCGAACAGACTGAGGCGCGGGTTCGCAGCAAGGGCGTCCTCGGCGCCATCGAGCGGTCAATGGCGGTGATTGCCTTTGACCTGGAAGGCCATATCCAGGAAGTCAATGACAACTTCCTGCGTTGCATGGGTCACCGCCGCGAAGCCATCATAGGCAAGCACCATCGCATCTTCTGTGTGCATGACTACGCGTCGAGTGCCGCCTATACCTCCTTCTGGAACGACCTGCGGCAGGGCCGCTTCTTCCAGGGCGAGGTACAGCGCGTCAACCACGCCGGCAAGACGGTCTGGCTGCAGGCCACCTACAACCCAGTGACCTCGGAAGAGGGCCACGTCGTCGGTGTGGTCAAGATCGCCACCGACATCACCGCGAACGTGCTGCAGAACCTGGCACGCCAGGAGGGCGTGGACACGGCCTACAGTATTGCTGTGGAGACGCAGTCCATCGCCATCGAGAGTTCGCAGACCGTCCAGCAGGCGGTGCAGCACATCCAGTCGATGGCTGCTTCGTTTGGCGACTCGGTGCAGCGCGTAACCGTACTCGGCCAGCAGACCAGGGACATCGGGGAGACGGTTGATGCGATCCGCCGCGTGGCCGAACAGACCAATCTGCTGGCGCTCAACGCCGCCGTGGAGGCCGCACGCGCCGGCGAGTCAGGACGCGGGTTTGCCGTGGTGGCGGGCGAGGTGCGCCAGCTGGCAGCCAACAGCAAGGCGGCTACCGAGACCATCAGCAAGACCATCGCAACCATTCAAGCCGAAGTGGCCGCCCTGACCACCACCATGCAGGCGGGGCAGGAGATGGTGCAGGACAGCGTGACCTTGGCCACCAAGGCGGTCGATTCGATGGGAATGATCCGCAAGGATGCCGGCGAAGTCGTCGGCGCCGTTCAGGCCCTTCGCTCGCAGACCAAGTGAGGCAGCTGTCTTCGCAGAGGCTCGAGCTTCCGCAATGGGCACCTAGCTGTCGGTCGGTACAGCGTAGGCTGCGACGGCAACGGGCTCGACA
>CAXDTK010000278.1:0-6739 GCA_963992225.1 uncultured Comamonadaceae bacterium | reverse complement strand
GAAGCACGCCGGCGCTGAGCGGGCCGGGCAGCGCTGCCGCAAATGTTGCGGCAAAACGCAGGCGTGGGCCCGTCTCCGGCGGGGCGGGTCGGGCGCGTCGCCGGGCAAGCCCCGTGCCTCGGGGCCGGCAGGCCAGCGCGGGGTCGGCACGGAACCTGCGGCTGGACGGCTTGCCCCATCGGACGACCCCCGGCATGGACGAACCCAGACAGTGGACCCCTTATTGCGGCGCGGCTCCCGGCCCCGAGGCCTGGCTGGGCCGTTGGAACCTCGACCCGGTGCTGGGCCTGGCGCTGGTGCTGCTGGCGCTGGCCTTGTGGCGCCCGTCGGCGCTGCATGCCTCGACGGCCACCCAGCGCCGCCAGCTGCGCGGCGCCTGGGCGCTGGCCGTGCTGCTCTACGTCTCGCCGCTGTGCGCGCTGAGCTCCACCTTCTTCACCGTGCGCGTGCTGCACCACATCGCGCTGGTGCTGGTGATGGCGCCGCTGCTGGCCGCGGGGCTCGCGCCCTGGCTGCGCCGTCTGCCGGCGCCGCTGTGGACCTGCACGGCCGGGGCCGCGGCCTTGTTCTGGGTCTGGCATGCGCCGGCGCCCTATGCGGCGGCGCTGTCGTCCAACGCGGTCTACGCGCTGATGCAGCTGTCGCTGCTGGGCAGCGCGACGGCGTTCTGGCTGGCCGTGCGGCGCGCCGGGGCGGCCGAGGCGATGGCGGCCATCCTGGCCACCACGGTGTTGATGGGGCTGCTGGGCGCGTTGATCACCTTCGCCGCGCGGCCGCTGTACGCGCCGCATCTCGCGTCCACGCTGAGCTGGGGCGTGTCGCCGCTGGCCGACCAGCAACTGGCCGGCCTCGTCATGTGGGCACCGGGCAGCATGGCCTACCTGGCCGCGGTGGTCTGGATAGGCTGGCGCTGGCTGCGGGGCGCGCGCGCGCCGGCGCTGCATGGCGAGGGCGGATGAACCTCGTCGCCGCCATCGAATGGGCCGAGGGCTACAACCGCCGCGGCCTGTACTCGCCCATCGGCGTCGGCTTCCACTGGCTGATGGGGGCGCTGATGGTGTTCCAGCTGGCGCATGGCGGCTACCTCGCCTGGCAGCCGGCCGGCGGCGACAAGTACGTCGGCTACCAGACCCACACGCAGGTCGGGCTGACCATCATGCTGCTGGGTGCGTTGCGCTTCCTGTGGCGCAGCCAGGTCGGCGCGCCGAAGAACGTCGACGAGGCGTCGCTGGCCGGCGTGGGCAGCCGGCTGCTGCAGGCCTGGTTCTACTTCAGCTTCTTCGCGCTGCCGATCAGCGGCTGGGTGATGTGGTCCACGCTGCCCGGCGACCTGCCGCTGTCGGTCGCCGGGGTGATCCCGTTCCCCAACCTGCCGTTCCACCAGCTGTCCGAGGGCCTGCAGCACCGCCTGATGCAGGGGGCCGCGACGGCGCATGCCTGGATCGTCTGGATCACGGTGCTGGCCATCCCGGGCCATGCGGGCGCCGCAGTGCTGCACTACCTGGTCAAGCGCGACCGCGTGCTGCCGTCGATGTTCGACCTCAACGGGCCGCAGCAACCTGGGGTGCTGGGAGCCGGGCCAGATGCAGGCCCAGGTCGCGCACCTCCGCCGGGCTGAGCCGCCGCGCCACCGTCAACATCACATGCCCGCCGTCATTGCGCCGCTTCGACACCTGCCAGTCCTGCAGCTGCTGGGCCAGGTAGAAGGCCGGCTGCGCGGCCAGCGGCGGGCCGCCCGCCGCGCCGGCGCCGTCCACGCCATGGCATTGCTGGCAGGCGCGGGCATAGAGCGCGGCCGTCGTGGGCGGGACGGCCTGCGTGGTGGCGGCCGGCAGCGCGTGCGGCGGCAGTGCGGCGTAGTAACGGGCCACCTGCACGCGTTCGTGGCTGTCGAGGAAGCGGCCCACGTCGCGCATCAGCGCATGCGGGCGCAGCCCGGCCGCGTAGTCTTCCAGCTGCTTTTGCAGGTAGCCCGCCGGCAGGCCGGCCAGGCGCGGCGCGTCGAAGCCGTTGCCCTCGCCGCGCGCGCCATGACAGCTCACGCAGGCATGGCGGGCGCCGGCCTCGCCGCCACTCATCGCGATCAGCTCGCCGCCGCGGCTCCAGCGGTCGTCGCCGGGGCTCAGGCGGTCGGTGCAGGCGCTGGCCAGCAGGCCGGCGAGCAGCGTGGGCACGAGGAGGCGACGGCGCATGGGCGGGCAGGGCAGGGTGGCTAAGCCCTCGGGCGAAGCAAGGCGCGCGCCACCCGGCGCGTGGGCGCTGTGCCTGGCACTGGCCGGTGCGGGCCTGGCCGCCTGCGACGGCCCGCCCCAGCGCACGCCCGCGCTGGGCGATGCGGACGTCGCCCGCGGCCGGCGGCTCGTCGTCGACAAGGGCTGCGCGGCCTGCCACACCTTTCCCGACGTGGCCTGGCCGCGCGGCGGCCTGGGGCCCGCGCTGGCGGGCTTCGGCCGCCAGGGCCTGATCGCCGGGCGCCTGCCCAACCAGCCCGGCGTGCTGATGCGGTTCGTCCGCGACGCCCCCGCCGACCTGCCCGGCACGGCCATGCCGGCCATCCCCATGACCGACCAGGAAGCCCGCGATGTCACTGCCTACCTCCTCCAGCTCCCCTCTCGCTGAGGCCTTGCGCGGCTGGCCGCCGCCGGTGCTGGACCCGCATGGGCCGTTCTCCAACACGGTCACGACGCTGGCCTGGGTGCTGATCGCGCTGATGGTGCTGATCTTCCTGCTGGTCTGCGCCGCGCTGTGGGTGGCGCTGTACGGCAGCGACGAGCTGCGCGCCCGGCTGGGCGGCGAGCGCGTCGTCAGGTGGTTCGGGCTCGTCCTGCCGGCGGGCGTGCTGTTGGTGCTGCTGGTCTGGGGCCTGACGCTGGCCTCCGGCCTGACGACCGTCCGCGGCGACGAGCTGCGCATGCGCGTGTCCGGCAACATCTACTGGTGGCGCGTCAGCTACCTCGACGCCGCCGGCCGCGAGGTCCACGCCGACGCCAACGAGCTGCACATCCCGGTGGGCCGCCCGGTCGTCTTGGACATGGTGTCGGAGGATGTCATCCACAGCTTCTGGGTGCCCAGGCTGGGCGGCAAGATGGACATGATCCCGGGCCGCACCAACCGGCTCAAGCTGCAGGCCGACCGGGCCGGCGTCTACGCCGGGCAGTGCGCCGAGTTCTGCGGCGGCGCGCATGCGCTGATGGGCTTCGTGGTCGTGGCGCACGAGCCGGGCGCGTGGGAGCGTTGGCTGGACGCCCGGCTGAAGCCCGCGCCGGTCACGCCGGTCAGCGTCGACGCGCTGCGCGGCCGGCGGCTGTTCGACGAGGTCGGCTGCGCGGCCTGCCACCGCGTCGCCGGCACCGAGGCGCAGGGGCTGTCGGGGCCCGACCTCACGCATGTGGGCGTGCGCCGGTCGCTGGGCGCCGGCATCCTGCCCAACACGCGCGCGACGCTGATCGGCTGGATCGCCGACAGCCAGTCCCTCAAGCCCAACAACCGCATGCCGGCCTACCGCTCGCTGACGGCCGACGAGCTCACGGCGCTGGCGGCCTACATGGAATCGCTGCGGTGAGGCCGCCCGCCACCCCGGGCGTGGAGGGCGCCGTCCGCGCCGCCGCCGCGGAGCCGTCCGAGACCGGCTTCGACGCGCGGCAGTACACGCGCTTCCCGACCCAGGGCGGCCGGCCGGCGGGGGAGCTGGAGGCGCTGGAGAAGGTCTGGCAGACGCCCGGCGGCTGGCGGCGCCTGAGTGCCGTCAACAACAACTTCATCGGCTTCCTGTTCATCGTCACGGCGTTCGGCTTCTTCATCGCCGCGGGCGTGCTGGCGCTGGTGATGCGGGTGCAGCTGGCCGCGCCGCTGGCCGGCGTCGTGCCGCAGCACACCTACAACCAGCTGTTCACCATGCACGGCTCGGTGATGATGTTCCTGTTCGCGGTGCCGGCCGTGGAGGCCGTGGCGGTGCTGCTGCTGCCGCAGATGCTGGCCGCGCGCGACCTGCCGTTCCCCCGGCTGTCGGCCTATTCGTACTGGGCCTATGCCATCGGCGGCGTGCTCTTCTTCACGTCCATCTTCTTCAGCCTGGCACCGGCCGACGGCTGGTTCATGTACCCGCCGCTGAGCGCGGGCGTCTACTCCCAGGGCATCAATGCCGACTTCTGGCTGCTGGGCATCGGCTTCATCGAGATCTCGGCGATCGCCGGCGCCATCGAGCTGATCGTCGGCGTGCTGCGCACCCGCGCGCCGGGCATGCGGCTGACGCGCATGCCGGTCTACGCCTGGGCCATCCTGATCTTCGGTGTCATGGTCATCCTGGCCTTCCCGGCCATGATCATGGTGACCTTCCTGCTGGAGCTGGAGCGCGCCTTCAACTGGCCGCTGTTCGACGCCACCCGCGGCGGCGACCCGCTGCTGTACCAGCACCTGTTCTGGTTCTTCGGCCACCCGGACGTCTACATCATCTTCATCCCCGCCTCGGCGATGGTGTCCACCATGGTCGTCACGGTCGCGCGCAAGCCGCTGGTGGGCCACGAGCTGGTCGTGCTGGCGATGATCGCCACCGGCGTCATCAGCTTCGGCGTCTGGGCGCACCACATGTTCACGGTGGGCCTGCCGGAGGCGTCGGCGGGCTATTTCTCGGCCGCGTCGATGGCGGTGGCCATCCCGGCCGGCGCCCAGGTGTTCGCCTGGATCTGCACGCTGGCGTCGGGCCGGCCGCAGCGCAACATGCCGTCGCTGTTCCTCCTCGGCGGCCTCCTGATCTTCGTGATGGGCGGCCTGAGCGGCGTGATGGTGGGCATGGTGGCCTTCGACGGCCAGGCGCACGACAGCTACTTCGTCGTCGCGCATCTGCACTACGTGCTGATCGGCGGCATGGTGTTCCCGCTGCTGGCCGGCTTCTACTACTGGACGCCCATGATCAACGGCCGGCAGCTGTCCGAGCGGCTGGGGCGCTGGGTGTTCTGGCTCAGCTTCGTGGGCGTGCATGTGTGCTTCCTGCCCATGCACCTGAGCGGGCTCATGGGCATGCCGCGGCGCGTCAACACCTACCTGCCCGGCCGCGACTGGGACCTGCCCAACCTCGTCTCCACCGTGGGCGCTTTCATCATGGCGGCCGGGGTGCTGCTGTTCCTGGTCGACGCGGTGCGCGTCTACGCGCGTGCCGGCAGCGGCGGCAGCGCCCGCAACCTGTTCGGTGGCGGCACGCTGGAATGGCTATCGGCCGGCAACTACGCGGTGCGCTCCATCCCGGTCGTCGACGACCTGGAGCCGCTGTGGGCCGATACCGGCCTGGCCCGCGACGTCGAGGCGGGCCGCTACTTCCTGCCCGGCACGGCCACCGGCGAGCGCGAGACGCTGGTGACCAGCCCGCTGCGCGCCGAGCCGCAGTACGTGCAGGTGATGCCGGGGCCGTCCTGGTGGCCGCTGCTGGCGGCGCTGTTCACGGCCGGCTTCTTCCTGCTGATGACGGTGAAGGCCATGGGCCTGAGCGCCGCCTGCGGCGTGCTGACCGTCGCCTGCCTGATGCGCTGGCTGTGGGACAACGACCGCCACCTGCCGCAGCCGCAGGTCGACGCCGGCGGCGGCATCCGGCTGCCCACCTACGTGGCCGGCCCGGCCTCGCATGGCTGGTGGGCCGCGGTGCTGCTGGACGTCGTGCTGGGCATGATCTTCCTGATGGCCATGTTCGGCTACCTGTACCTGTACGGTGCCCATCCCGAGGGCTGGCGCGTCGCGGCGCCGCGCGGCGCGCTGCTGCCGGGCCTGGTGCTGCTGGCGGCCGCCGCGGGCCTGGCCTATGCCGCCCGGCCGGCGCTGGCGCGGCTCCAGCGCGGCAGCGGCGCGAGCGCGGCGCTGATGCTGGCGAGCATGGTCTGCCTGGGGGCCGCGCTGGCGGCGGACCTGCGCGACTGGTGGGGCGCCGGGCTGCGCGGCGACGCCAGCGGGCAGGCGGCGGCGGTCTATGCCATGCTGGCCTGGCATGGCGCCGTCGTCGTGGCGGTGCTGCTGTCGGCCCTTTACTACGCCGCACGCTGGCTGCGTGGCCTGGCGCCCGGGCCGGCCAACAAGACGCTGGAGGCGCTGCGCCTGCTGTTCCTCTACGCCGCGCTGGAGGGCATGGCCGGCCTGCTGCTGCCGCGGCTGGTGCCCTGGCCGGGCTGACGGCCGGGCGGCTAGAAGCTGGTCCAGTCGTCGTCCGCCGCCGCGCGGGCGCTGCCGGCCGGCGCGGGCCGCGGGGGCGCCTTGGCTTTCACGACCGGCGCGGGCCGCGGCGCGACGGGCGCCACGCGCGGCGGGGCCGGCGGCGCCTCGGCGGCGGCCGCCGCGCGGGGCGGCAGCTTGAACACGCCCACCGCCTCCACCAGCGTCTGGGCCTGCTGCTTCAGGCTCTCGGCCGCGGCGGCGGATTCCTCGACCAGCGCGGCGTTCTGCTGCGTCACCTGGTCCATCTGGCTGACGGCTTCGCCGACCTGGCTCACGCCGGTGCTCTGCTGCACGCTGGCCGCGCTGATCTCGGCCACGATGTCCGTCACGCGGCGGATGCTGCCCACCACGTCCGCCATCGTCTGGCCGGCCTGGTCGACCAGCGCGCTGCCATGGTCCACCCGCTCGACGCTCACGGTGATCAGCTGCTTGATCTCCTTCGCGGCCTCCGCGCTGCGCTGGGCCAGCGCGCGCACCTCGCTGGCCACCACGGCAAAGCCGCGCCCCTGCTCGCCGGCCCGGGCCGCCTCGACGGCGGCGTTCA
>CAXDTK010000277.1:0-6742 GCA_963992225.1 uncultured Comamonadaceae bacterium | reverse complement strand
GTGGCCACCATGGCCGGGGCGGCCTGCGCCGTGACGGGCTGGTCGTCCAGCAGCGTCAGCCGCTCCAGCACCAGGCCGGGCTGCTGGGCCAGCAGGCGCTGCAGCACGGCCGGCAGGCCGTCGCCGGCGTTGAGCGAACCGGCGCTGCGCAGCCCGGCGTCCAGCTCGTGGCGCTCGGCCTGGGCGGCGTCGAGCTGGGCGCGCAGCTGGGTGGCGGGGTCGTTGCCGCTGCGGCTGGCGGCCACGAAGCGCTCGAGCAGCTGCGTCAGCTCGGCGGCGTCGCGGGCCTGCTGCTTGCTGCGCTGGCGCGCGCGCGCCGCCAGCGGCGACAGCACCGCCACCTCGAACAGCGCGGCCAGCACCGCGACGATGCACAGGAACAGGATGGCGCGCTCGCGCAGGCTCAGGCCGTCGATGCGCTTGGCCTGCCGCTCCCAGCGGGCCCGCCACGGCGCCAGGCGGCGGCGCAGCAGCGCCAGGTCCACGCGGGTCTGCGCCTTCATCGCGCGCCCCCCGGCTCGCTGGCCGCCGAGGCTGGTGCGCTGACGACGCGGAAGCCCCACACGGGCAGCGTCGCCGTTGCGAGCGCGCCCTGGCGCGGCAGCAGCGGCGGCGCGTTGGCCTCGGTGCCGCTGGCGCCCAGGCGTTCGACGCGCAGCGCGGCCAGCGTCTGGCCGGCCAGCAGCGGGTGCGTGCCCAGCCGCGCGAGCCAGGCCCGCAGCACGCCGGTGTCCAGCGTGCCGCCGACCAGCTCCAGCCGGCCGGGCGTGTAGCGCAGCTCGGTGAGCCAGGCCGACTCGGGCAGGCTGTGGGCCACCAGGCCCAGCAGGTCGGAATGGCGCTGGCCTGCCGCGGCGCGGCCATCGGCGCCCAGCGTGCGCAGCAGCGCGCGGCGCTCGGCATTGCCGGCCTGCAGCGGCAGCAGCTGCTGCTGCAGCGCGGTGGCGTCCAGCGGCGGCGGCAGGCCGGCCTGCGCCACGGCCAGCGACTGGCGCTCGGCGTTGTGGCGCGCCAGCAGCGCCTGGTGGTCGGCCTCGGCGCCGCGCTCGCGGTGCTGCAGCCACAGCGCCGCGGCCACGCCGGCCAGCAGCAGCAGCCCGCTGGCCTGGGCCAGCGTCGCGGCCGAGAAATAGCGCCGCGGCGCCAGCAGGATGGGGGTGAGGAGGTTGATCTGCTGCGGCATGGGCGCTCAGAGTTGGCGGGTCTCGGTGCGCAGCGCGGCACCCAGCAGCGGCAGGCAGGCGGCCAGCGCCTCGGCGGCATCGCCCTCCGGCGCGGGCGCGTCGGGCGCGAACGCGGCCAGCGGGTCCAGCGCCAGCGTGCGCTGGCCCAGCTCGCGCTGGATCAGCGCGGCGACCTCGGTGCCGTTGCGGGCGGTGACCACGTACAGCCGCGCCAGCGGCAGTTCGGGCCAGCTGCGTTCCCAGACGTCGATGGAGCGCTGCAGTTCCACCACCAGCGGCGACTCCTGCGTGGTGCTGGCGTCGAAGGCGCCGCCGGGCTGGTACTCGAAGCCCAGCGGCAGCTCGGTGACATCGGCCTCGGGCGCCTCGCCGCGGGCGCGGGCCAGCAGCGCGGGGTCGCCTTCCAGGCGGCGGGTGTAGAACAGCTCGTCGCCGGCGCAGACCACCAGCAGGCAGTGCTGGTCGTCGATCAGCACGGCGCCGCAGGCGCGCGCGGCCAGGTCGTCGGCCGCGGCCTGGCGGGCCAGCAGGTTGCGCAGCGCGGTCTCCCAGATGTCGATGACGCCGAGCTGCTCGGTCACGCCGGCCACCGCGCCGCTCAGCCCCTGGATGGCCCGGTTGCGCGCGGCCACGACGAACAGCTGGCGCTGCGCGCGGGGCACGTCGCCGCCCACGTGCATGACGTCCAGCGTCAGCTCGGCCATGTCCACGTCCACCAGCTCCTTGACCTGCCAGCGCGCGGCGGCCTTGAGTTCCTCCTGCGGCACGTTGGGCGTGTCGACCTTGAGGATCTGGTAGTCGGCCGGGTCCAGCAGCGCGATGGCCTCGCCGGCGGGCAGGGGCCGCGCCTCGGGCAGCAGGCCCCAGCGCAGCAGCCGCGCGGGCTGGCCGTCGCCCTGCTGGCCGGGCGGGCCGTCGGTCAGCACGAAGGCGTGCCGGGCGCCGAGCGGACGCAGCACCAGGCGCTGGGCGCTGCGGCGGGTGGGCCAGAGCATCAGTAGTTCTCCCGCTGGTAGAGGATGCCGTCGCTGCCGCGGTACAGGCCCCAGGTGGCCCGGGCGCTGGGGTCGCTGCTGGCCGCGCTGCCGCACCAGGCGCCGCGCAGCGCGCCCAGGTTGGCGCCGGCGGTGGCCGCTTTGGCGGCGGTCCAGCCGCTGGCGCTCTTCAGGCATGAGGCGTCGGTGGGCGTGTTGCCCAGCGCGACGGCGATGTCCATGCTGCCCAGGCGGCCGCCGCCCGGCGCGGCGAGCGTGACGAACACGGGCTTGGTGGGGTCGACGGTGACCGTGGCCGGGCTCATCACCGCGTCGGCGTCGGTCAGGGTCTTGCGAAAGTTGCCGAAGCTCAGGTTGGCGGCCGTGACGCGGGTGCAGGAGTCCAAGTCGTTGGTCTTGTAGGTGGCCGTGCTGCTGTCCCAGTACTGGGCGCTGAGTGGCAGGTTCAGCGGCCGGCTGGCCGCGCTCATGCCATTTTGAAGGCGCAGCCGGCCATGCCGCAGCGGGATTTGCCCGACCAGCGCGGTTTCGAGGCCCGCGGCGGCCGGTTCGGTGTCGAGATCGGGGCCCAGCACGCGCACGCCGTCGCCGTCGACCGGCGCGATGCCGAAGCGGGCGCCGTCGAACGGGCCGTCGGCCGGCGTGGCGCGGGCCACGCGGGCGGTCAGCGTGACGGTGGCGGCGCCCAGGTCCCAGGCGCCGGTGCTGGCCGCGGCCGTCAGCCGGCCGGGTGTCTTGAAGGCGGTGCCCCCCGCGATGCCGGCCAGGTTGAAGGACGCCGGCGTGGCCAGCGCCAGCCGGGCGAAATCGCCGGCGTAGTTCTGCGTGGGCACGTTGGCGGTGTTGACGGCCTTCAGGCCGAACTTCAGCGTGAAGTGCTCGTCCAGGTAGGTGAAGGTGGACGGCGCGGCGGACGGCGGCGCGCAAACCAGGTCGCTGCGGTGGTTGGGCGCCTGCGCGGTGACGACAAAGCCGGACGGGATGAAGCGGCCGATGTTGCCGGTGGCGGTGCCCGCGGTGTCCAGGCCGGTGCCGAGGTAGTCGCCGTCGGCCAGCGAGGGCGTCAGGCGGATGATGCCGACCTCGCTGTAGCCGAGGTTGCTGACGCTCGCGACGCCGCCGCTGAACTGGCTGCCCGCGATGCTCGCATTGGCCAGGCTGCCCGCGATGCCCGGCGACGGCAGCACCAGCGTGGGCGTCAGCCGCACGCCCTCGGCCGGGCTTTCCTTGCCGAAGTTGGGCGTGGCGGCACCGCCCTCGGTGACGGCCGTGATGCGCGCGGCGAAGGGGGCCCCGGCCGCCACGAAGGCGGCGCCGCCGGCATCGGCGGCGGCCGGGTTGGCCGTGGTGGCGGGCGCCGCCGCGGTGAGCTGCGTGACCGTGAAGCCGGCCGGCCGCGTGACGAAGGCGTTGCTGCTGCCGCCGACGAGGTCGCCGTTGACGGTGCGGTTGACGTGCAGCGTGGCCTGGCCCACGTCGGCGAAGTTCAGCGTGAACGGCGCGTTGCCGTTGCCGTCGAAGACCATGGGCACGGCGGTGTAGGTCAGCGGCGCGGCCGGCGTGTCGTTGCGCGCGATGGCCGTGGCGGCGCTGCCGGTGATGGTCATCAGGTTGCTGCCGCTGCAGGCCGCCGGGTTGTTGCACTGGTAGGCCCAGTTGACGTTGTTGGCGCCGGTCAGCGCCGCCTCGCAGGCCCGGGTGCTGGTGTTGCTGCGTACCGCGCGCAGGAACCAGCTCGACGAGGTGCCGGCCGTCTGCGGCGGCAGCGGGGTGGCGTTGCCGTCCGCTGCCGCGGCGATGATGAAGCCGGCGGTGGCGAAGGTGGTGGTGCAGCTGGCGGCCGCGGCGCAGCTGGCGCCGTCCGGGCAGCAGCGGCTGGGGTTGGCGGCCGTGGTGCTGGTGCTGCCCAGCGTGACGCTGGCGGTGGTGCCGTCGCTGCCGCCGGGCAGGCTGAGCGTGGCGGTGGCCACGCCGTTGACGAAGTTCAGCGTGGTGGCGCTGAGCGTGCCGGGGCTGGCGCTGAGCTGCGCCGTGCCGTTGATGGAGGTCTCGACCGTGCAGCTGGCGGCGTTGCTGGCGCAGGCCTTCACCGTGATGGTGCTGGGCATGCAGGTGAGGCTGCCGGCCGGCAGCCAGACCTCGTAATGGTCCAGCGGCGGCAGGCAGGTGCGCACCGGCGTCGTCTGGTCGGCCGTCAGCTCCAGCGCGCTGATCTCGTAGTTGTAGACCCGCAGCTCGTCGATGAGGCCGTTGGCCGAGTTGAGCGTGGCGTTGGCGGGCGCCGTGCCGCCGCGGTTGTCGCCGACGAACAGCGTGCCGATGCTGTTGTCCAGCGAACCGCTGCTGGAGCTGGTGGTCGCGCCGACCTGGCTGCCGCCGATGTAGATGCGCAGCACGCTCTGGTTGGTGCCGCTGGCCAGCTTCCAGGTCACGGCGATGTGCCGCCAGCTGCCCGTCGTGACGCTCTGCGCCGGCGTGGTGGCCGACAGCACGGTGCCGTTGCCGTCGGTGACGGTGAAGCGCAGCGAGCCGTCCGCCTGGCGCACCAGGAAGAACGGCCGGGCCGTCGACGTGGTGGCGTCCATCAGCAGCGCAGGCCCCGTGTTCCAGGCCGTGTTGGCGGCGTACCAGAAGGTCACCGCACCCTTGTCGCCGACGGCGGAGTTGACGTCCAGCAGCGTGTCCACCGCGTGGCTGGCGCCGGTGGCGTCGGCCGGGATGTTGAGCGAACGGCAGACGCGGGCGGTGGCCGAAGTGGTGGCGTTGCCCACCCGCACGCCGTGGTTGCTGTTGCCGCTGCTGTCGGTCACCTCGCCGACGCGGCCGCTGTAGTTCCATTCGTCGAAGCGGTACTCGGCGCGGCGCGTCGGGCTGCCGCTGGGCACGAACCAGCGGATCGCGCTGCCGTTGGCGTTGTAGCCGCTGTCGAAGGAGTACTGGGTGTAGTCGCTGCCGCTGACCTGCACGCCGATGGTGGCGTTGGAGCCGCTGGCGTTGGCATTGCCGTACTGGAACTTGAACTCGCCGTTGGTGCCGGCGGGGCTCTCGTAGAGGATGACCTGGAAGGTGTAGGGCGTGGTGGTGCGGTACTCGTGGACGCCGTTCCACGACACCACCACGTAGCGGTTCGGCGCCGTGCCCTTTTGCTGCCAGGTCACGCCGCCGCTGCCGTTCTGGCTGGGGTTGAGGTCGGTCCAGTAGGGCAGGATGACATTGGTTGTCGCGGTCGACGCGCAGCCGCCGCCGATGTTGCTGGCCGCAGCGGCGGGCAGCGCGGTGTTGCCGAAGCTGCGGAAGAAGCCCGTGTCGCCGCCGAACTGCAGGCCGCCGTTGGTCAGCACGCGCACCGAGCTGTAGTTGGCGCCGGCGAAGCGGAACACGAAGCCGCCCGTGAAATTGAGCGTGGCCTTGTCGTCGTCGCCGGGGTAGTTGGTGCAGGCGCGGTCCCAGCTGACGGCCGTGCTGGCCGATTCCCAGGCATAGCTGTCGCTGCGGAAGGTGTAGCTGGAGGCGGCCAGCGCCGGCCCCGCCAGCAGCGCCAGCAGCCAGCCCAGCAGGAACAGTCGCAGCGCCTTCATTTGACGAGGCTCCGCGCGACCTGGCGCTCGACGTAGGTGGGCTGGGTGGTGGCGGCGTTGGGGCAGCTGCCGGCGCCGGGGATGTTGCAGGCGGTGGCCAGCAGCTCGTAGAAGGCCAGCGTGGCCTCGCCGTCGTTCACCGTGCCGGTGCCCGGCGTGCGGGTGCACCGCACGGTGACGGTGAAGTCGGCCAGCTGGTCGGGCAGCGCGAGGCTGCGCGTGCCGAAGCAGGCGGGCTGGCCGGCCGCGCGCAGCAGCTGGTGGCTGCCCCATTCCAGGCCGGCCAGCGCCGCCTGCTGCGCCTTGGCGGCGGCCAGCTCGCCCGCCGAGCCCAGCTGCTGGCGCTGGCTCAGCGCGGCCAGCGCGGCGCCCAGCGCGGCCAGCGCCACCAGGATGAACAGCATGGACATCATCGTGAAGCCCCGGCGGGCGGCATGGGTCGCGGTCATGGCAGGTTGTCGACGTGGACCGACTGGTAGAGCGTGACGGTCTCGTCGCCGTCCTTCAGCGACAGCTGCAGCGACACCAGGCCGTAGCGGGCCGCCACCGCGCCGGCATCGAAGCTGAACAGGCAGCGCTCGACGTTGCGCGCCAGTACGGCGCTGATGCCGGCGGTGGGCGGGTCGGGCTGGGTGGCGGCGAAACCGTAGCCGCTGTGGCGGGTCAGCGTGCGGGTGGTGGGGTCGCAGCGGTAGCTGACCGGCGGCTCGATGGCGTAGACGCGGTAGGGTGGCGCCATCAACGCGTTGGGCAGGAAGTCGCCGGTGATGCCCACGTTGCTGGCGTTGCCGGCGCCGGTGGTGGCGGTGCGCACGTTGGCGAGGGTGTAGGCGTCGGCGTCGGGGATGCCGGCGCCGAGGTTGTACCAGGCCAGCTGCTGGCTGGCGTGGCTGAGCCGCAGCGGCGGGCCCACGATGTCGAAGCTGGCGTCGGCCACGCCCTGTCTCTTATACACATCTGACGCTGCCGACGAAGGCTTAGGTGT
>CAXDTK010000276.1:0-6772 GCA_963992225.1 uncultured Comamonadaceae bacterium | reverse complement strand
GCCGCCCGCTGACGGTGGGCAACGACGAGACCTGCAGCTTCGCCCAGCCGCAGGCCACCAGCTACTACGTCGGCCTGTACGGCTACAAGGCCTTCAGCGGCGTCACGCTGACCGCGTCGTTCACGCAGCCGCCCACCGGCGGCGCCACCTGGCCGGGCTTCGAGACCTACTACGTCAACGCCATCGGCAAGACCGGCGTGGCGCTGCGCAGCGCGCTCAACACCGCGGCCGCCTACGGCCATGTCCGCATGAGCTACTCGGCCGTGTGGGAGGCGTTGAAGTACACCGACGAAGACCCCACCAACACCGCCAACGTCATCCTGCTCTACACCGGCCGCTCGCAGGCCAAGACGTACAACGCCTCCGCCAACTCCACCGACCCCGACGCCTGGAACCGCGAGCATGTCTGGGCCAAGAGCCACGGCTTCCCGAACGAGTCGCAGTGGGGCTACACCGACATCCACCACCTGCGCCCGGCCGACGTGTCGGTCAACAGCACCCGCGGCAACAAGGACTTCGACTGGGGCGGCAGCCCCATCGCCGAGGCGCCGGGCAACCTGACCGACGCCGACAGCTTCGAGCCGCGCGCGGCCGTCAAGGGCGACGTGGCCCGCATGATGTTCTACATGGCCATCCGCTACGAGGGCAACGACACCACCGGCGTGGGCAACCTGGAGCTGGCCGATAACGTGGGCACCAGCGGCAACCTGTTCGGCAGGCGCTGCACGCTGATCGCCTGGCACCGCGCCGACCCGGTGGACGCCACCGAGATCCGCCGCCACGGCCGCATCGTCGAGCGGCAGGGCAACCGCAACCCGTTCGTCGACTATCCGGCGTGGGCGGAGGAGTTGTTCGGGGCAGGGTGCCCCTGACCGGCTGAGATGGCCCTGGAGTCCATAAAAAGACTATATTCAGTCTTTTCAACCTCGCGAGCTCATCATGCGCTACTCATCCCAGGTCAAGCCGATCAGCTACCTCAAGGCCAATGCCGCCGAGGTGCTGATCCAGCTCGCCGAGCAGCGCGAGCCGCTGGTCATCACGCAAAACGGCGAGGCCAAGGCGGTGCTGCAGGACGTTGCCTCGTTCGAGCAAACGCAGGAAACGCTGGCCTTGCTGAAGATCCTCGCGCTGGGCAACCAGGAGGTGGCCGCGGGCAAGGTCAAGCCGGTGGCTGACGTGGTGGCCCGCCTGCGTGCCAAGCGGACTGCGGAGTGATGGCCGGGCCGGCCATGTTCGAGGTGCTGTTGACCGCGGGTGCCGAGCAGGACCTGGAGTCCCTCCATGACTACGTCGCGGAATTCGACAGCCCTGGCAAGGCCGACGATCTGCTGGACGCGTTGATGGAAGTGGTGACGGGCCTGGCGAGATCCCCGGCGCGCGGCAGCTATCCGAAGGAACTGCTCAGCCTGGGCATCAAGGAATATCGCCAGACCTTGTTCAAGCCGTACCGCGTGATCTACCGCGTGACCGGCAACCAGGTCGTCATCTACGTGATCGCCGACGGGCGGCGGGACATGCAGGCGTTGTTGGCGAGGCGGCTGCTGGGCGCGTAGGGTCTGTTCACACCACGGCAACGCGACCCGTTGCCGTGGTGTGAACAGGCCCTAGAACGGCCCGCTGATCGCCACCGTGAGGCCCGGCCGGTAGACGTTGGCGAACAGCGTCTTGCCGGCGGCGGGGCGGCCTTGCTGGCGGGTTTGCGAGCAGGCGGCAAAGGCGCTGGCCAGGGGACTCAGGGCGAGGGCTTCGAGCAGAGGGCGGCGGCGCATGGGGTGTGCCTGCTTGGGCGGGGGAGAGAGGTCGTCGTCACGGTTCGAAAGCGGGGTCGATGTCGCGCGAGCTGTGCAGCACACGAACGACATCGATGCCGTCTGCCAGCGGCTGCAAGAACACGACGTAGCGGCCGAAAGGGAAGCTGCGTAGGCCCGGCGCCAGTTCATCTCGTGGGCGCCCCATGGTCGGCTGAGTCGCCCAGAGCGACAGCTTTTCGTCCAGCCTGTCCAGCCAGCGATCCGCGTCGACGAGGCTGTCCTCGGCGATGTAGTCCCAGATGTCGAGGATGTCCGCCTCGGCCAAGGGCCGGCGGGTGACGCGAGCCATCAGGCGGCTGCTGCCTTGACCGCACGCCGGGCGCGCGCCTTCTGTTTCACGGCGGCAGCATCCCAGGGTTCGCTGGCGCCGCTGGCCATGCCCTGGCGCACCGCGGCGCGCAGTTCGTCCAGCTTGGCCTGGCGCAGGCGGTCCTGCTCATCCATCAGCCGCAAGGCCTCACGCACCACTTCGCTGGCCGACGAGTACATGCCCGAGTCCACCTTGGCGCGGACGAGTTCTTCGAGCTGCGGGGTGAGGTTGACGTTCATGCCCATGGCTTCAGGCCCTCCGAGGTCAGACCGAAGGAACTCTAGCGGAAATGTCAAAGATTGACATTCTTGCCTGCGGTTGTCTTGGCTGGCAGGCGCTGCCGTTCTATTGAGCGCTTTCCGTTCCCGGGCATGGCGAGCCCCCAGCGTTCACAACTGTCGTTGTGCACGCCCGGTAGCCCGCCGTCGCGCCTGTGGCGGTCAGGCCCGGCAGGTCAGTTGCGGTCGGCGCGCGGAGGGCGCATCGCCACTTGAGATCCGTTGGCCTTGGTAGTCGCCGTGCCATCGGCCGCGGTGCGGTCGGACCCCATCAGGCCGCCGGTGCGGTTGTTCGGATTGCGGCCCATGTCCTGGTCGCCCGGTGTCACGGCAGCCTTGGCGGCGCGGCCTGCGTTCGTCGCGCCGGCGGCGGCACTGGAGTCGTTGCCCATCAGTCCGCCGGTGCGGTTGTCCGGGTTGCGCCCCATGTTCTGGTCGCCGGGGGTGACTGCGGCGCTCGCCGCGCGCCCCACCGGCGTCGTCGCCGTCTGCGCAGTTGCCGTCGCGGCCAGGGCGGCGGCGGCCAGTGTCACGAAGAGATGCTTATGCATGGTCGGTTCCAGGAAGAAGTGGAGTCCTTCGAGGGCAAGCCGCATGCCGACGCGATGTCCACGACCCGCCAGCCCTGGGCCCGGATGACCGAGACTGCGTGAAAGACCTCCGCAGCAACCTTCATGAAACTCGCCATCGCTGTTCATCTGGACGGCTCGCAAGCGCAAGTCGCCGCCGTCGCCTTCGACGCCTGGGATGCGCCGGAACCGACGAAGACCTGCCTGTCGCGGATCGCGCAGGTCGAAAAGCCCACCCGCGGGGACCCGGACCTGCGCGAGCTGACCTGCGCGATGCAGCTGCTGCGCGCACACCGGCTGGCGCCCGAACTCATCCTCATCGAGGGGTTCGTCCATCTGGATGCCGATGAAACGCCGGGCCTGGGCCAGCAGCTGTTCCAGGCGCTGGGCGGCGCCACGCCAATCATCGGCGTCTCGAAGACGGGCCGGCCCGGCCTGTCAGCTCAGTTCGAGGTGATGCGGGAAGACGAGGCCAAGCCGCTGATCGTCACTTGCGCGGGCCTGGACATCGGCGCGGCCAAGGCCCGGGTGCGGGCGATGCATGGGCGCAAGCGGGTGCCGACGCTGATGAAGTTGGTGGCGAGGTTGGCGAAGAACGCGGATTGAAGCGGCTTGTGCAGGCTGCGCTCGTGGCAGCTTGGGGGGCCATGGCGAACCCAACGGAGCGGTTGAACACGATGTTGGGGTTCGCGGGCTCGCCCAGGCGGCACGCTAGAGATGTGAGACCTGACCGCGGTTCGCGGTTCGCGCTTGAACCCGGTTCGCGCTTGCCGGCTTTCTGGTCACAACGCGGCCTGCTCCCGGTGTGTCAACAGGCCCCGGCCGTTGGCCGCACCGGGCGCCACGCCGCCATGGGCCAGCGCCTCGCCGGCCCAGCCAAAGCAGCGGTAGCGGAAGCCCTCGGGCAGCGAGGTGTTAGGAGGCATGGGCACGGTCTCTGACATCGGATTCGTGCCTACGCCTGGGTTGGAGTAGGCGAGAGCTGCCTTCGCAGCGAAAGCGTAGGAATTGGTGCCAGTCCAGTGCGTGTAGCTGTTGGTTGGCTTTGTTGCTGCGTCACCAGCCCAGCGCCTTCGCCAAGACGACGCCCGCGCCGGCCAGCGAAGAAATGATTAGCGGCAGCATGCAGACCACCAGGGCCACCAAACGGGTCAAGGGCCCGTCCTTGGCGAAGTACTGCATGCGGTCCCTTCCGATCAGCGAACGACTTTGTCGACGCTGGCCATGATGCTTGGGTGGTGTCATGCAGAAATTGTAGGGAGCCACCACCCCTCCGATTCGTCGTTGTCCACGGAAGTCGCCCCACGTTTCCATACGCGACAAGGACTTAGCTCGTAGGACTCGGTGGCGAAGTCGTCCCAGATGGTCACGTTCTCCTACAGGTTCTCCATGGCGGTCGTCACCGTTGGAGTCGAAGAAGTAGACGTTCACACCATGTCGATGTGGCCGTCGACTCGCGTGACGTTGCCGTCCGTCTCGTCGAGGAAGTCGTCGAACTTGCGCTCGTTCTTGGCGTGCTCGTCGACGTGAGTGCTTCGTCTGAATAATTCTCACCAAGGAGAATTTCTTATGAACGTGAGGGCCTCAAGCCGTCGCAGGGCCCGTGACGCCCTCAGCCGCCTCCAACCCAAACTGCATCGCCGCCAACTTCGCATACAGCCCGCCGCGCGCCACCAGCTCGTCGTGCCGGCCGATGTCCACGATGCGCCCCGCCTCCAGCACCACGATGCGATCTGCCTTCTGAATCGTCGCCAGCCGATGCGCAATCACCAGCGTCGTGCGGTGCTGCATCGCCGCCTCCAGCGCCGCCTGAACAACCCGCTCGCTCTCCGCATCCAGCGCGCTGGTCGCCTCGTCCAACAACAGCAGCGGCGGGTTCTTCAGCATGGCGCGGGCGATGCTGATGCGCTGGCGCTGGCCGCCGGACAGGCGCACGCCGCGTTCGCCCAAAAAGCTCTGGTAGCCCTCGGGCAGCGCGCGGATGAAGTCGTCCGCAAACGCCGCCTTGGCGGCGGCCATCACTTCCTCGTCGGTCGCCTCGGGCCGGCCGTAGCGGATGTTCTCCATCGCGGTGGTGGAGAAGATGACGCTGTCCTGCGGCACCAGGCCCACGCTGGCGCGCAGGTCGGCCAGGCTCAGCGCGCGCGTGGGCGCGCCGTTCAGGCGGATCTCGCCGGCCTGGGGGTCGTAGAAGCGCAGCAGCAGCTGGAACACCGTCGTCTTGCCGGCGCCGCTGGGGCCCACCAGTGCCACCGTCTCGCCGGGCGCCACGCTCAGCGACAGGCCGTCCAGCGCGGCGGTCAGCGGGCGGGAGGGGTAGTGGAACTGCACGCCGTTGAACTCCACGCGGCTGCCGCCGGTGGTGGCGCCCAGCGGCCGCGGCGCGGCGGGCTCGGCCACGGGTGAGCGGGCCTCCATCAGCTCCACCAGCCGCTCGGTCGCGCCCGCAGCACGCAACACATCCCCCCACACCTCGGCCAGCACGGCCACGCTGCTGACCAGCAGCGTCACGTACACCACCGTCTGGCCCAGGTGGCCGGCACTGATCTTGCCGGCGATGACGGCCTGGGTGCCCTGGTACAGCCCCCACAGCATGGCGCCGAACACGGCGGTGATGATGAAGCCCACCAGGAAGCTGCGCACGAGCGTGCGCTTGCGCGCGGTGTCGAACGCGGCCTCGCTGGCGGCGGCGAAGCGCTGGGCCTCGGCGCCCTCCTGCGTGTAGCTCTGCACCACGGTGACGGCGTTCAGCACCTCGGCGGCGATGGCCGAGGTGTCGGCCACGCGGTCCTGGCTGGCGCGCGACAGCTTGCGCACGCGCCGGCCGAAGTACAGCGCCGGCGCCACGATCAGCACCAGGATGCCCAGCACCTGGCCCATCACGTAGGGGTTGGTGACCACCAGCATCACCAGCGCGCCGATGCACATCACGGTGTTGCGCAGGCCCATGGACAGGCTGGAGCCCACCACGGTCTGCACGACGGTGGTGTCGGTGGTGATGCGGCTCAGCACCTCGCCGGTCTGCGTGGTCTCGAAGAACTCGGGGCTCTGGCGCAGCACATGGCGGTAGACGGCGTTGCGCAGGTCGGCCGTCACGCGCTCGCCCAGCCAGGTGACCATGTAGAAGCGCGAGGCCGAGAACAGGCCCAGCGCGGCGCCCACCGCGAACATGGCCAGGAAATGCTCGCGCAGCGCCAGCAGCCGCTCGCCGGCGTTGGCGGCGCCGAAGCCGGCGTCGATCAGGCCGCGCAGCGCGATCGGGAAGGCCAGCGTGGCCAGCGCCGCGCACACCAGCAGCACGAGGGCCAGCAGGATGCGGCCGCGGTAGGGGCGCAGGAAGGGCATCAGGCCGCTCAGGGAGCGGGCCTGCTTGGCGGCGGGGCGGTCAGTGGTGGCGGTCATGGAGTGAGGGTTCGGGTCAGCACATCGCAGCTGCGGGCCAGCTGGGCCTCGTCGAGGTCCTGGTGGCACAGCAACTGCAGCACCTGGCGGCGCCAGCGCGCGCCATGGTCGTCGGTGAAAGCGGGCACGCCGGGCCAGACGCGGTCCCAGCGGAACACGGCGCAGCCGGCGGCGCGCAGGGCGGCATACAAAGTTTCGGCCGGCTCGGGCTCGTCCACCCACAGCGGCATCACATAGGGCGCGGCGTGGGCGGGCAGGGCGCCGCACAGCGGCCGCGCGCCGCGCAGGCCTTGCGTGGCGCGGTACAGCGCCTCGTAGTGGGCGCGGCGGCGCGCGACGATGCGGCCGCGCGGCAGGCCGGCCAGCCAGCGCGCCAGCGCGGTGGGGGCCTGCTCGCTGCGC
>CAXDTK010000275.1:0-6780 GCA_963992225.1 uncultured Comamonadaceae bacterium | reverse complement strand
TACACCTAAGCCTTCGTCGGCAGCGTCAGATGTGTATAAGAGACAGACACCAAGAAGGCTTTGCCGACGATGTTCTCGTCGGGCACGAAGCCCCAGAAGCGCGAGTCGCGCGAGTTGTCGCGGTTGTCGCCCAGCATGTAGTAGTGGCCGGCCGGCACCTTGCAGGTCACGCCCTCGACGGTGTAGCGGCAGTTCTCGTTGAACGGGAACGGGCCGTCGGCACGGTCGGCGCGGAAGTAGCGCTGGGCGTCGGGCTGCACCAGGATCTGGTGCTCCTTCTCGCCCAGCTTCTCCAGGAAGCGCTGGCGGTAGACGCGGGCGTCCTCGTCGTAGAAGTTGCCCTGGGGCTGCAGCGGCGCGAGCTGGCCGTTGATGTAGAGCTTCTGGTTGACGTAGCTGACCTCGTCGCCCGGGATGCCCACCACGCGCTTGATGAAGTCGGTGCTGGGGTCCTCGGGGTAGCGGAACACCATCACGTCGCCGCGCTTGACGTCGTTGTTGGCGACGATCTTCTTGTTCAGCACCGGCAGCCGGATGCCGTAGTGGAACTTGTTGACCAGGATGAGGTCGCCCACCAGCAGCGTCGGCACCATGGAGCCGGACGGGATCTTGAACGGCTCGAACAGGAAGCTGCGCAGCAGGAACACGACCAGGATCACCGGGAACAGGCCGGCGGTCCAGTCCAGCCACCAGGGCTGCTGCAGGATCTGCTGGCGGGCCGGTTCGACGTCGCCGTCGACGCGCGCGATGCCCTGGGCCGCCAGCGTCTCGCGGCGCCGGGCGTCGCTGTCCAGCAGGGCCTGCGCCGCCGCGCGGCGGGCCGGCGCGAAGTGGAAGCGCTCGGCCAGCCAGTAAAACAGCGTGACCGTCGTCAGCACGAACAGCAGCAGCGCGAAATTGCCGCTCCACCGGCCGACGTACCAGCCGCCAAGGTAGGTCACCAGGGCAGCGTACAGGACGCCGGTCAGGGCACTCATCAGGGATGTTTTCAAGGGCGGGGCGGTGAGGTTCAGTCGTCGACTTGCAGGATGGCGAGGAAGGCTTCTTGCGGCACTTCCACCGAGCCGATCTGCTTCATGCGCTTCTTGCCGGCTTTTTGCTTTTCCAGCAGCTTGCGCTTGCGGGTGATGTCACCGCCATAGCATTTTGCCAGCACGTTCTTGCGCAGCGCCTTGATGTTCTCGCGCGCGATGATGTTGGCGCCGATGGCCGCCTGGATGGCCACGTCGTACATCTGGCGCGGGATCTGCTCGCGCATCTTGGCCGCGACGCCGCGGCCGCGGTACTGGCTCTGGCTGCGGTGCACGATCATCGACAGCGGGTCGACCTTGTCGCCGTTGATCAGGATGTCGACCTTGACCACGTCGGCCGCGCGGTACTCCTTGAACTCGTAGTCCATGGACGCATAGCCGCGCGAGACGCTCTTGAGCTTGTCGAAGAAGTCCAGCACGATCTCGGCCAGCGGGATCTCGTAGGTCAGCATGACCTGCTTGCCGTGGTAGGCCATGTTCAGCTGCACGCCACGCTTCTGGTTGGCCAGCGTCATGACGACACCGACGTAGTCCTGCGGCATGTACAGGTGCACCGTCACGATGGGCTCGCGGATCTCGCGCATGGCGCCGATCTCGGGCATCTTGGACGGGTTCTCGACCTGGATGACCTCGCCGGTGTTCAGCTCCACCTCGTAGATGACGCTGGGTGCCGTGGTGACCAGGTCCTGGTCGAATTCGCGCTCCAGGCGCTCCTGCACGATCTCCATGTGCAGCAGGCCCAGGAAGCCGCAGCGGAAGCCGAAGCCCAGCGCCTGGCTGACCTCGGGCTCGTAGCGCAGCGAGGAGTCGTTGAGGCTGAGCTTTTCCAGCGCGTCGCGCAGCTGGTCGTACTCGCTGGCTTCGGTCGGGTACAGGCCCGCGAACACCTGCGGCTGGATTTCCTTGAAGCCGGGCAGCGCCTCGGTCGCCGGGCCGGCGTTGTTGGGCAGCTTCTTTTCCAGCGTGACGGTGTCGCCGACCTTGGCCGCGGCCAGTTCCTTGATGCCGCAGATGATGAAGCCCACCTCGCCGGCCTTCAACCCCTCGCGGTTCTCGCTCTTGGGCGTGAACACGCCCAGGTGATCGATCGGGTAGACCGTGTTGGTGTTCATCATGCGGATGCGCTCACCCTTGCGCAGTTCGCCGTCCACCACGCGCACCAGCATCACGACGCCGACGTAGTTGTCGAACCAGGCGTCGATGATCATGGCGCGCGGCGGCGCGTCGGGGTTGCCGCGCGGCGGCGGCATGCGGGCGATGACGGCCTCGATGATCTCGTCGATGCCCATGCCGGTCTTGGCCGAGCAGGGGATCGCGTCGTCGGCGTCGATGCCGATGACGTCCTCGATCTCGGCCTTGGCGTTGTCGGGGTCGGCGGACGGCAGGTCCATCTTGTTCAGCACCGGCACCACCTCCACGCCCAGGTCCAGCGCGGTGTAGCAGTTGGCCACCGTCTGGGCCTCGACACCCTGGCTGGCGTCCACCACCAGCAGCGCGCCCTCGCAGGCCGACAGCGACCGGCTGACTTCATACGAGAAGTCCACATGCCCCGGCGTGTCGATCAGGTTGAGGTTGTAGACCTGGCCGTCCTTCGCCTTGTACTGCAGCGCGGCGGTCTGGGCCTTGATGGTGATGCCGCGCTCGCGCTCCAGGTCCATCGAGTCCAGCACCTGCGCCTCCATCTCGCGGTCGCTCAACCCGCCGCAGCGCTGGATGATGCGGTCGGCCAGGGTGCTCTTGCCGTGGTCGATGTGGGCAATGATGGAGAAGTTGCGGATGTGGTTCATGAGGTCGTGTTCTGCGCTGCGTGACGTGAGACTCAAGGGCGCGGGCCCTTGCAGCGCAAGCTCCGGTCGCGACGCGACGTGAAGCGTTGGTGCGGCGTGCTGCAGCTAAAAAAAAGGCACGTCGAAGAGGTGACGCGCCTTCCAACAAAAGGTATGGCAACTGCTTGTTGGGCCTTCATTGTAGCCAAAAGGATCGGCCGGGAAACCGCACCAGCATTGGTTTCCCGCCCGTTGCAGCCTGCCAACAAGGATTTTTATCAACAACTTATCCACAAGTTCCTGTGGATCAGCTGTGGATCAAATCAGTACCCAGCCGCGGTGTGCGGATTGAACGCTCAAGCGGCGCTTGCCAAGCGTTTCAGGCCGTGATTTTAACGGCCGGCATGAATAATCAGGGCTCGGCGCAGGAAGTTAGCCGGCGCCAACTTCTCCAGCCGGTGGACAACCTGGCCCGGCCTGCCCGCCGGGCATGCCGCATCGCGGAAAGCCCGACTGGGCCGCCGAGTCTTCCGGTCCTCAGCGCGCCGGCTTCAGTAGCACGAAGCTGGTCACATCGTCCCGGCGCACCACCAGGTTGATGGCCTTGGCCTTCTCGGCCTTGGCGATCTGCGCCTGGAAGGCCTTGACCGAGGACACCTCGACGTTGTCGACCGACAGGATGAGGTCGCCCTCGCGCAGGCCGGCCCGGGCGGCCGCGCCGGTGGCGCCGTCGACCTTCACGCCGGCCTTGAGCTTCATCTCCTTGCGCTGCGCGTCCGTCAGTTCGGACACCTTCAGGCCCAGTGCCGCGCTCGGGCCATTGGCGGGCGCCGCCTCGGCCGCGCCGCCCTCCGCACCGCTGCCCGGCTTGCGGCTGCGCTCGTCCTCACCGATGGTGACGACGATGTCCTTGCTGGCGCCGCGGCGGAACACGGTCAGCGTGGTCTTGGCGCCGGGCTTGACGTTGGCCACCAGGCGGCGCAGGTCGGACGCCTTGTCCACGGTCTTGCCGTCGACCTTGGTGACGACGTCGCCGCCCTCGATGCCGGCCTTCTCCGCGGGGCTGCCGGCGACCACCGAACGGATCACCGCACCCTGCGGCTTGCCCAGGCCAATCGCCTCGGCGATCTCCTTGGTGATGTCGTCGGGCAGCACACCCAGGTAGCCGCGCACGACGCGGCCGCCGGCGCGCAGCTCGTCCGCCACGCGGACGGCCTCGGCGATCGGGATCGCGAACGAGATGCCCATGTAACCGCCGCTCTGGCTGTAGATCTGCGAGTTGATGCCGATGACCTCGCCGCGCAGGTTCACCAGCGGGCCGCCGGAGTTGCCGGGGTTGATGGCCACGTCGGTCTGGATCAGCGGCAGCAGGTCGCCGGTGTCGCGCTGCTTGGCGCTGATGATGCCGGCCGTGACGGTGTTCTCGAGGCCGAACGGCGAGCCGATGGCCATCACCCATTCGCCGACCCTGGCCTTGTCGCTGTTGCCCAGCTTGACGACCGGCAGGCCGGTGGCCTCGACCTTGACCACCGCCACGTCGGAGCGCTGGTCGGCGCCGATCAGCTTGGCCTTGAGTTCGCGCTTGTCGGTCAGCGTGACGATGACCTCGTCGGCGCCCTGCACCACATGGGCGTTGGTCAGCACATAGCCGTCGGCACTGAGGATGAAGCCGGATCCCACGCCGCGCCGCATCGGGCCGTCGTCGTCCGGCGTGCCGCCGCCGCGCGGCGCCCCGCGGCGCTGGTTGGGCACCGGGATGCCGAAGCGGCGCAGGAACTCCTGCATCTGCTCGTTCATCTCCGCCTGGCCTTCGGCCATCTTGACCTTCTCGGAGGTGCGGATGTTGACGACCGCGGGGCCGACGCGCTCGACGATCTCGCTGAAGTCCGGCAGCTCGCGGGACTGGGCCGTGGCCGGCGCCTGGCCCAGCGCCAGGGCCAAGGCCAGCGCCGTGCTGGACAACAGGGTGCGCGCGCGCACGGGATGAGGGCGGGTCACAGCGTGCATAGGATTTCCAGAGGGGTTCAAAGAGGACAGAGCAGCGGGGACAGATGGGGCGGCGGCCGTGCGCTTCAAGGCCGGGCGCCGGACGCCGGTGCGGTCGGTGCAGGCACGCCCCAGTCGATGGCCTCGGGCGCCAGGCGCACCGGCAAACCGGCCTCCCGTGTCTCGCTCCAGGCCGTCAGCGTACGGCCCGACGCGGCCTGCGCAAAACTGGTGCCTTCCAGGCCCTGCAGCCCCTGCAGACGCGGCGCCGCCACGGGCGCCGCCGCCAGCAGCGGCTCGGGCGCCTGGAGGGGGCGGAGCATGCCGACGCCCAGCGCCAGCGCGACGAAGCTGGCCGCCACGGCCAGCGGTGGCAGCCAGTCACGCCGCCGCGCTGCGGCACCCGACTGAGCCGGCTGAGCCGGCAGGCGGGCATGCAGCGCGTCCAGCAGCGCCTGCGGTTCGCGGTGCAGGGCCAGCAGGTCGGTGGAGCGCAGGCCGTCGCCGGCCGCGTGCCACAGCGCCCAGCGCTCCCGCAGCCCGGGGTCGCTGGCCCAGGCGGCATTCACGAGCGCCCATTCGGCCGGCGTCGCACGGCCGTCCATCACGGCGGACAACGCCTGGTCCAGGGCCTGGTCGGCAGCATTCATCGCCATCCTCCTCCGGCCAGCAGCGGTCGCAGCCGCGCCGCGATGGCCTCGCGGGCCCTGAAGATGCGCGAGCGCACCGTGCCGGGCGGGCAGTCCATCAGGTCGGCAATCTCGTCGTAGCTCAAGCCATCCACCTCTCGCAGCAGCAATGCCCGGCGCTGGTCTTCCGCCAGCGCGTCCACGGCCTCGTTCAGGCCCCGCGCCAGCTGGCGGCTGGCGAGCAGGGCTTCCGGGGTCGCATGGTCGGTTGGAGTGGCCCCGGTGCCGAAAGTTCCCTCGTCGTCGTCCAGGGATTCGACGTGCCGCTGGCGGCCGCGGTGGCGCTGTGCCGCATTGATCGCGATGCGGTAGAGCCAGGTGTAGAAGGCGCTGTCGCCGCGGAAGGCCGGCAGGGCCCGGTAGGCGGCGAGGAAGGTCTCCTGGCACAGGTCCGCCACATCTTCGGGCGTGCGCACGCTGCGCGACAGCAGCCGCTCGACGCGGCGCTGGTACTTCAGCACCAGCATGTCGAAGGCCGCACGGCTACCCGCCTGGGCCTGCCGCACCAGCAATGCATCGGCGTCCGGACCCGCCGGGCTCATCGAGCCTGCGCCCCGCCGGGTGCGGCGAACAGCGTGGCCCGCAGCGCGGTCCACTGCGCCGCATGCCGGCGCCGGCTCAGCGCCAGCCAGCAGGGGCCGGGGCGGGCCTGCAGCAGCAGCCAGGCATCGAGGTCCATCACCACAGCGAGCTGGACGGCGGTTTCTTCATCGGCGGCGCCAGCGGCCAGCCACCAGGCCTGGCCGTCCCAGCGCAGCCGCCGCGGCCGCGCGGCGGCGCTGCGCCAGGCCCACAGGGCGGCCAACGGGACGAGCAGCAGCGCCGGCCAGGCCGCTGCGTGGTGGCTGAGCGCCCAGGCGGCCAGGCCGGCCGAGGTCAGTGCAGCAATGACGGCCACCGCGGCCTGCGCGGCCGGCTCGGGCTGCAACTGCAGCAGGACGGGCGGCGTGCGGCGCATGGCCGGCGCTCGCCCGCGTCAGACGCGCTTGAAGATCAGCGTGCCGTTGGTGCCGCCGAAGCCGAAGTTGTTCTTCGCGGCGACCTCGATCTTCATCGGCCGCGCCTCGTTGGCGCAGTAGTCCAGGTCGCACTCGGGGTCCTGGTTGAAGATGTTGATGGTCGGCGGCGCCACCTGGTCGCGCACGGCCAGCGCCGTGAACACCGACTCGATGCCGCCGGCGCCGCCCAGCAGGTGGCCGGTCATCGACTTGGTCGAGCTGACGACCATCTGCTTGGCGTGGTCGCCGAACGCCAGCTTGATGGCGTTGGTCTCGTTGACATCACCCAGCGGCGTGGAGGTGCCGTGGG
>CAXDTK010000274.1:0-6881 GCA_963992225.1 uncultured Comamonadaceae bacterium | reverse complement strand
CGAGATCGGAGTCCGTCTCGTGGGCTCGGAGATGTGTATAAGAGACAGCGGCGGGCCGTCGGGGGCGGGCAGGCTGAGCGCCAGCAGCGGCTGCAGGCCGCGCGGCAGGCCGTCCAGGTCCAGCGTCACGCCGGCGCGCGCCAGCGGGGCCAGCGCCTGCCACAACGCCGCGGCGAAGCCCGGCTGCCAGTGCGACAGCGCGGCGCTGTCGAAGGCCAGCGTGGTGCCGGCCTGCGCGGGCAGTGCGGCGGGTGGCGCGGGCAGGGCGGCCTCGGCCGCCCCGTGGCCGGCCAGCACCAGCCGCCAGCGCAGGCCCTCGCCCTCCCAGCGGGCGTTGCCCAGCGCGCCACCGGCCTTGGCGGCGGGCGCGAGGGCGGCAGGCGGGGCGGCAGGCAGGGCGGCGGGCATGACAGCGCGATGCTATGCCCGGCGCATGACGCTGCACCCGGACGCCGGCCGCCGTGGCTGTAGGACGACGCGCCGCCGCGGCCCCTGTCGGCCGCTGCCGACAAGCGGACGGCGGGCGGGACGACCCCGGCCGCGCCGCGTGCCCCCCAGAGTGCTGCATCAAGACCGGAGACCGCCATGACCGCCGCCAAGCCCCACACCGCGCCCGACGCCCAGACGAGCCCCCAGCGCGGCGCCGTGACGCCGCAGGGCCCGTCGCTGCCGCATGAGCGCGACCAGCAGAACCGCAACACCGACGCCACCCCCGACGACCAGATCGACCGCGCGGCCCGCGACCTGCGGCAGGGTCAGGTCGACACCGACCTGCGCGCCACGCCGGGCCTGGACGCCGACCGCCGCGGCGACCTGGTGGAGGGCGGCGAGCGCGGCGCCGGCGACGGCAAGCCGCGCCCGGGCCGCTGAGCCGCGCCGGGGCGAACGGCCCGCACCCGGGGGTGAATCGCCGCGCCGGCGGCCCCGTGGCGGCTAACCTCGCGGCATGTCCGTGCTGCCGCGCCGCTGGCGCCTGCCCTATCTCGCGCTGCTGACCGTCGTCGGCCTGCTGCTCAGCGCCTCGGCGCTGCAGGCCTACCGGCTGGCGGGCGGCCGGCATGCCTGGGAGCCGCTGCTGTGGGAGTTCAGCTCGGTGGCCGTCATCGGTGCGCTGGCACTGGGCCTGCACGCGCTGGTCGGCCGGCTGCGCGGGCAGCCCTGGCCGCGCCAGCTGGCCGCCCATGCGCTGGCGCTGCCGCTGTTCAGCGGGCTGCACATCGCCGGCATGTTCGGCCTGCGGCTGGCGGTCTACGGCCTGGTGGGCATGGACTACCGGCCGGACGCCTGGACCACGCTGCTGGTCTACGAGGGCGGCAAGGACGCGGTCAGCTACCTCAGCTTCTGCCTGATCTCGCGCGGCATCTGGATGGCCCGGGCCGCCGGCCTGCGCGAGCAGGAGCTGGAGCGCGCCCGCCGCGAGCTGGCCGAGGTGCGGCTGGCGCGGCTGGCCGACCAGGTGCAGCCGCATTTCCTGTTCAACACGCTGAACCTGATCGCGGCGGTCATGCACGAGGACGTGGCCCGCGCCGACCGGCTGCTGTGCCAGCTGGCCGACCTGCTGCGCCAGACGCTGGCCGCCCAGGCGCGCACCGAGCACACGCTGCGCGAGGAGCTGGCGCTGGTGCAGCCCTTCCTGGCGCTGATGCAGGCGCGCTTCGGGCCCGAGCGGCTGGTGGTGCAGATCGACGCCGAGCCGGCCGCACTGGACTGCCCGCTGCCGGCGCTGCTGCTGCTGGCGCCGGTGGAGAACGCCGTCAAGCATGACGTGGCCCGCCACCTGGGCCGTGTGACCGTGGGCATCAGCGCGCGCCGCGAGGCCGGCCGGCTGCTGCTGCGCATCAGCAACCAGGGTGACCGGCCGGTGCCCGAGGCGGCACCCGACCCGGACGGCGGCCTGGGCCTGCGCAACCTGCGCGAGCGGCTGTCGGCCCGCCACGGCGATGCGGCGCAGGTGCGCTTCGGCCCCGATGGCCAGGGCATGAGCCTGGAGCTGGCGCTGCCATGCGGGTGCTGATCGTCGACGACGAGCCCGCCGCGCGCGCCCGGCTGCGCCGGCTGCTGGCCGCCGAGGTGGACGTGGCCGAGCTGCTGGAGGCGCCCGACGCGCCGGCCGCGCTGGCGCTGGTGCGCGGCGGGGCGGCGCCGCCCGAGCTGGCGCTGCTGGACATCGAGATGCCCGGCGGCAGCGGCGTGCAGCTGGCCGCCGCGCTGCGCGAGCTGGGCGTGCGCTGCGTGGTGTTCTCCACCGCGCATGCCGGCCATGCGCTGCAGGCCTTCGAGCTGGCGGCGCTGGACTACCTGCTCAAGCCCTACACGGCCGAGCGCCTGGCCGCCGCGCTGGCCCGCGTGCGCGAGACGCTGGCCCGGCCCGCCGCCCCGGTGGGCGAGTGGTGGGTGGGCGGCGAGCGGCTTGCGCTGGCCGCGGTGCAGTGGATCTCGGCGGCCGACAACTACATCGAGCTGCACCTGCCGCCGCGCAGCCTGCTGGAGCGCGCCACGCTGGCCGACGCGCTGGCCCGCCCGGGCTGGGCGGCGCGCTTCGTGCGCGTGCACCGCTGCCATGCGGTCAACCCGGCGCATGTGCGGCGCATCGAGCGCCTGGGCAGCGGCGAGGCGGTGCTGACGCTGGCCTGCGGCGAGCCGCTGCGGGTATCACGCGGCTACCGGGCGGCGCTGGACGCATTCGCCCCGTAGCGCCCGCCACTCGCCCCGCCGCGCTCGCCGTGCCGGCGCACGGCCGCGAAGCTGGCGGCCATGAATACCACCTCTTCCAGCCGCCTTGCATTTCTCGACGGCCTGCGTGTCGCCGCCTTCGCGCTGCTGATCCCGTACCACGTGGGCATGTACTACGTGACCTGGGACTGGCATGTGAAGAGCCCCGCCGCCAGCGCCGCGCTGGAGCCCTTCATGCAGCTCAGCTCGCCATGGCGGCTGAGCCTGCTGTTCCTCGTCGCCGGTGCGGCCAGCCAGGGCCTGTTCGCGCGGCGCGGCGCGCTGGGCACGCTGAAGGACCGCTCGGTGCGGCTGCTGCTGCCGCTGCTGTTCGGCATGGCCGTCATCGTCACGCCGCAGGCCTACTTCGAGGTGCTGGCCAAGGCGCCGCAGCTGCTGCCGGGCGACGGCGGCTACCTGGACTTCTGGGCGGCATACCTGCAGGGCGGCAAGTACTGCCGCGGCCAGGACTGCATGGATGTGCCGACCTGGAACCACCTGTGGTTCCTGCCCTACCTGTGGCTTTACGCGGGCGTCGGCGCGGTCATCGCCGCGGGGCTGGCCGCGTGGCGACTGCGGCCGCGGGCGCTGGCGCTGCCCGCCTGGGCCTGGCTGCTGGCGCCGACCGTGCCGCTGGCGCTGCTGCGGGTCTTCGTGATGCCGCACTGGCCGACCACGCACGACCTGATGCACGACCTCTACAACCACCTGCAGTACGGCCTGGTGTTCGCGCTCGGCTGGGCCAGCCGCACGCCGCTGGCGCAGGGCCTGTGGCCGGCCGCGCTGCGGCTGCGCTGGGTTGCGCTGGGCCTGGCGCTGGCGGGCTGGGCGCTGCTGCTGGCCTTCAACGGCCGTTACGCCGAGGTGGCGCCGTCCGGCGCCGTGCTGGCCGCCGCCCGCGCGCTGCGCGGCGCGCTGACCTGGTGGGCCCTCGTCGCCGCCTGCGGCTGGGCGCAGCGCGCCTTCCCGCGCGAGTCGCCGTGGCTGCGCCGGGCCGGCGCGGCGGTGTTCTGCCTCTACATCCTGCACCAGAGCGCCATCGTGCTGCTGAGCCAGGCGCTCAAGCCGCTGGCGCTGCCCTGGGGCCTGGAGGCGCTGCTGCTGATTGCGCTGACCTTCGCCGCCTGCGCGCTGGCCTATCTGGGCGCGCGCCGCGTGCCGGGCCTGGCGCTGCTGCTGGGCATCCGGCGGCGCCCCCCTGCACCGACGGCGGTGTTAGTGTCCGCGGCATGAAAACGCTCTTTGCTCTGGCCAGCCTGTGGGCAGCGGCTGCCTTCGCCGCCGATCCGCCCCCCAGAGAATCCGCCTACGCCGCGGTGCGGCCCATGATTGCCGACCAGCAGCGCCTGGTTGCGCCGGAGGCGGTCGAGCTCAGCGAGGCCGTCGAGCTGGGCGGCCTGAAGCAATGGATCACGCTGCGTGGCGCCGACCGGGCCAACCCGGTGCTGATCTACGCGCACGGCGGTCCCGGCGCCGCCGAGATGGGCCGCAGCTGGCCCTACCAGCGCGGCTGGGAGGACTTCTTCACGGTCGTGCAGTGGGACCAGCGCGGCACCGGCAAGACGCTGCGCGAGGGCGGCGAGGCGGCCAACGCCGCGAGGCTCACGCGTGAGCAGATGGCGCAGGACCTGGTCGAGCTGATCGCCTGGGTGCGGCAGCGGCTGGGGGTGGAGCGCGTCATCCTGCTGGGGCATTCCTGGGGCAACGTCATCGGCCTGGACGCCGCGCTGCGCCAGCCGGGCTGGATCAGCGCCTATGTGGGCGTGGGGCCGCTGATGGCGCTGCAGGCCAATGAGCGCGCGCAGTACGAGGCGCTGCTGGCCGAGGCCCGCCGGCGCCGCGACGACACCGCGCTCGCGGAGCTGCAGGCCATCGCGCCCTATCCCGGCGACGGCGAGATCCCGTTCGCCAAGGTCAACGTGGCGCGCAAGTGGGTGATGGCTTATGGCGGGCTGGCGGCCTACCGCAGCGATGCCAACTTCTACTTCCGCGCCGCGCGCCTGTCGCCCTACTACGGCTACGAGGACCGGCTGGCCATCGACCAGGGTGGCCAGCTGTCGGTGCCGGCGCTGCTGCCCGACATGCGGCGGGTGGACCACACGCGCATCCGCGCGGTCGGCTTCCCGATGTTCATGTTCCTGGGCCGGCATGACCTGACGACCCCGGCCAGCGTCATCGAGCCGTGGATGGCGCAGCTGAAGGCGCCGGTGAAACGCATCGTCTGGTTCGAGCACTCGGCCCACCTGGCGCCGCACGAGGAGCCGGGGCGCTTCCTCGTCAGCCTGGTCGAGCAGGTGCGGCCGCTGGCGCTGCGGCGCTGACGGCCCGCGCCAGCGCGTCAGGCGGCGGCCAGCGCCGTCACGCCCTCGCTGACCCAGGCGCAGTGGCCGGCCTCGAACACGCGCACCTCGCCCGGCTGGAAGGCCTGCCAGGCTTCGTCGTGCGTCAGCGGCTCGGTGGCGATCAGCGTCATGCGGTCGCGCGGGCCGTTCAGCGTGGCGAGGTCCATGCTCAGGTCGCCGTCGCGCAGCCGCACATGGCCGAAGGGCGGGCGGCGGTGCAGCCAGTGCAGCCGCGTGGAAGCATGGGCCAGCATGGCGCGGCCGTCGGTCAGCAGCAGGTTGAAGCGGCCGTGCTCGGCGATCTCGTGCAGCCAGGGCGTCAGCGTGGCGGCCAGCTCGGGCCAGTCGGGCAGCTGGTCGCCGAAGCGCTGCTGCAGCCGCTGCAGCAGCCAGCAGAAGGCGCGCTCGCTGTCGGTCTGGCCGGCGGGCCGGAAGGCGCCGTCCAGCGCGGGGTGGAAGTCCTTCAGGTCGCCGTTGTGGGCGAAGGCCCAGGTGCGGCCGGCCCAGTCGCGGCGGAAGGGGTGGCAGTTCTCGACCGCCCGCACGCCCTGCGTGGCCTTGCGGATGTGGGCCATGATGTTGCGCGCCTGCACCGGGTGCTGGCCGTAGTGCGAGGCCAGGTCCGACTCGGCGGCCGGCCGGTCCTCCACCACCACCTCGCAGCGCTGGCCGTCGTGGAAGGCCAGCCCCCAGCCATCGACATGGTCCGCGGTGCGCCCGCCGCGCGCCGCGAAGCCGCGCAGCGAGAAGTTGGCGGCGGCCGGCAGGCGGCTGTTGAGGGCGAAAAGCTCACACATCGGGAGGGCGGGGCAGCTTCGGTGGGTGTTGAACGCCCCAAGTCTGCCGGCCGATGACAGAAAGGCCAACGACTGTTGTGTCATGAGCTCATGCCGCCGTGGTTTTGTGCACGCTCCGGGCGCCCCGCCCGTTGCACCCCGGTCGCGTCCGGCGCGTCGTCAGCTCGCCATCGGCTCGCCCATGCGCACGCCACCGCCGGGCTGCCAGGCCGGGTTGAACTGCAGCGCGCTCGGCTCGAACAGCATCACCACCGTGGAGCCCAGCAGGAAGCGGCCCATCTCGTCGCCCTGGGCGAGGCGGATGTCCCGGTCCTGGTAGTCCCAGGCGCGCACCGGGCCGCTGCGCTGGATGACGCCGTGCCAGACGGTCGCCATGCTGCCCACGATGGTGGCGCCCACCAGCACCAGCACCCAGCGGCCCAGCTGCTCGTTGTCGAACACGCACACCACGCGCTCGTTGCGCGCGAACAGCCCCGGCACGCCGCGGGCGGTGGTCGGGTTCACCGAGAACAGCTCGCCCGGCACATGCACCATGCGTACCAGGCGCCCGGCGGCCGGCATGTGGATGCGGTGGTAGTCCTTGGGGCTGAGGTAGAGGTTGGCGAACAGGCCGTCCTGGAAGCGCGCGGCCAGCGCGGCGTCGCCGCCCACCAGCGCCGTGGTGGAGAAGGCCTGGCCCTTGGCCTGGTAGACCTGGTCGCCCTCGATGCGGCCCACCTGGCTGATCGCGCCGTCCACCGGGCAGATCAGCGGCGCCTGGGCCAGCGGCCGCGCACCCGGCTTGAGCGCGCGGGTGAAGAACTCGTTGAAGGTCTTGTAGGCGCGGATGTCGGGCTCGGCCGCCTCGTCCATGTTCACGCCGTAGCGCGCGACGAAGCGGCGGATGGTGGACGTGGTCATGCCGCCCAGCGTGGCGGACGCGTAGCGGCCGGCCAGCCGCGTCATCGCGCCCTTGGGCATCAGGTATTGCGGCAGGACTTTGAGGCGGTCGGACATGGGCAGGGGGCCCCGTTGGGGCCTTGGGGCGCTG
>CAXDTK010000273.1:0-7012 GCA_963992225.1 uncultured Comamonadaceae bacterium | reverse complement strand
ACTGTGGCACTTCGATGCCGTCTACGGGTGGGGGCGTCCATCCCATTGCTTACGAAGCAGCGCCGTGACTGCTTTCGGGGTCAGGGTTGGCTTGCAGCTGGTTTAGACCTGGGTTTAGACCCAAAGCCTAAAGTAGGGCGGGAAAGGAAAAACGGGTTAGCGGCCTGAGCTGCTAACCCGTTGATCTACTTCAATAAAAATGGTCGGGACGGCGGGATTCGAACTCGCGACCCCTTGCACCCCATGCAAGTGCGCTACCAGGCTGCGCTACGCCCCGACTGAGCCAAAAATTATAACCCAGATTTCAGCTACTCGAACGCATTTCACAGCAGGCTGGCGCGAATCGCCAGCAGTTCGGCGCGTACTTGGTCCAGCGAGGTCAGTGGCTCCTGCGGCACCACCGGCAGAGACAGGGACGACTCGGCGGCCTTGAGCGGCTGGGCGTGCAGCGCCGTCGCGCGGGCCGCCGGCTGGAGTGCCGGCCCGGTGGGCAGGTCGAAGTCGTCGGCGCCTTCCATCGCATCGAGTGCCTGCGCAGCTTCGGCTTCGTCGCGGAAGTTCTGTGCGGAGGCAGGGGGAAGGCCTTCGCTGAGCTGGTTGCGTGCGCCGCTGATCGTGAAACCCTGGTCGTAGAGCAGGTCACGGATGCGGCGGATCAGCAGCACCTCGTGATGCTGGTAGTAACGCCGGTTGCCGCGGCGCTTCATGGGCTTGAGCTGGGTGAACTCCTGCTCCCAATAGCGCAGCACATAGGGCTTCACGCCGCACAGCTCGCTGACCTCACCGATGGTGAAGTAGCGTTTCGCGGGGATGGCGGGAAGCGCCTTTTCCATTGCAAATCAATGAGTTCGGTAGGGGAGGGCAGACTCTACTCGAAGTCCTCGCCGGCAGGCGTATCGCCTTGCACCTGCCCCTTGAGTTTGTGGCTGGCATGGAAGGTGACGACGTTGCGTGCCTTGATGGGGATGGATTCGCCGGTGCGCGGATTGCGCCCCGGGCGCGGCGCCTTGCGGCGGATGTTGAAGTTGCCGAAGCCGGAGAGCTTCACGCCCTGCCCCTTGACGAGGCTGTCGTGCAGGATGTCGAAGAAGGCTTCGACCATGTCCTTGGATTCGCGCTTGTTCAGGCCCAGCTTGTCGAACAGCAGCTCGGCCAGCTCGGCCTTGGTCAGCGTGGGCGTCTCCAGGCTGCCGATGACGACCGCCGCGGCCTCTTTTTTGACGTCGTTCGCGTCCATCTTGTGGGTTCCTCCTCCGACAGGGTCAGCCGCGCAGGCGAGCGCCGAGCTGGCGGGTCGTCGCCGCGACGATGGCCGCCACGGCGGCATCGATGCGCTCGTCGGTCAGCGTGGCCTCGTCGTCCAGCAGTTCCAGGCGCACGGCCAGGCTGCGCTCGTCGGGCTGCAGGTCGGTGCTGCTGCCGGCGGCCGGCTTGAAGACATCGAACAGCCGGGCCGAGCGCAACAGCGCGCCGCCGCCAGCCGTGATGGCGGCCATCAGCGCGTCGTGGCTGACGCTGTCGTTCACCACCAGCGCCAGGTCCCGCTGCACGGCCTGCTGGCGCGGCAGCGGCTGGCCTTGCGGCAGCGTGCGGGTGAGGGCAGCGTCGAGGTCCAGCTCGAAGACGACGGGCGCGCCGCCGCTGATCTCGTAGGCCTGACGCCAGCGCGGGTGCAGTTCGCCGACGACGCCGATGGGCGTGCCATTCAGGCTCACGCGGGCACTGCGGCCCGGATGGAGGGCCGGGTGCTCGGCAGCCTCGAAGGTGAGGGCCTGCGGCGCGAACAGCGCTTCCAGGTCGCCCTTCACGTCGAAGAAGTCGACGGCGCGGTCCTTCTGGCTCCACTGCTGCTGATCGGCCGGGCCCCAGGCCAGGCCACCCAGGCGCAGCGGCTGCTCGATGCCCGCGACGGTCAGCGGACCCTTGGCCACCGTGGCATCGCGCTTGAACACGCGACCCAGCTCGAACACGCGCACACGCGTTGCGCGGCGGGCCTGGTTGTGGCGCAGCACCTGCACCAGGCTGCCGATCAGGCTGGTGCGCATGACGGACAGCGGCGCGGCGATGGGGTTCAGCAGCTTGATCGGGTCGGTGACACCGGCCAGCTCGCGCTCCCAGCGTTCCTCGACGAAGCTGAAGTTGATGGTCTCGAAGTAGTCGCGCGCGGCGACCGCGCGGCGCAGCGCATGCGCGGACTGGCGCGATTCCGAACGCGTGCGGCCGACGATGGGTGCCAGCGGCGCGGTGGATGGCAGCGTCGGGTAGCCCAGCACGCGGATGACCTCCTCGATGAGGTCTTCCTCGATCTGGAGGTCAAAGCGCCAGCTCGGCGGCGTCACCGTGATCACGCCGTCAGCGGACGTGAAGGGCAGGCCCAGGCGCGCGAACACGCCTTCGCATTGCGCCTGCGTCAGCGGCATGCCGATGACCTTGGCGGCGCGGGCGACGCGCAGGGCCACGGGCTGGCGAACCGGCAGGTTGGGCGACTGGTCGTCCATCGGGCCGATCTTCGTGTCGGCCGTGCCGCAGATGTCGATGATGAGCTGGGTGATGCGCTCGATGTGCTCCACGGTCTGGGCCGGGTCCACGCCGCGTTCGAAGCGGTGGCCGGCGTCGGTCGAGAAGTTGTAGCGGCGACCGCGGCCCATAACAGCCTCGGGCCACCAGAAGGCGGCCTCGACGTACACGTTGCGCGTGTCGTCGGACACGGCGGTGTGGTCGCCGCCCATGATGCCGGCAAGGGACTCGACCTCGCGCGCATCGGCGATGACGCCGACCTTCTCGTCGACGGTGATGGTGTTGCCGTTCAAGAGCTTGAGCTGTTCACCGGCCTTGCCCCAGCGCACGACCAGCTCGCCGCTGATCTTGTCCAGGTCGAAGATGTGCGACGGGCGGCCGTACTCGAACATCACGTAGTTCGAGATGTCGACCAACGCCGTCACCGAACGCTGGCCACAGCGCTCCAGGCGCTGGACCATCCACGCCGGCGTCTTGGCCTGGGTGTCGATGCCCTTGACGATGCGACCGGAGAAGCGGCCGCACAGGTCGGTGGCTTCCACACGCACCGGCAGCTTGTCATCCAGCGTCGGCTTGACGGCCGGGAATTCGGCCTTCAGCAGCGGCGCGCCGGTCAGCGCGGCGACTTCGCGCGCGACGCCGAAGACGCTCAGGCCATGGCCCAGGTTGGGCGTCAGCTTCAGCGTGAACAGCGTGTCGTCGAGATTGAGGTGCTTGCGGATGTCTTCGCCGATGACGGCGTCCGCGGTCAGCTCCAGCAGGCCGCCGTGGTCTTCGCTCAACTTCAGCTCGCGGGCCGAGCACAGCATGCCGAAGCTCTCGACGCCGCGCAGCTTGCCGACGCCGATCTTGAAGGGCTTGCCGTCTTCACCCGGCGGCAGCTCGGCGCCGACGGTGGCCAGCGGCACCTTGATGCCGACGCGGGCGTTGGGTGCGCCGCAGACGATCTGCAGCGGCTCGCCGCTACCGGCGTTGACCTTGCAGACGCGCAGCTTGTCGGCGTTGGGATGCTGCTCGGCTTCGAGGATTTCGGCGACGACGATGCCGTGGAAGGGCGGCGCGACGGGGCGCAGCTCTTCGACCTCCATGCCGGACATGGTCAGCAGCTCGGCCAGTTTTTCAGTGGACAGCGGCGGATTGCAGAACTCGCGCAGCCAGGACTCGGGGAATTGCATGGTTCTTCTGAATTACTTGAACTGCCTGGAATCTCGATGGCTCAGCGGAACTGGGCCAGGAAGCGGAGGTCGCCGTCGAAGAAGGCGCGCAGGTCGTTGACGCCGTAGCGCAGCATGGCCAGGCGGTCGATGCCGGAGCCGAAGGCGAAGCCGATGTAGCGCTCGGGGTCCAGGCCCATGTTGCGGATCACCTGCGGATGGACCTGCCCCGAACCCGACACCTCCAGCCAGCGGCCCTTCAGCGGGCCGCTCTCGAACATGATGTCGATCTCGGCGCTGGGCTCGGTGAACGGGAAGTAGCTGGGGCGGAAGCGCAGCTGCAGCTGGTCGGTCTCGAAGAAGGCGGTGATGAAGTTGAGATAGACCGCCTTCAGGTCCTTGAAGCTGATGTTCTCGCCCACCCACAGGCCTTCGACCTGGTGGAACATGGGCGAGTGCGTGGCGTCGCTGTCCACGCGGTAGGTGCGGCCCGGCGCGATGACGCGGATCTCGGGCATGTGCTCCTGGCCGGCGTAGCGCTTCGCGTGGGCCTGCGCGTAGCGGATCTGCATGGGGCTGGTGTGCGGGCGCAGGTTCAGCCAGGCACCGTTCTCGTCCTTCATGTCGACGTAGAACGTGTCCTGCATGGAGCGGGCGGGGTGGTTCTCGGGGTTGTTCAACGCCGAGAAGCTGTACCAGTCGGTCTCGATCTCGGGGCCGTCGGCCACGTCGAAGCCCATGGAGCCGAAGATGGCCTCGATGCGCTCCATCGCGCGCGTGATCGGATGCAGGCCGCCGGTGCCACGGTTGCGGCCGGGCAGGGTCACGTCCAGGGCCTCGGCCTTGAGCTGCTTCTCGAGTTCCGCGGCCGCCAGCGCGTCGCGGCGGGCGGTTAGCGCGGCCTCGATGCCGACCTTGAGCTGGTTGATCTCGGCGCCGCGGGTCTTCTTTTCCTCGATGCTGAGGGCGCCCAGGCCCTTCATCAGCTCGGTCACGCGGCCGGACTTGCCGAGGAAACGGGCCTTGGCGTTTTCCAGTTCGGCGGGTGTCGGGGCGGCGGCAAAGTCAGCCTGTGCCGCTTGCAGCAAAGCGTCGAGATCGGACATTCGGAATTCGGAATGACAAGGGCAAAGCCCTTGCGTCGAAGACAAAAAGGGCCGGTCACGCAGTGACCGGCCCCGAAAGGTTGCGTATCCCGACGCGAGTCGGGACGGGTCGCAATCAGGCGAGCGCGGCCTTCACCTTGGCGAAGATGCTGGCAAAACCAGCCGGGTCGTTGACGGCCAGATCGGCAAGGACCTTGCGGTCGATCTCGATCTGGGCCTTCTTCAGACCCGCCACGAACTTGCTGTAGGACAGGCCCAGGCCACGCGAGGCGGCGTTGATACGGGCGATCCACAGCTGACGGAACACGCGCTTCTTGGTGCGGCGGTCACGGTAGGCGTATTGGCCCGCCTTCATCACCGCCTGCTTGGCGATGCGGAAGACGTTCTTACGACGACCCCGGAAGCCCTTGGCCAGGGCCAGGACCTTCTTGTGACGGGCACGAGCGGTTACACCACGTTTGACGCGAGGCATGTGTTTCTCCTTGAGTCAGTGATGAATTACAGGCCAGCAAAGGGCAGCATCTGAGCGATGTGACCCATGTTGGTTTCGTGCACGGTGACGGCGCCGCGGAGCTGACGCTTGTTCTTCGTGGTCTTCTTGGTCAGGATGTGGCGCTTGAACGCCTGACCGCGCTTGACGGTGCCACCCGGACGAACGCGAAAACGCTTTTTCGCGCTGCTCTTGGTCTTCATTTTGGGCATGTGAATGCTCCTTCTAAATGCGTCCCTGGGGCGATGCCGGAGAGCCCGGCATGCTTGTTGGCCTCAGGAGACTAATGAACCCGCCGGCGACCAAACCGGCGGGTTGAAACTTCCGAGTCTTAGCGCTTCTTGGGCGCCAGGACCATGATCATCTGCCGACCTTCGAGCTTCGGCATGTTCTCGACCACCGCCACGTCGGCCAGTTCGTCGCGGATCCGCTCCAGCAGGCGCATGCCGATGTCCTGGTGCGTGATCTCACGGCCCCGGTAGCGCAGCGTGACCTTGCCCTTGTCGCCGTCTTCGGCGATGAAGCGGCGCAGATTGCGCATCTTGATCTGGTAGTCGCCTTCGTCCGTGCCCGGGCGGAACTTGACTTCCTTGATCTCGATGATCTTCTGCTTGGCCTTGGCTTCGGCAGCGCGCTTCTGTTCCTGGTACTTGAACTTGCCGTAGTCCATCAGCCGGCAGACCGGCGGATTGGCGGTGGCGGAGATCTCGACCAGGTCCACATCCATTTCACCCGCCATGCGCAGGGCTTCCTGGATGCTGACGACCCCGATGGGTTCATTCTCGGGGCCGTTCAGACGGACTTCGGGAGCCATGATTTCGCGGTTCAACCGGTGCTTGCGCTCCGGAATCGCACGACGGTCGGCAAACGTAGCGATGGTGTAGACCTTTCAGCGGGCCCCAAGGCGGGAAGCCCAAACAAAACAAATCGCGCCCGGTGACGTTTCAGACCTTGTGGGTGATGTCTGCGGAGATCCGTTCGAGGAAGTCCTGCAGGGGCATCACGCCGAGATCCTGATTGCCGCGGGCGCGTACCGCAACGCTGCCGTTCGCCTTTTCCTTGTCGCCTACGACAAGGATGTACGGCAGCTTTTGCATGGAATGCTGGCGGATTTTATAGGTGATCTTCTCGTTGCGCAAATCTGCCGAGGCCCTAAGCCCTTGTTTTTGCAGCGATTTCACAATTTCAGCCACGTAATCCGCCTGCGCATCCGTGATATTGGCCACCACGACCTGCGTCGGGGCCAGCCAGACGGGCAGTGCGCCGGCATGCTGCTCGATCAGGATGCCGATGAAACGCTCCAGGCTGCCCACGATGGCCCGGTGCAGCATGACGGGGCGGTGGCGGGCGCCGTCTTCCCCCACGAACTCGGCGTCCAGGCGCTCGGGCAGGTTGGGATCGACCTGGATGGTGCCGCACTGCCAGGGGCGGCCCAGGGCGTCCTTGAGGGTGTATTCGATCTTGGGGCCGTAGAAGGCGCCCTCGCCCGGCAGGTACTCGAAATCGCAGCCCGAGGCCTTTAGGCCTTCGGCCAGGGCGGCTTCGGCGCGGTCCCAGCTTTCTTCGGTGCCGATGCGCTTTTCGGGGCGGGTGGAGAGCTTGTAGATGATCTCGGTGAAGCCGAAGTCCTTGTAGACCTTCTGCAGCAGGGTGGTGAAGGCCTTGACCTCCTCCTGGATCATGTCTTCGGTGCAGAAGATCTGTCTCTTATACACATCTGACGCTGCCGACGAAGGCTTAGGTGT
>CAXDTK010000272.1:0-7017 GCA_963992225.1 uncultured Comamonadaceae bacterium | reverse complement strand
GGCCAGCTTGCCGATGGCCTCGCCCGCCGCGGGGCGGATCTCGGCGCGACCGAATTCGAACAACACGTCGCCCAGCGTCACCAGCATGCCGCGCTCGGTCTGGCGGGCCTGCAGCTCGCGCTGCAGCTCGGCGGCCTGCGCCTGGGCCGCAGCGGCCTGGCGGCGCGCGGCATCCGCATCGGCGCTGGCATTGGCCGCTGCCGCCTGCGCGCTGGCGGCCTGGGCCTGGGCGGAGTTCGCCCGGCGGGCGTTGGCGTCGGCACGGGCGCGCTCGCGCTCGGCCTCGGCGCTCTTGATCGCCTCCTCGTCGCTCTGCGCCTTGGCCAGGGCCTTGGCGGTGCGGGCCTGGGTGGCGGCCACGTAGGCGGCCGAGTCGATGTCGGCGGGAGCCTCGCGCTTGGCGCTCAGTTCATCGGCACGCTTGAGTGATTCCGAGGCTTTCTTCAGTTCCAGCGGCGCGTACTTCAGCACCGCGGGGTCGGCCTCGGCGGCGCGCACTTCCGAGCGCGCCTGCTGCAGTTGCGGGGTGACGGTGGGGGTGCTCGCGCAGCCGGCAAACAGCGCGGCGGCGGCGGCCAGGGCGGTCAGGTTCGTGAGGGTTCGCATGGCAGTCCTTTCTGGGCGGATTTCGTGCGGCATCAGGAGCGGTTGAGCTGGCTCTGCAGCTGCTGGATGCTTTCGCGCACCTCGCCCAGCGCGCGGGCGGAGCGCGCGGAGCGGGCAGTGGCCTGCGCCAGTGCGGCATCGGCCGCGGCCTGGTCGGCCAGCTGGCGCGCCAGCACATAGTCCTTGCGGGCCATGGCCTGGTTGGCGCGCGTCAGCTTGTCGCGGGCGGCGGCCAGCTCGGTGGGCGCCTCGGCCGACGTGCTGGTGGCCTGCTCCACGGCGGAATTGGCCACCGCCATCTGCTCCTTCGGGGCATCGCCCGTCGTGGCACATGCCGTCAGCGCAACGGCGGCGCATGCCGCCAGCACGCCTCGGCCCTTTATCGAATGCAGATTCATACGGACTCCTGTGGTTGGACACCCGGCATGTCGCGCGGCGCGCATCGCCGGGTTTTGGTTTTCAGGGTGCTAAATCAGTATTCGCCATGGCGGGCGCGCGGCCCGTCAGCGCGGCGCCTCAACGGGTGTGGGAGACGCCCTACAACCCCGATGGATACGGGGTTCGCGTCAGCCGGCGGCCTGACGGAAGGCCATCAGGGCCTGGTTGCGCAGCGTGCGCAGCAGCGACAGTTCCTTGTCGCCCAGCTGCACCGCGCCGGCCTCGCCGTGGTCGGCGTAGATCAGGCCCAGCGGCGCGCCCTTGAGCATCAGCGGCAGCAGCAGGAAGCTCTGCGCGCCCAGCTCGGTCTTGAACCAGGCCGGCAGCCGGGTGGCGATGTTGGCGGCGCGTGCGTCCTGGATCAGCGTGTCGGCGCCCTTCAGGCACACGGCCGCCAGCAGGTCGGGCGGCTGGCCGGTCAGCTCCACGCGCAGCAGCGGCGCCAGGCGCTCGACGTCGTCGCCCACGCCCAGCCGGCCGGTGAGCGTCTGCCCGCGCGCATCGCGCAGGCAGAAGATCACGCGGCGCACCCGCAAGGCGCGGTAGACGGTCTCCAGGATCATGCGCAGCACGGCGTTGAGCTGGAAGCTGTGCACCATCGCGTCGGTGATCTCCTGGATGCCGGCGGCCAGCAGCTCGCTGGCCTGCTGGGCGTCGTGCGGCGCGCCGGCCTGCGTGCGTTCCAGCACCTGCGTGGGGGCCAGCTCGTGGGCCGTCAGCGAGTCCTGCACCGAGGGCGTGAGCGGCGCGAGCAGGCGCTGCGCCCGCGAGTCGCGCGGCAGCTGCAGCTCCAGCGCATCGGACATCTGCGCCAGGCGCTGGCGCGCGGTGTCGGCCGCATGCTCGAAGGTCTCGGCGCTGACCCCCAGCGCACGCGCATGCCGCTGCGCCAGGGCGCGCAGCTTCGCATGGGCCTGCTCGGGCGGCGTCTGCAGGATCAGGTCGGCCATGTCGTTGCTGGCGCGGGCCAGCCAGCGCTGGCGCTCGGCGCCGTCGTCGATGAGGCGCGCGGGCGGGTCGCCCACCGGGCGGCGCATCGCGCGCTGCAGGCTGTCAGGCAGGCCCCATTGGCGCGCCACACCCAGGCCCAGCGCCTCGTAGCTCATGCCCAGCACCTGGGCCGATGCGGAGGCCTCGCTCAGCGGCGGCGGCCCGTCGTCCAGCGGGCTGACGAGGCGGCGCACGGCCTCGGCCTCCTCGGGGAAGTAGAACTCGGTCAGCGTGCGGCCCAGGTGGTGCAGCATGGCGCCGAGGAAGGCCTCCTCGGCGTCGCGCGCGTTGGTGCACAGCTCGCGCGCCAGCGAGGCGGCCATCAGCGAGCGCAGGAAGTCCTCGCGCAGCCGCTGCGCATGGCCCTTGTTCTCCATGCGCTCCAGCAGCACCAGGCTGAGCGCCAGGTTGCGGATGCCGGCGAAGCCGATCAGCGCCACGGCACGAGACACCGTGCTGATGCCGCCGCCGCCCGCATGCCGGTAGGCCGCGGTGTTGACCAGCCGCAGCAGCTTCTGCGTCAAGGCCACGTCCTTCAGGATCTCGTTGGACAGGCTGGCCAGGCTCTCGTGCTCGGACTGCGTCAGGCGCTGGATGCGCACGATGGCGTCGGACAGCGCCGGGAAGTCGCTCTTGTGGCGCATGCGGCGCAGCAGGAAGTCCAGCACCGGGGCGTCGGCCGCATCGCCCGCGGGCTCGGCCACCGGGCGCAGCCAGGCGGCCAGCGCATCGCGCATCTGCACCGCGCTGGGCCAGCGTGCCGCGGGCTCGCGCGCCAGGCCGCGCTGCACGATGGCGCGCAGCGCATCGTCCACGGCCGGGTCCAGGCCCGAGGGCAGCACCAGGTCGGTGGTCTGCACGCGCTGGATGGCGCGCCAGGGGTCGGCGTCGTGGTTGAGCCGCTGGCCGCTGAGCAGCTCGGCCAGCATGACGGCGACGGCGAACACGTCCATCTGCGGATGCGGCGCCCCGCCGCGTGCGGCCTCCGGCGAGATGTAGCCCGGCGTGCCGACGATGCGGGCCGGCGTGCTGGTGCCCGGCGAGACGCGCGCGGCGATGCCGAAGTCCATCACCCGCGGCCGGCCGCGGGGGTCGAGCAGGATGTTGCTGGGCTTGAGGTCGCGGTGCACCAGCCCGGCCGCATGGGCCGCGGCCAGGCCGTCCAGCACGCCCAGCATCAGCGTGACCGCCTCCACCACGGTCGGCCGCGGCCCGGCGCGCAGCCGCTGGCTCAGCGTGCCGCCGCTGACGTACTCGAACACGAGGTAGGAGCGCCCGCCCTGGGTGTCGGCCTCGAAGACCGGCACGATGTTGGGGTGCGTCAGGCGCGAGACGGCGCGCGCCTCGTGCAGCCATTCGTCGACGGTGCCGGGCTCCGCGGCATCGGCGATCAGCGGCTTGAGCAGCTTGACCGCGACCTCGCGGTCAAGCTGCGGGTCGTGGGCCAGCCAGACGGTGGCCTGCGCGCCCTCGCCCAGGCGGTGCAGCAGCCGGAAGCGGCCGAGTTGCGGGGGCAGTTCTTCGGCCATCGTCAAGCGTTGTTCAAGAGTCGCGGCCGGCCAGGCGCTCGCGCAGCGAGGCCGCCGAGGCGGGCGCCGCCGTGGCCGTGGCCGCTGCCGACGCCGGCGCGGCGGGCGTTGGCTGGCCGGGCCGGTGGGCGCCGGGGTTGAGGGCCTCCATCACGTCGCGCAGCCCGATGCCCAGCGCCTTGGCATAGCGGCGCGTCGCCGCCTCCACGCCGGCGCGGCGGCGCGCCTCGGGCAGCGCCAGCGCATCGACCAGCTCGTTGGCCAGGCTGCAGGTCAGGCGGATGGTGTCGGCATCGCTGCGCGCGCCGTGCACCGGCGCGGCCAGCGGCTGGCGGCGGATCATCTGCAGCAGCTCGTCGCCCAGCCCCCAGTGGCGCGCCACGGCGGCGCCCAGTGCATCCAGGTCGCAGCCCAGCACCGCGTAGGCGGCCGCCTGCTCGCTCAGGCCGGGCGGGTTGGGCTGGTCCTCGGTGGGCTCGGGCGGCACCATCAGCTGGCGGACCTGCTGGGCGTCATCGGGGAAGTGGTACTGCAGCAGCAGCCGGCCGAGGTTCTGCATGACCGTGATCAGCTGCACCACCTCGGCGTCGTAGCCGGCCGGGCGCAGCGCCTGCGCGACCTGGGCCGCCTTGGCTACCCGGGCCATCAGCTGGCGCAGCATCTCGGCGGCCACCGGGGCCAGCGGACCGGGCCAGGGCTTGAGCGCGTTGGCGGCCTGCTGCAGGCCGTCCAGGCCCAGCATCTGGATGGCGCGCTGCATGTTCAGCACGGTCTCGCCGGCATGGCCGGCCTGCCGCAACGCGTTGTTGACGCGGCGCACCAGCTCCAGGCTGAGCGCCATGTCCTTCAGCACCAGCTCCGACAGCGCGCTGGCATGCTGGGCCTCCAGGCCCGAACCGGCGGTGAAGCGATGCATGCCGGTGGTGGTGGTGGGCAGGTGGCCCAGGCGCTGCAGCTTGTCCAGCAGCAGCACGATGGGGCCGCCGTCGTCATGAGCCGCGGCCTGGCGCCAGCCGTCCAGCGCCCGCAGGAAGCTGCGCGCGAGGTGGTAGCGCTGGCGCAACTGGCGGTCGGTGGCGCGGTTGCAGATGGCGCGCAGCGGGTCGGGGAGGGGGTGCGGGGTCTCCCAGCCCAGCCGCACGATCTCGCGGCCCACCCGGGGAGATGACGGCTGCATCTGCTCCACGACGGCCTGCAGGTCGCCCTCCTCCAGCACCGGCTTGCCGCTCAGGATGCGGTGCAGCAGCAGGCCCACGCACAGCACGTCCTCCTCGGCCGCTTCGCGCACGGCGCGGCGGGTGACGGTGGTGAAGTCCACGTTCGCCGGGAACACCTCCTGCGCCACTTCCAGGCCGATGAGCCGCACCTTGTCCGCAGCGTCGATGACCAGGCTGGCGGTCTGGATGTCGCGGTGCGCATGGCCCGCCTCATGCGCGAAGGCCAGGCCTTCGAGCAGCTGGGCCACCCAGCCGGCGGCGTCGATGGGCAGCGGCGCGGGCTGACGCGCCAGCCGCTCGTCCAGCGTCTCGCCCAGCGCGCGGTCGTAGGCGACGTAGGGCCACTGCTCCACCTGGCCGATCTCGAACACCGGCGCCAGTTGCGGATGCCGCACCCGCTCGCCGGCCTGCGCGGTGCGCAGCCAGTGCTCCAGCGCCGCCGCGCTGTTGGGCTTCTCGCGCGGCATGCACAGCATCAGCTCCTGGCCATGGCGGGCATCGAAGACGCGCCAGACCAGGCTGCGGGCACTCTTGGACAGCAGGGCGCGCAGCTCGAAGCGGCCGAAGCTTCTCAGCGGCGTCGCGGTGGAGGGGGACTCGGGCACGATGGGCGGTGGGGGGCTGGCGGTAACAGGTGTAAGGCGCATTGGACTCCAGGCCGGGCGGGCCAGTCTTGCAGGCACCGGTCGAAATGCGACGGATTCCCGGCCCAATCCTGCGCGTCAGCCCATCAACTGGCTCCAGACCTTGTCGAGGCGCTTCACGCTGACCGGCTGCGGCGTGCGCAATTCCTGCGCAAACAGGCTGACCCGCAGCTCCTCCAGCTGCCAGCGGAAGTCGTCCAGCCGAGCATCGCGCACGCCCTTGAGCTCGGCAAGCCGGCGTGTGTAACGCAGCTCCAGCGGCTTGACCTCGGCCATCAGCTTGGCATCGCGCCCGGGGTCGGCGCGCAGCTTGTCGAGCCGGGCGGTGATGGCCTTGAGATAGCGCGGCAGGTGCTGCAGCTGCGCCCAGGGCGTGTCCAGCGCGAAGCGCTTCGGCACCAGCCGCTGCAGCTGGGCCGTGATGTCGTCCGCCACCTCCTTGGGTGGGCGGGCGTCCTTGAGCTTGCGGCTGGCGTTGGCCAGCTCCTGCAGCACGGCGTGCACCGCCCGGGCCACCTCCTGGGCGATCAGGTTGAGGCGGCTGCGGCCTTCCTCGATGCGCTTCCTGAACGACAGCGGGTCGGTGGGCAACGGGTCGGCCAGGAAGGCGCGGTCCAGCGCCACGGCGATGACCTGGTCGCGCAGGTCCTCGGCCGTGCCCAGGGCCATGTAGAGCACCGACATGCGCTGCAGGTCGGGAATGTTCTTCTCCAGGAACTTCAGCGGCTCCTTGAGCTGCAGGGCCACCAGCCGGCGCAGGCCAGCGCGGTGCTTCGCGGCCGCGACCTCCGGCTCGTCGAACACCTCGATCTCGACATGCGCGCCCTTGTCGATCAGCGCCGGGAAGCCGATCAGCGTCTGGCCGCCCTTGCGGACTTCCAGCAGCTCGGGCAGTTCGCCGAAAGTCCAGTCCGTGTAGGTCTGGCTGACATCGCGCGCCGGCTCGGGCTTCCTGACGATCTCGGCACGGATGCCCTTGCCGGCCACCGGCGCTGCCGGCGCCGGCTTGGGCGCCTCGGCCGCGGGCAGCTTCAGCGCCGCCAGCGCCTGGAACGCCGACCTCGCCTGCCCACCCAGCTCCGCCTTCAGCGCGGCCAGTTGCCGGCCCTGGCCGAGCTGGCGGCCATGCTCGTCCACCACGCGGAAGTTCATGAACAGGTGCGGCGGCAGCTGCTCCAGCTTGAAGTCGTTGCGCTGCACGGCGATCTGGCTGCGGTCCTTCACCGCCCGCAGCAAGGTGTCCACCAGCCCGCCCTGGCAGAACGGCTGCAGCGCTATGAACTCGGCCACGAACTCCGGCAGCGGCGTGAGCCGGGCGCGGGGCTTCTGGTGCAGGCTCTTGAGCAGCGCAGTGACCTTGGCGGCCAGCATGCCGGGCACCAGCCATTCGGCCCGCTCCTCGCTGACCTGGTTGAGCGCGAACAGCGGCACGTTGACGGTCAGGCCGTCGCGGGGGTCGCCCGGCTCGTGCAGATAGGTGGCCGTGCAGTCCACGCCGCCCAGCCGGATGATCTTGGGGAAGGCCTCGCTGGTGACGCCGGCGGCCTCGTGGCGCATCAGCTCGTCCTGGCTGAGCTGCAGCAGCTTGTCATC
>CAXDTK010000271.1:0-7037 GCA_963992225.1 uncultured Comamonadaceae bacterium | reverse complement strand
AGATAGGAGTCCGTCTCGTGGGCTCGGAGATGTGTATAAGAGACAGATGCAGGGAAAGCTGCGCATCGGCAACGGATTGGCGGCGCCGTTCCTGTTCGACTTCAAGGCCGCGCTACTGGGTTTCTCCGACACGGACGGCGCGGCAATCGTCATCGGCGCATACACCAAAGGAGTGCTGATCGACGGCGCGACCTTCAACACGCCGACCGGAGCGCCGAGCATGTTTTCTGTCGGGGCCAACTGCGCGAGCATCAAACTCGATGCGCTGATGCCGGACGCGGGCACCTACGTGAACCCGCCGACAATCGACCCGACCAGCTTTGCCGGTGTGCAGGCCGATTTCTCCATGTCGATGACCGGCGCGAATGCGCCGGTACTGAAGTTTGGCGCCACGGCCCAGGCCGCGCCGCTTCTGGCAACGCTGCGATGGCAGTTCGCGGGCGGCTGGGTGAACTGGTCGATGCAATACCAGATCGGCGCCAAGAGTGGCGCGGGCGCGGCAACGATCACCCTGACCGGCCTGCCCAATGCATTGGCATCGGGCGCGGCAACGTTCAGCGCATTCAGCGGCTTCAATACCGCGCTCATCCCATTTGGTGAGGTCGCGGGAGGCGGAAACGTCGTCGCGCTGAAGTCGGCATGCACGGCAACGCCTGCGCTCACGGCAACGGAAGTCGCCTTGAACGACACCTATTTCGCCGCAAACACCACATTGATGCGCCTGAGCGGCTCGTATCCCGTGAGCTGACCGTGAGGGCAGAAGTAATCGTCATAACTGCCGCGGCCGGCGCCTTGTTGCTCGTGGCCTCGCGCCGCAGCGGCGGACAGGTCGAAGCGGGCGAGGGCGACTACCTCGGCGGATTCAGCCTGTCGGCAATCGCAGACGGCGCCGAGGCCACATGGAACCAAATAACCGAGGAATCCGCCAACGTGGAACAAAGCACCGCAGACCGCAACCTTTCCGCCTTCCTGGCGATGCTGCGCCGGGCCGAGGGCACCGAGGGCCGCGGCGGCTATCGCGCCTGCTACGGCTACGCGCACACCATCGCCGACCTGTCCGAGCATCCCGCCATCACCGGGGAATGGCGCGGAGAACGCCTGCCAGATGCCATGTGCGCCAATGCCGGTTTCGGCCCGGGGTGCGTCAGCACCGCGGCCGGCGCCTATCAACTCATCCGGCCGACCTGGGTAAGCCTGCGAAACGCGCTGGGCCTGACCGACTTCGGCGAAGCCAGCCAGGACGCGGCGGCCGTGGAGGCCATCAGGCGCCGCGGAGCGCTTCAGGATGTGTTCGCCGGCCGCTTCGTGTCGGCCATCGGCAAATGCCGCAACGAATGGGCGAGCCTGCCCGGCAACTACGCCGGCCAGGGGCAGCGCAGCATGGGCCAGCTCATGGCCTGGATCGAAACGGAAGGCGGGACCGCCGCATGACAAAAAACAACCTCATCACCGCGGCCGCGGTCGGCTTCGCCGGCTTCGCGCTCTGGTACATCACCCGCACGCCGGGAAACAGCGTCGCGCCCACCACGGCACAGGCCCAGCGCGACGCGGCGCTGCAAAAGTGGAACGACCAGACCAGCGGCAGTTTTTCGAGCTGGTACAGCGCGAAAAGCGCCGTCGATTCCGGCAACTACATGAAATTCCTGCTCGGGAGCTGACCCAATGAACACCGAAACCATCCTCATGATCGGCGCGGCGCTGCTGGCCGGAATCGTCATTGGCAAGGCGCAGACCAGCGCGGCGGCAACCGCCACCGCAGCCGCGCCGCAGCCTCAGCAGGCCGCGGACTGGTGGGCCTTCGCGGGCTCCTGGGCCTGACCGTGGACGGCATCAAGCCCGACCAGCTCGCCACTGTGGCCGTGGCCGGCGCCGTCGTCGTCGCGGCCGTGCTGGGCTACAAGCTCTTGACCAAGAGCGCGGCGGCCGTGGCCGATGGCGTGGGCGCCGTCGTGGATGCCGGCGCCGCGGCTGCTGGCGAGGTGTGGCACCAAGCCTACGACCCGGGCGGCGCGGTCGGCACCGTCGTCGGCGCGGCCGGCTCGACGGTCGGACTCCCGACGCCATCGCAGACCCTGGACGATCCGGCGCACGTTCGATATCTGATCGACCGGGAAGGCTGGTACACGGCCTCGAAGTGGGGCACGGCCTGGGCGCTGCTCAACGCGATGAACATGCCCGAGGGCTCGGGAACCATGCCGCCCGCCAACACCCCCGCGGCGAAAGCCCTGGGCTACTCGACCGGCACCAACTGGGCCGCCTATCCCATCGACTACGGCACCGGCAGCGGCTGGTGAAGGAATCCCCACATGCTCAAGCTCTCCAAGCTAATCGCCCGCCTGCGTGAACCATCGTCCCTCGCCGGCCTCGCCGGTATCGCCATCCTCGCCGGCCGCTCTGTGCCCGAGGTGCAGGCGGCCACAGATGCCGTGGGCGCAGCCCTGGGCGTGCTGTCCGTGCTGATCCCCGAGGGCAAGAAGGAATGAGCGACCTGCTGACCATCCTGCAAGTCCTCGGCCCCGCCGTGGGCGTCTATGCCGCTGTCCGGGCTGATCTGGCATCAATGCGGGTTCGGGTGAGCCACCTTGAACGCAAGGTGTTTGGCGGGGCCGTGCAGTGAAGACGCCGGCCTTTGTCCCCAAGCCGGCCGAGGTCGGACGCGAGGCCCTGATCGTCATCGGCGGCGCGCTGCTGGCGGCGCTGGTCATCGGGCACCTGCCGGGCGTGAAAGCCTGGATTAAGGCGCAGTGGGGCGACACACCCCAGGCGCCGGGCTGAAGCAGCCAGATCGAACCACCAGAAACGGCCCCAGGGCCGTTTTTTCATGGCCGGATGTGTCAGGAGGTCAACCGCGTGACGAAATCGACGCCTTGCGCAGTTCCATGACATCGGCGGCCGTTTCGCTCCAGCTCGGGGCGTTCGCGCTGCCGAAGTTGCCGAGGGAAAGCACGCGCGCCAACTCGCGCCGCAGGGCGTCAATCTCGCGGCCGCGGGCGTCGCTCAGTTGCCGGTGGGCCGACTCGCTGAGGTGCAGGGATGCGTCAAGCTCAGCACGGCCCCAGCTCGTGAGCCAGTACAGGGCCAGCATGGGCGCGCGGGGCGCATGACCGGCGACAAGCCAGCGCTGAACCGTGCGCGAACTGACGCCGAGCGCGAGGCCGACGGCCAGGGCGGAAGGGTTGCCGAGGTCGGCCAGGATCAATTCGAGCGTGGGCGTTTGGAGACGAGGCAGCCGATGCATTTTTGTTTGATGTTGTCAATGGTGAAGTCTCGGGGGTTGACGACTACGGAGAATTACTCTATTAGATAACCCTAGACCTGCGTGCGGCTTCCTTTCTGGCGGCAATGTGCATTATGTAAAATACATGATGCGCATCGAACGTGGAGCTTGCCTGAAGCTGTCCGACAAGAAACACCCCCTCCGATGGGCCGTTTCGCGTCAACACAGTCCTAGCGAGAGGCAATTCCGTTCTGCTAGGACCTTGATGACGCGCTGTTCCTCGTCAACATCGACCTAGCGGACCAGACTTGCCGAGCCGTCGACTACCCGGTTCATGAGTTGAACTTCACGTCAAAGATTTTCATGTTGATGCCCGCGCGGTTGCGCCTATTGGCCAGGCGATCGCAACTGATGAAGTAGCAGGCCTCATTCCAGTTCTTGTATCCAAAAAGGCGTGACAGCAGCTCCAAGCACTGCACATGGCGGAGCGCTCCCCCAGCCGCCTTTCGCATCTTTTTTGCCTCTTCCTTAAAAGAGCGAACTGACAGTGACTCTCTCTCCGCCACCAGCAACATGAGATCACCGATTGAACCGCCCGGGAGTTGAGCAACCACGCCCTCGTCAAACCCAGACTCGTTGTTGCTGGCTAGGAAGGCAAGGAAGTGATCGTGCAACGTGCGGCTGGGCGCGCTTGCCGTCAAGATGCGTGGCGTTGGCCCGGCTGGCATCCAACGCCTTCAGGCTGGACAGGCCGAGCTTGGCCAAAGTGCGGCTGATGGTGGCGACGCTGCGGCCGACTTGGGCTGCGATACGGCGCATGGGCATCGCACAGCGCCTGTTGACGAAGTTCTCGGCGCTGGCCGACGTCGTCGATGGGGGTGATGGTTGCGTTCATGCTGAAGCTCCTGGTTCTTTCCGTTTGGATGGATAGTTAGCTGTCCTCAGCCCCACGAAGGCTTTGGCAGGTTCAACAGGATGGGGACTGGTCGGATCGGAATCACGTCAGCGACCTCAGGTTTGGACGCGCCAACACGTGGCACCGGCGCGCCTGTCGTGCGGACTGCCTCTGCGAGTTGGGTGGCGTCCTCAGAGACTCGATCTGGCCGCGCCCGAGCGGACTCCAGCGCCTTGCGCGCCAAGTGCTCAAGGTATGCCTCGACATAGTCGCCGCCGCGGATGTCGGCGAGTTCCCGAGCGTCGCGCATGCGGTTGATCTGCTTGCGGATGTCTCGTGAGTGCTTGGTGCGACGCCAGCCCTTCTCCCGAACGGTCAGCCATCCGAGGCGGGTGCCGTCTTCCAGGAACGCCTCGACCGTTCGCATGTCTTCTTCGTGCACATGGATAACGAGCGGCTTTCCGATCAACGCGAACTGCGACGCGAGTTCAGGACTCGTGTAGGTCCCCTTGTCGACTTGAACGTAGGGGCGCTTCAGCTTTCCGGCCGCGCAGGACCCGCGCACCTTGTGCGTTTCGATCTCCACACCAAGGCGTGGTGTCAGCAGCGTTGGAGGAAATCGCGGACGGGGCACGAACCGCTGACGGTCTCGGTCGAAGTGATCTCGCAGCACTTCAAGCGGTGAGCGGTAGCCCAGCCCGGGTTGGCCTTTCGCGTTGTATTCGGCGATCGCGACGTCCAGGAGATCAAGCAGCTCCTGCCAGGTGACTTTGAGCTTGCTGGCCGCTACGGCGCCGTCGGTCTTCTGCGGGTCTGCATGGCCAGAACCGACCGACGTCGGCAACCGATGCAAACCGAAACGCTCCAGCAACCCAAACTTTCGCAGGGCATCGCAGCAGGTCGAGCCTTTCTGCGATGCCGACGGAAATACGTGGAGCGGCAGGGGAAGGCGCCCGACGTGGCTCACTGAAGCCATCAACGGCGGTGCGGTCCTTCAACGGTCGAATTCAGTGCCGAGCGCCTCATCGCTGCAACGCCGGCCGACGGCACGGTCCTGACGACCAGTGCAAGCTACATGACGGTCGGTGACGGCGTGTACTGTCGTGTGCTGCCCGACCTGACGCCCCAGCCGAATGTCACCTTCACGCAAGTGCTGCGAGGCGAGCCGGAAAGGCAGTTCGGGTCGGGCTTGTTCCCCGCCTTCATCGCCCGAGCCGCTGCTACCGACAGCCAGTTCCCGGTGATCGGCAAGTACCAGCCGGACACGGTCGTTGACCTGCCCTCTCTCCTCGATCTGGCGGCCGCGTTGGGCATCGACAGGGCGGCCCTGGAAACGGCTCTGTCTGACTACTACCGTGCATCCGTCATCGGCCTGCAGAACTACAAGGACTGGAAGAAGGGCTTGCTGGCCCTGGTCGTGCTGGTGGTGAAACGACCGGCGCCGCTCGTGGGATCGGACGGCCGCGACGTGGAGGTCCTGCCCTATGTGGTCAGGTACGACATCGACCCGACGTCGGCCTTCAAGTTCACGAGCAGTGTGCACGCCGCGTTCCACTCGCACACCGTATCGCCCGAGCTGCTCACTCGCACGTCAGGACTGCCACAGGCCGTCACGCAAGCGAAGACGGTGTTGATCGGCTGTGGCAGCCTGGGCTCCAAGATTGGCATGCACCTGGCGCGCGCCGGCATCGGACAGCAAACGTTCGTGGACAACGAGGTCATGTCGCCGCACAACTTTGCCCGGCACGCTTTGCTGGAAGACGAACCCACGCTGGTTCCGTACAAGGCCGAGCAAATGAGGCTCGCGCTTGAACGCCTCTCTCACCTCGACGCCAAGGCGTATGACCTCGACGCCGTCGACCTCTTCAGGAACGATGAGAAATTTGCAGTGGTCGTGCCTACCGATGCGGCACTGATCATCGAGACCACGGCGTCGCTGCAGGTTCTCATCGCCGCATCAGTTTCCGCTGCACTGACCGCGAGCCCGGTTCGGCTTGCACGGGCTGCGCTGTTCGGACAAGGGCGATGCGCCGTGCTGATACTGGAAGCGGAGGGGCGGAAGGCCCGTGTAGACGACATTACGGCCTTCCTCTTTGAGTTGTGCCGTTGGCTCCCCGCTCTCCGCGCGGGGATGGCAGGCACCTCTTCTGACCCCAGGAGGATCTTCGTCGGCGACAACTGCAGATCCCTCACGACGCCCATGGCAGACGCGCTGATCTCTCGGTCGGCTTCCATGGTGGCGATGCAGGCGCAGAAATGGATTTCGGAGGGCAAGCCGCCAAGCGGTCAGCTTTGCGTGGGCGTCGGCGACTCGTCCAACATCGGCAGCGGCTGGGACGTGTTGGAAGTGGGCGAGACGACCGTTCTCGATGTTCCTGACGATGGTGGCTGGCAGATTCGCGTGCTGGCCCACGTCGCGCAGGCCATCGACGAAGACGCACGTCATTGGGGTCGTCGCGAAACCGGCGGCGCGCTGGTGGGACGCGTGTCCTATGAGGCGCGCACGATCACTATCGCCGGCATGGTGGCGGCGCCACCCGACAGCATTCGGCGCGAAGCGGCCTTCATCCTGGGCACCCAGGGCCTGGCCCAGGCCCTGACGGAAGCGCATGCAGCGAGTGTGGGGCACCTGATGTTTGTAGGCACTTGGCACAGCCACCCCATGGGCGGCAATCACTCTGGGATCGACAAAGACACGCTGAGGAAGATCGCCACTGACGGCCGAGGGTTACCTGCGGTCTCGCTGGTATGGACGCCGCAAGGCCTCATCTGCGCGGTCGACCGCTGGTAGCCTGCCATTGATCGAGATGCACCACAAAGGTGCCAGATCAGCCCCCCTGAACGCGGAGACCTCGGCTGGTTCGCTAGGATTAGGGCAACGCTGATCAAGTCCCGCCTTGCGGGTTGGTCTGGTGGCGGGGCCGC
>CAXDTK010000270.1:0-7066 GCA_963992225.1 uncultured Comamonadaceae bacterium | reverse complement strand
GTTGTAGCCACCCAGCTCGCGCGGCACCGGGCGCAGCACCAGCACGCCGCGGGCCGGCACGTCGACGGTGACGAAGCCGGCGCCGAGCGTGGGCGGCGGTGCGTCCGGCGTGGCCGGCACCAGGCCCAGCATGTCCTGCAGCGGTGTGTCGTCCATCAGGGCCCAGTTGGCCACCATCAGGCGGTCGCGCACGGGCTGATCGGACGGGTTGGCCACGACGATGATGGTGTCCAGCGCGCGGTCGGTGTGGCGCTCGAAGGCCAGCAGCCGGGCCGATTCGACGCGGCGAAAATCGCCCACGCGCAAGGTTCGGTGGGCCTTGCGCATGTCGATGAGACGGCGTATCCAGACGGTCTCCGGATTGGCGTCGCCGACGAGATCCCAGCGCATCGGGCCGCGGTTGGCCGGATCGGCGCCGCCTTCCATGCCCACCTCCACACCGTAGTAGAGGTTGGGCGCGCCCGGCAGCGTGAACTGCAGGGCCTGCACGAAGCGGCGCTGGGCGCTGTCGGGAAACTGCGTGGCGATGCGCGGGATGTCGTGGTTGTCGATGACGACCCAGGACTTCAGCAGGGGCTCGATGCCGGCGTCGCGCACCATGCGGTCGATCATGCGGGACGCTGTGGGCGCGTCGAGCTCGCCGCCGGCCGTGCCGTTGATGATCTGGCGCAGCGTGAAGTTCATCACCGCGTCCATGGACTGCAGCCAGCGGCCGGGGTAGTTGACGATCTCGCCGACGACCAGCGAGCCGGGCTTCTGCGCATGGGCCGCCCTCGTCAGCGCGGCGAGGTAGGCGGGACCCAGCTCGAAGGCCGTGTCCAGCCGCCAGCCGTCGGCGCCGTCGCGCAGGTAGCTGCGCACCACCGAGTCCGGTGCCTCGTAGAGGTAGCGCCGCACGGCGGGCGATTCGAGGTTGAGCTCGGGCAGGTTCTGGAAGCCCGTCCAGGCGCGCGCGCCGCCGGCGTATTGCGGGCCGATGGCGAACCAGCCGCGCCACGGGCTCTTGGGGTCGGCCATGGCCGCCTGGAAGGCGGGCGCGTTGCGGCCCATGTGGTTGAACACGCCATCCAGCACCACCTTGAGCCCGCGGCGGTGCGCCTCGGCGGCCAGGCGCCTGAAGTCGTCGCGGTTGCCGTATTCGGGCGAGATGGCCTTGAAGTCCAACGCGTCGTACTTGTGGTTGGTGTAGGCGTGGTGGATGGGGTTGATGTAGAGCACGTCCGCGCCCAGCTGGCGGATGTGATCGAGCCGCGAGGTGGCACTGGCGAGGTCGCCGCCCCAGAAGTCCAGCTCGTGGGCCGCCAGCCGTTCGGCCTCCAGGTAGGGGCCGGCTGTCGGCGCTTCGCCCCAGCGCCGCAGGCGCTTGGGCGCCGGATACAGGTGGCGTTTGGCGGCCAGGTCCTGCGCGGGCACGAAGCGGTCCACGATGATCTGGTAGACCACCGCACCGTTGCGCCAGTCGCGCTCGCGGTCCTCGTAGGGGCCGGCCTGCGCCGGCAGCGCGCCGAGCAGGGCCAGGGCCAGGGCGGCCGCGGTGAGGCGGCGCCTCATCCCTTGACGCCGCCGGCGGTCAGGCCGGAGACGATCCAGCGCTGCGCGAGCAGGAAGACCAGCGTGATGGGCAGGCCCGACAGCACGGCCGCGGCGGCGAAGTCGCCCCACAGGAAGCGCTGGTCGTGCAGGAAGTACTTGGAGCCCACGGCCAGCGTGAGGTTGCCCTCCTCGCGCAGCAGGATGGAGGCTACTGGGTACTCGATGATGGTGCCGATGAAGGCCAGCACGAACACCACCATCAGGATGGGCACGGCCATGGGCAGCAGCACGCGCGAGAAGGCCTGCCAGTGCGTGGCGCCGTCGACCTTGGCGTTCTCCTCGATCTCGACCGGGATGGTCTCGAAGTAGCCCTTGATGGTCCACACATGGGTGGCGATGCCGCCCAGGTAGGCCAGCACCAGGCCTGCATGCGTCTCGATGCCCAGCGCCGGCACATAGGTGCCGATGGTCTCGAAGATGGCGTAGATGGCCACCAGCGCCAGCACCGGCGGGAACATCTGCAGCAGCAGCATGCCGTTGAGCACCGGCTTGCTGAAGCTGAACTTCAACCGTGCGAAGGCATAGGCCGCGGTGGTCGAGATGGCCACGATCAGGAAGGCCGAGACGGTGGCCACCTTGATGGAGTTCCACAGCCAGGTGAGCACCGGGAAGGGCGGCTGCACCAGGCTGCCGTCCGCGGCCTGGTAGGGGATGCCCAGGGCCAGCTTCCAGTGCTCCAGGCTGATCTCGGTCGGGATCAGGCTGCCGGTGGCGAAGTTGCCGGGGCGCAGCGAGATGGACACCACCGCGAGCAGCGGGAACAGGGTGATGGCGATGAAGACCCACATCACCGCATGGGCGGCGAAGGTGCGCCAGCGGGCTTGTTTGCCGAGGACGATGGCCATTGGTTTGGATTCCTGCGTGTGTTGTGGGGCTGGTGGATCAGGCCGGGTGGGCGGTCTGCTCCGTGTCCCTTCTTGGCCGGCCCTGAACGGGCGGCCAATTCATTCCTTTACCTGCGCAGCCCGCCCACCCGGCCTGATCCGGCTGCGGTGGGTTTCCTCGCCGAGGAAAATGAGTGGTGCCGATTGGCGAGTACGGTGAGCGAGGAACGGAGGTAAAGGAGGAGGCCGCGCAGCGGCCGGGGGACACGTAGTTCCTCGCTTGCCGTGCTTGCCAATCCGTCGAGCTCATCGCTGTGCCTTGGCGGACAACCGCAAGTTGACCAACGACAGCGCCGCCACCAGGAAGAAGATCAGCGTCGAGATCGCCGCCGCCAGGCCGAAGTCCGAGCCCGAGTCGCGGAAGGCGATGCGGTAGGTGTAGCTGACGAGGATGTCGGTCTGGCCCGCGGGCAGCTTGGTGGACAGGAAGTCCGGCCGGCCGTCGGTCAGCAGCGCGATCAGCACGAAGTTGTTGAAGTTGAACGCGAAGGCGCTCACCAGCAGCGGCGCCAGCGGCTTGATGATCAGCGGCGCGGTGATCTTGAAGAAGTTGGTGGCGGGTGACGCGCCGGCCAGCGCCGAGGCTTCGTACAGGTCCGCGGGAATCGCCTTCAGCAGCCCCGAGCACAGGATCATCACGTAGGGGTAGCCCAGCCAGACGTTGACGATGACGAGCATCGTCTTGGCCAGGAAGGGGTCCGCAAACCAGGCCGGCTTCACGCCCAACAGCGCATCCAGGATGGCGTTGATCTCGCCGAAGTTCTGGTTGAACAAGCCCTTGAAGACGAGGATGGAGATGAAGCCCGGCACCGCATACGGCAGGAACAGCAGCGTGCGGTAGGTGGTGCGAAAGCGCATGCCCTCCCAGTTCAGCATCACCGCGAACAGCATGCCGATGGCCGTCGAGAAGAAGACCGTCAGCGCCGAGAACACCACCGTCCACGTGAAGATGGACAGGAAGGGGCCGCGGAACTCGGCGTCGAACAGCATGCGCGCGTAGTTGCCCACGCCGATGAAGGCCTTGAAGCCGGGCTGCAGCACCTCGACCTTGCCGTCGGCGCCGGTGGTTTCAAAGAAGCCGTTGTCGCGGTTGGGGGTGAAGACGGCGCCGTCCGCGGCGCGTGTCAGGCTGCCGTCCGCGTTCGCGGTCCACTGCGGCTTGACGGGGCCGAACTCGCGCAGGCCCAGGTAGTGCAGCTCGGTCCGGTCCGGCAGCACCAGCACCAGCCCGGACAGCGCGTCGCGGTGCTTGATCAGCTCGGGCAGGGGCAGGGCAGCGTCGGGCGCCGCATTGGCGCCGTCGGCGGCGGCGAGGTCGATGCGCAGGGCCTTGCCGGCGCGCAGCGCCAGCGGTGGCGACACCCAGCGCGGCGCGGCCTCGCCCTCGGCGCGTAGCACGACCCGGTACTCGGCGCCGCTGGCATGCAGGCCGTAGGCCAGCACCTGATCCTCCACCGCATCATGCTGCTCCAGCAGATATTCGCGCACGCGGCTCTCGCTGAGCAGATGGGTGCTGGAGTAGTTGGTGAAGCCGATCTGCGCCGTGTAGACCAGCGGGAAGGCGATGAACACCAGCATGCCGGCGATGCCGGGGAACAGGTAGCGCCACGCAAAGCCGCCGCGGCTCAGGTAGACGTAGAAGCCGGCGGTGAACAGCAGCAGCAGGCCGGCCGCCCAGGCCGCCTGGCCGGTCGAGTAGATGACGAAGACGAGGTAGAGCGCCGCAAGCATCAACGCCACGGCCGCGGGCCAGTAGAGCGCCCTGGACAGGCGCTCGGCCAGCGTGGGCGGCAGCGTGGAATAGGCGCCCTGGCCGAGCGAGGAGGACAGCGCGTTCATTTGTTCAGCAGCATCCGTGCGGCGGCGCCGTCGAGCGCGTCCTTGGGCGATTGCAGGCCGTTGGTGATGGCTTCGAGTGCCGCGTCCATCGCGGTCCAGAAGCGGCCCACCTCGGGGATGTTGGGGATGGGCGCGCCGTTGCGGGCGTTGGTCATGCTCGCGGCGATCAGCGGGTTGACCGACAGCTCGGCGTAGAAGGCCTTGTTGGCCGGCACGCCGATGGGCACGTCGGCGTCCAGCACCTTCAGCGCGTCGGGGCGCATCAGGTGGTGCTCGATGAACTCCTTGGCGATGTCCTTGTGCTGGCTGGGCGCGGAGATCATGCAGCCCAGCACGCCGACGAAGCTCTTGCTGGGCTTGCCGGCGACGACGGCCGGGATGCCGGCGACGCCGAAGTCGATCTTGGCTCTCTTCGCGTTGTCCCAGGCCCAGGGGCCGGAGATCATCATGGCCACCTCGCCGCGGGCGAAGGCCGATTCCATCTCGGCGTAGTTGGCGCCCTTGGGCATGTGGCCGTCACGGATCAGCCGGTCCAGCACCTGCGCGGCACGCAGCGCGCCGGGGCTGTTGACGTCGACCTGTCTCGGGTCGAAGTCTCCCTGGGCATCGCGGCCGAAGATCTCGCCGCCCGCGCCCGCCAGCATGGGCCAGGTGAAGAAGCTCTTGTTGTAGTGCCACAGGATCGCGTGCTTGCCCTGGGCCTGCAGCTGCCTGTCCAGCACCATGACCTCGTCCCAGGTCTGCGGCGGGGTCTTGACGAGGGCCTTGTTGTAGATCAGCCCGGTCGTCTCGATGGCGATGGGGTACGACCAGATGCGGCCACGGTAGCTGACGGCCTTCCAGGCCTGCTCCTCGACCTCGGCCTTGAGCTTGGCCGACGGGCGCAGCGACGTCAGCAGCCCGGCCTTGGCCCATTCGCCCACGCGGTCATGCGGCCAGCAGAAGATGTCCGGCCCCTTGCCGGCACCGGCGGCCTGCTGGAACTTGTCGGTCGCATCGACCGGGTGCTCCACCACCACCTTCACGCCCGAGACCTTCTCGAAGGCGTTGCCCACCTTCTGCAGGCCGTTGTAGGCCTTGTCGCCGTTGATCCAGACCAGCAGCTTGGGGCTTTGGGCCTGCGCGCCCGTGACGACCAGGGCGGCCAGTGCGGCCAGCAGAGGCAGCCGCTTCACGAGGAGAGCTCCGGCGCGGCGAGGCGGCGCAGCGCGAGACCGCCGGCGTCGAACACATACAGCGCCTCGGCCGGCAGGTGCAGGTCCAGCGCCTGGCCGGTGCGCAGGCGGTCGGCGCCGTTGCGGCCCTCGAACTGGCAGGTCAGCGGTTCCTCCAGGCCAGGGTAGGGGCAGTAGGCGAAGGTGATGCCGCCCAGCGACTCCACGAAGGCCACCGTGCTCTGCAGCAGGTTGCCCGGGCCACCCTGGCGGATGTGCTCGGGGCGCACGCCCAGCGTGACTTTGTCGCCGACGCGGGAGCCGCTGCCGTCCACCAGCGCCCGCAGCACCACGCCGCTGCCGGCCAACTTCACGTCCACATGGCCGGGCTCGACGGCGGCCAGCTCGCCCGCGATGAAGTTCATCTTGGGGCTGCCGATGAAGCCCGCCACGAACAGGTTGCGCGGGTGCTCGTACAGCTCCAGCGGCGAGCCCACCTGCTCCACCTTGCCGGCCGACAGCACCACGATGCGATCGGCCAGCGTCATGGCCTCCACCTGGTCGTGGGTCACGTAGATCATCGTGGTCTTGAGATCTTCGTGCAGCTTGGCGAACTCGTAGCGCATGCGCACGCGCAGCGCGGCATCCAGGTTGGACAGCGGCTCGTCGAACAGGAACACCTCGGGCTTGCGCACGATGGCGCGGCCGATGGCCACGCGCTGGCGCTGGCCGCCGGACAAGTCCTTGGGCTTGCGGTCCAGCAGATGCTCGATGTGCAGGATCCTGGCGGCATTGCGCACCGCGGTCTCGATCTCCGCCTTGGGCACCCTGGCCAGCTTCAACCCGAACGCCATGTTGTCGAACAGGTTCATGTGCGGGTAGAGCGCGTACGACTGGAACACCATCGCGATGCCGCGCTCGCTGGGCGGCACGTCGTTGACGACGCGGCCGCCGATGCTCAGCTCCCCGCCGGTGATCTCTTCCAGCCCCGCGATGGAGCGCAGCAGCGTGCTCTTGCCGCAGCCCGATGGGCCCACGAACACCATGAACTCACCGTCGCGGATCTCCAGGTCGATGCCGTGAAGGATGCGGATGTCGCCATAGGCTTTTTCCACGCCGGTCAGTCGAACGTCTGCCACTGCTCACCTTTCTGTCGCCGGGCGCGAATGCAACCGGCTTGTCTCGTCTGGGACGCTGAATTTCTGCTCTTTCGGCGTCTTTGTAGACAATATACAGGCCGTCATGGCTTGGAACAACAGCGTTGACCCGGATGAATCTGCGCGAAACCATTGTGGATCAAGGATTTAAAGCTGGTTCCGGGTTTTCCCGATGTAGTCAAACTACACAACTGGCCTGAGCTGCCTGATACTTCGGCCAACGCTGCCCTTCGCGTAGCATTCTTGCCCCCGTCGCTGGGGGTCGGCACTGATGAACACCCCAACCCGCCTTCCCGTTCAACGCAAGCCCAAGGCCTCCCCCGCGATGAAGAAGCCGACTGCCCTTTCTGCCGACGACAAGGCCTTGCGCGCCGCCTTCGAGACGGCCTACCTGTCTCTTATACACATCTCCGAGCCCACGAGACGGACTCCTATCTCG
>CAXDTK010000269.1:0-7164 GCA_963992225.1 uncultured Comamonadaceae bacterium | reverse complement strand
GCACGGGCAGCATGTCGGCCAGCGTGAACACGCCGCTCTGCTCGGCGACGCGGCGGCGCAGCTCGCTGACGGTCAGGCGGTGCTTCGCCGCGTCGTAGGCCTCCACGCGGCCGGCGTTCTGGATCGGCTGCAGCGTCACGCCGCGTACGCAGGCGAAGCGCTGGCCATGGCGGATGACGTCGCCGATCTCCTCGTCGTTGACGCCGCGCTTGACGGTCATCACCAGCGTGGTGGAAAGGCCCAGTTCGTCCAGCCGGGCCAGTGCCGCATCGTGCGGCCCGCGCAGGTCGGCGCCGCGCAGGTCCATCAGCGCGGCGCGCTGCAGCGAGTCGAACTGCAGGTAGACCTCCAGCCCCGGCGCGTAGCCCGCCAGCCGCTCGGCGAAGGCGGCGTCCTGGGCGATGCGCAGCCCGTTGGTGTTCACCATCAGGTGCCTGATGGGCCGGGCCCTGGCCGCGTCGAGGATGTCGAAGAACTGCGGGTGCAGCGTGGGTTCGCCGCCGGAGATCTGCACCACGTCGGCCTCGCCCTCGCTGGCGATGACGGCATCGAGCATGGCGATGACTTCTTCCATCGAGCGGTGCGACAGCCGCTCCGGCCCGGAGCTCGCGTAGCAGGTGGGGCAGCGCAGGTTGCAGTGGTCGCTGATCTCGATGAGGGACAGGCAGCTGTGCTGCATGTGGTCGGGGCACAGGCCGCAGTCGTAGGGGCAGCCGTAGTGCATGCCGGTGGCGAAGCGCTGCGGCATCTCGGGCGGCTTCACGTAGACCTCGCGGCACAGGCGGTAGTAGGCCGCGTCGTCGCTGACCAGCACGCGCTCGCTGCCGTGGGCGGGACACCACTTGTCCATGTAGACGCGGTCGTCCTTGATGACGATCTTGGCCTCCACGGGCCGCAGGCAGGTGGTGCAGACGGAGGAGGTGGTGTCGTAGAACAGGTAGGGGCGGACTTTGCGGCTCATGCGGCTTGACCTTGGGGTGGGCGCCAGGCGCGGGCCAGCAGCGGGGTGTAGGCGGCCAGGGCCACGAGGCAGGTCCACTGGATGCCCGACAGGCCCAGCGGATACGCGACCGGCACGGGCTTGAGGAACTCCACGCCGAAGCGCCATAGCAGGTAGCTGCTCAGGAACAGCTTGAACGCCAGGCCGGGGGTGGGGAAGCGGGCGCGGTGCAGCGCCCAGCCCAGCGGCAGCACGACGGCGATCTCGTAGAGCTGCGTCGGGTGGCGCGGCTGGCCGTCGCCGAAGTCCACGCCCCAGGGCAGCGAGGTCGGCAGCCCGTAGGTGTCGTCATGCAGGCCGGCCAGGAAGCAGCCCACACGGCCGAGGGCCAGGCCCACGGCGATGGGCCACACCATCGCGTCGCCGGTGCTGCGGGTCTGGCCGGTGAGGGCCTTGGCGACCTCCACGCCGATCAGCCCGCCCAGCAGGCCGCCGACGATGCTCTGGCCCGGGAACACCAGCGCGCCGCTGTGCCACAGGGCCCGCGCCACGTCGGGCCGCTCGACGAGGAACACCAGCTTGTTGCCCAGTGCCGCGCCGATCAGCAGGCCCACCAGCACGCCGAAGTTGCCCGGCGCCAGCGCGCTGCCGCGTTGCTGGCGCTTCAGCGCTGCGCGCCACATCGCGGCGCCCAGCGCCATGCCGGCGTAGGCGAAGCCGGTGTGCACCCAGGCCGCGGCCGGTGCGCCGTCGATCATGCAGCGCCGCCGCGCCGCAGGCGCAGCAGCTTGCGCACGCACAGCCAGGCGATCAGCCCGCCGATCAGCAGGCTGGGGACGGAGAAGACGAAGACGGCGCCGGCATAGCTGCCGGTGCGGCCGGCAAGGACGTCGGGCAGGGCCATGACGCTGAACGCGGCACCGCACAGCCCGGCCGCGCCGAAGCCCAGCGTGGCGATCACCAGCACCGCGATGAGCAGCATGCGGCCGAAGGAGGTCGTGCCCGGGTCTTGATCGTCACTCATGCGAGCTCTCCTGCAACAGGGCCTGGACCTGCGCCTGCAGGCCCTCGGGCGAAATGCCGGCCGCCGCGGCGGGCGCGCCCACCGTCAGGCTCACCGGGCTCCAGAACCCGCGCCGCAGCGGCCTGACCATCGCACGGCCGCCCTCCACGCGCGAGAAGAAGCTGCCCCACAGGTTGCCCAGCGCCATCGGGATGACGGGCACATCCGGCAGGCCGTCGACCAGCTTCATGACGCCGCCCTTGAAGGGCTGCAGCGTGCCGTCGCGGGTGATGCCGCCTTCGGGGAAGATGCAGACCATCTCGCCGTCCGCCAGCACCGCGCGGGCGGCCGTGAAGGCGGCCTCGTAGGTGCCCGGGTCGGTCCTGGCCGGCGCGATGGGGATGGCCTTGGCGAGGCGGAACATCCAGCCCAGCACCGGGATGCGGAAGATCTGCGCGTCCATCAGGAAGCGGATCGGCCGCGGGCTGGCGGCCATCAGCAGCACCGCGTCGACGAAGCTGACGTGGTTGCACACCAGCACGGCCGGGCCGGTGGTGGGCAGGCGCTCGTCGTGGCGGATGCGGAAGCGGTAGACGATGCGCGTCAGCAAGAAGGCGACGAAGCGCAGCAGGTACTCCGGCACGATGAGGAAGATGTAGATGCCGACCACCGCGTTGGCGATGCCCACGGCGAGGAAGACCTGCGGGATCGTCAGGCCGGCGCCCAGCATCGCGCCGGCGATGACCGAGCTGGCGATCATGAACAGCGCGTTCAGGATGTTGTTGGCCGCGATGATGCGCGCGCGGTGCGTGGGCTGCGCGCGCAGCTGGATCAGCGCGTACATCGGCACGCTGTAGAGGCCCGCGAACAGCGCCAGCGCGCCCAGGTCGGCCAGCACGCGCCAGTGCGCAGGCTGGGCCATGAACGCGCTGACGCCCAGGTTGTCGGCGGGCGGCAGCCCGGTCGCGGCGAAGTACAGGTCGATGGCGAACACGCTCATGCCGATGGCGCCCAGCGGCACCAGGCCGATCTCGACATGGCGCTTGGACAGCATCTCGCACAGCAGCGAGCCGATGCCGATGCCGATGGAGAACACCGCCAGCAGCAGCGAGGCCACCTGCGGGCTGCCGTGCAGCACCTCCTTGGCGAAGGCCGGGAAGTTGGCCAGAAACACCGCGCCGAAGAACCACATCCACGAGATGCCCAGCAGCGAGCGGAACACCGCCAGCTGCCCATGCGCCAGCTTGAGGTTGCGCCAGGTCTCGGTGACAGGGTTCCAGTTGATGACCAGGCCCGGGTCGGTGGGCGGGCTGGCCGGGATGGCCTGCGCCGTCACGCGGCCCAGCACCGCCAGGCCCAGGCAGGCCCAGGCGACATGCTGCGGGCCCACGGCCGGCGTGTCCACCAGCACGCCGCCCAGCAGCTGGCCCAGCAGGATGGCGACGAAGGTGCCCATCTCCACCATGCCGTTGCCGCCGGTCAGCTCGCGCTCGCCCAGCTGCTGGGGCAGGTAGGCGTACTTGACCGGGCCGAACAGCGTGGAATGCAGGCCCATCAGGAACACGCACAGCAGCAGCACCGGCACATGCGCCGTGTAGAAGCCCCAGGCCGCGACGGCCATGATGGCGATCTCCAGGCTCTTGACCAGCTGCATCAGCCGCGCCTTGTCGTGCTTGTCGGCCAGCTGGCCGCTGGTGGCCGAGAACAGCACGTAGGGCAGGATGAACAGCGCGCCGATCACCAGGCCGGCCAGGCTGGGCGGCAGCCAGGCCAGCTGCAGCTGGTAAGTCACCATCAGCGTGAACGCGAACTTGAAGACGTTGTCGTTCGCCGCGCCGAGGAACTGGGTCCAGAAGAACGGCGCGAAGCGGCGCTGGCCGAGCAGGGCGAATTGATTGGGGTGCTCTGTGCTCATTGCTTGACCAGTTGCGGGGGTTCGGACAGGTTGGCGCGCGGCAGCCAGGCAAACATCGAGTCCACGGTGACCGTGTCGATATGACCTGCGAAGCGGCGCGCACCCGGATGATCGTCGAAGGCGATGTTGGCCTGCGTCAGGCGGCCACCCAGGCGTGTCATCGTCGACAGCCGCAGGTCGGTCGGCTGGTAGCCCTGGGTCTTGAGCCAGGCCTGCGCGTCGCGCCGGCTTTGGATGTTGGGCGCTGCAGCGCTGGCCAGCGTCTCCAGCACCCACTGGTTGCTCTGCTGGTAGGTTGTCGCGAACGGGTAGGCCACCATGTTGTAGCGCCGCTCGTTGAGCCGCGCGACGCGGGCGTTGTCGGCCAGGATGGGCAGCAGCGCCTGCTGCAGCTCGGGCTTGAGCACAACGAAGGCGGCGTCGTAGCGGTGCGGCCGGTCCAGGAAGAACTCGCCCAGGCCCTGGCGGTACAGGGCGGCGCTGTCGGTGCCGCAGTGGTTGAGCTTGTGCATGACGCGCCAGACTGCGGGCTGCTGGCTGGCGTCCTTGTAGACGAAGCCCAGGTGCGACCACTGCACGCCGTACTTGGACAGGTCCTGCCCCGCGCGGGCCAGGATGGCGACCTGGGCGCCGCTGGCCTCGAGCTGGCCGGCCGTGGCCTGGGCGAGGTTCATGCCTTGCTCGACCTGGCGGGTCGTCTGAGGCGCTTCCTCGCAGGGCCGGCCCGCGTGGGCCTGCAGCGCGGCGGCCAGCAGCAGCGCGGCTGCGGCTTTCAACGTGTCACCCGCTCGTTGTGCAGCAGCGCCTTGCCGATCTCGTTGGGGATGAAGGCGATGACCTCACCCGCCGCGGACAGCACCGTGCCGGCGCCGACGACGGACACCACGACCGCCATGCCGGTCGACACGACGATGCCCTTGCCGACATGACCGGCCGTGCGCAGGCTGATGCGCGCGCCGTCGGAGGCGCGCTCCAGCACCCAGACGGTGGCGCCAGCGACCACCTCCACGCTGACGACCACCAGCGCGGTGCCGGCCGACAGCAGGGCTACCGGGGCGACGCTGAGGGCGGCGCCGGTGGCGCTGACCGCACCGACCGACAGCGCGACGGGCGCCAGCGACAGCGCGGCGCTGGCCTCCGAGGGGCCGTTGTGGGCCTGCGCCGAGGCCAGCGGGAGGGACAGCGAGAGGGACAGCGCGAGGGTGGCAAAGAAGGTTTTCATGGCGAACTCCTGCGGTGGTTACGGATCATTGGGCCTGGGCGTCGCCGGCCATCGCCTCGCGACGGCCTTGCAGGCGGGCGTCCATCAGGTCGGCTTCGTGCGCGTCCCGCAGCATCTTGGCCAGCGTGAACACGTTGGAGATCAGGTACAGCCAGCACACGCCGAGGTAGGCCTTCCACACGGGCTGTATCTCCATGCGCCACAGGCCCCAGCCGGTCAGGCCCATGGCCAGCGCGAAGCCGGCCCAGACCACGACGCGCCACATCGGCGTGTCGACGGGGCGGTCCTGGTTGTCGCGGATGAACTTGGCCAGCGCGAACGCGGTGGACAGGCAGAACACATAGCCCATCACCATGAAGGCGCGGTCCAGGTCCTGCCCGGGCAGCCAGGCCAGGCCCGAGCCGGCCAGCATCAGGCTGAGGCCGAACGACACCCAGACCTGCAGGCGCCAGGCGCTGGAATCACGGCGGATGGACATCGCGGAAGGCATGCTGGGAACTCCCCGGGGTTGGAATGGGCGCGATGTTGCGTGAAGCCGCCGCGGCGCATGGCGGGAATAGTTCCAAGGCGCGCGGCGAGCACCGGCCGGTAGCGCCAGGCGACACCGGCAAGCCGTTCCGCGGGCTTTTCTGGCCGGCAGCAGGTGCGCCATGCGCTACCGTGCGGCCCCATGTCGAGCACCCAATCGCTGGTGGCCCTGATCAAGGCCGAGCTGAAATCCCAGGGGCTGAGCTACGCCGGGCTGGCGCAGGCGCTGGGGCTGTCCGAGTCGGCGGTCAAGCGCATGCTGGCGCCGGGCGGCGAGATGCCGTTGTCGCGGGTGGACGAGATCTGCCGCGTGCTGAAGCTGGACTTCGCCGAGCTGGCCGCGCGACTGGCCCGCGAGGCGCCGGCGCAGCGCGAACTGAGCCTGGAACAGGAAAAGGCCGTGGTGGCCGACCCCAAGCTGCTGCTGGTGGCGATCTGCTGCCTGAGCCTGTGGGCGCTGGAGGACGTGCTGGCCCGCTACCGGCTCAGCGAGGCCGATGCGGTGGCGGCGCTGGCGCAGCTGGACCGGCTGGGCGTCATCGAGCTGCGGCCCGGCAACCGCTATCGGCTCAAGGTCGCCAAGACGCTGCGCTGGCGGCCGCAGGGGCCGGTGATGCGCTTCTTCCGCGAGCGGGTGATGGCCGACTTCTTCGCCGGCGGCTTCGACGGCGAGGGCGAGCTGCTGACGCTGGTGCACGGCGAGTTCGGCGCCGGCCATGCGCGCGAGCTGGCCGAGCGGCTGCAGCGCGCGGCCGACGACTTCGCGCGCCAGCACCTGCTGGACCAGAAGCTGCCGTCGGCCGAGAAGCGGCCCTACAGCGTGGTCATCGGCCTGCGGTCCTGGGTGTTCGAGGCCTTCCGCGACCTGGAGCGCACCGGCCTGGGCCAGCGCAAGGGCGAGCTCACCAGAACTCCCAGCGCCCCGTCGCGATGACCCAGACGCCCAGCAGCGCGTTGGTCACCGCATGCGCGATGACGGCCGACCAGAGCTTGCCGGTCCGGCGGTACAGCAGCGCGTAGGCCAGGCCGGCGACGATGGCCGCCAGCCACAGCGTGTGGGCCAGCGTGAACACGAAGGTGGACAGCGCCACCGCCTTCAGGCCCACGGTCTGCGGGTCGACGCGCTCGAAGCCGGGGTGCTGCACCCAGCGCATCAGGAAGGAGCGCCAGAACAGCTCCTCCATCACCGGCACCACCAGCGCCGCACCCGCCAGGCGCAACGCGATCAGCGTCCAGATCGGCTGGCCGGCGGCGTCCAGCGGCACGAAGCTGGCGGTGGCGGTGCCGAGCTGCATCCACGGCGCGTCCAGCTGTACCCACAGCGCGAACACCGCGATGCCCACGACGATGGCCCAGCCGGTCTCGCGGGCATCGGGCAGGGTCTGCCGCACCAGCTCGCCGTAGCGGCGCCAGTAGAAGGCCAGCAGGCCGGCCACCACCACGGTCTGGATGCCGTAGATCCAGCGGCCGTCCAGGCCCAGGCTGTCGGGCAGATAGCCCCGCAGCGCCAGCCTGTCTCTTATACACATCTGACGCTGCCGACGAAGGCTTAGGTG
>CAXDTK010000268.1:0-7207 GCA_963992225.1 uncultured Comamonadaceae bacterium | reverse complement strand
CTACACCTAAGCCTTCGTCGGCAGCGTCAGATGTGTATAAGAGACAGGCCAGACGGTGGCGTTGGCGGTCAGTTCGGCCAGATGCTCGGGCGGCCGGCCGAAGGCTTCGCGCTGCCGGGTCGACAGCGCCTGGTCCAGCGCCGCGGCGGGCAGCTCGAACACCGCCTGCGGGCTGCCGGCCATCGCCAGCAGCCGCCGCGCGGCGCCGGGGCCGACGCTTTCGGTCAGCCGCAGCCAGGCGGCCAGCTCGGCGGGATCCAGCATGGCAGGCCGACGGGCAACATCTCCACGGCTGGGTGGACTACGGCTGGGTGAAGCGGTCGCCGGCCTTGACCGGCTCCTTGACCGAGATGATCAGCGCATAGGACACGCGCTCGTAGACCTCGAACACGAACAGCACGCCATGGCGCTCGTCCGGCAGCTTGATGGGCTGGGCCTTGCCCTGGGTCTTGTCCATCACGGCATCACCGTCGCGCCACAGCGCGAACACATGGCCGCGCTCCACGCCGTCGCGCTTGCCGCGGTTCAGCGCCACGATCTGGTTCTGGCCGGCGTTCAGCGCGTCGCCGTACAGCGCCGCGATCTGACCCGCGAGCGGCTTGTCCGGCGCATGCGGCACGTAGCGCTCCAGGTTGCGCTGCGGCGCCGGCGCCAGGCGGTCGCCCACGCCCACTTCCTGCTTGACCTGGCTGATCTTCAGCGTGGCCGGCACGATCTCGGTCTTGCCGTCGGCGCGCTGGCGGTTCTCGCCGGGGCGGATCAGGTCGGCGGTGCCGACGTAGGGCGCCTCGTAGCCCAGGATCTCGTTGGTGGCCGGGTCGCGCAGCGTGCGCGAGGTGCGGAAGACGCGGAAGTCCGTTGCGCCGCCGAAGTCGCCGCGGGCATAGGCCAGGTCGCCCTTGCCCAGCAGCACATGGCCTTCCTGGGCGGCCACGATGCGCGGCGCCGTGGCCATGACGTCGGTGTCGAACACCGCGGTGTCGGTCAGGAAGGGCTGGATCAGCGCCAGCGGGATGGTCGGGATGGGGTTGGCGTCCAGGCCCTGCACGCGCATCTGCGGGCTGAGCTTGACGGCACCCCCGGCGCCGCTGCCGCCGACGCGCTGGCCGAACTGCAGGCGTGCCATGCCGTCCATCTTGACCAGCACCAGCACCTGGCCCGGGTAAATCAGGTGCGGGTTGCGCACCTGGTCGCGGTTCATGCCCCACAGCTCGGGCCAGCGCCACGGGCTCTTCAGGAACAGCTTGGAGATGTCCCACAGCGTGTCGCCGGCCTGCACCACATGCTGGTCGGGCGCGTTGGGCGCCAGCTCGGCGAGCGGCACGCCGGCGCTGGCGACCTGGTCGGCCACGCGGCGCTGTTCCGGCGTGATGGGCAGGTTGGCGGTCTGGGCCCAGGCCGAGGCGGTCGCAAGGGCGAGGCAGGCCGCAAGGACCGAGAGGTGGGCAGGGCGTGCAGCGGGCATCAGGCGCGGTCTCCGAAGGGATTGCCGGATCGGCGAAAATCTGGGCGATTCTGCCCGCATTCAACGCTGGCGGCCCCCGCTTGCGAGTGCTTACAACACCGGCGCCGTGGCCGCCGGCCCACATCTCATGGCCCAACTGCACATCCTCCGCTACCCCGACCCGCGCCTGCACACCGTCGCCAAACCCGTCGCGGCGGTGGACGATCGCATCCGCCAGCTGGTCGACGACATGCTCGAAACCATGTACGCCGCCGACGGCGTGGGCCTGGCCGCCACGCAGATCGACGTGCACGAGCGCGTCATCGTCATCGACACCTCGCAGGACCGCGACACGCCGCGCGTGCTGATCAACCCGGAGCTGGTCAAGGTCAGCGAGCGCATGGTCGAGGGCGAGGAGGGCTGCCTGTCGGTGCCGCAGATCTACGACAAGGTGCCGCGCCATGCCGAGGTCACCGTGCGCGCCACCAACCGCGACGGCGAGGTCTACGAGTTCGACGCCGACGGCCTGCTGGCCGTGTGCGTGCAGCACGAGATGGACCACTTGATGGGCAAGGTCTTCGTCGAGTACCTCAGCCCCCTCAAGCGCGACCGCATCAAGAGCAAGATGGTCAAGAAGACCCGCGAGGAAGAGGCCGAGGCCAAGAAGCGCCAGCAGCGCTTCTGAGCCGGGCCCGCGCATGAGAGTCGTTTTTGCCGGCACGCCGGAGTTCGCCGCCGTGGCGCTGGACGCGCTGCTGGCGGCCGGCTTCAGCGTGCCGCTGGTGCTGACCCAGCCCGACCGCCCGGCCGGGCGCGGCATGAAGCTGCAGGCCTCCGCCGTGAAGCAGCGGGCAGTCGTAGCTGGCATTTCGGTGGCCCAGCCGCAAGGCCTGAGGCTGGATGGCAAGTACGCCGCCGATGCCGCTGCCGCCCGCGAGGCGCTGCGGGCGGCCGACGCCGACGTGATGGTGGTGGCCGCCTATGGCCTGATCCTGCCGCAGTGGGTGCTGGACCTGCCCCGGCGCGGCTGCCTGAACATCCATGCCTCGCTGCTGCCGCGCTGGCGCGGTGCCGCGCCCATCCACCGCGCCATCGAGGCCGGTGACGCCGAGACCGGCATCACGATCATGCAGATGGACGCCGGCCTGGACACCGGCGACATGCTGCGCGTCGGCCGCGAGCCCATCCGCGCCGACGACACCACCGCCCGCCTGCACGACCGCCTGGCCGTGCTGGGCGGGCAGCTCATCGTCGAGGCGCTGCAGGCTGGCAGCCTGACGCGCACGCCGCAGCCGGCCGAGGGCGTGACCTACGCCCACAAGATCGAGAAGGCCGAGAGCGTGATCGACTGGCGCCAGCCCGCGGCCGTCATCGAGCGCCGCCTGCGCGCCTTCGACCCGTTCCCGGGCGGCGTGGCGACGCTGGCGGGCGAGGCCGTCAAGGTCTGGCGCGCCGAACTCGCGCCGGGCAGCGGCACGCCCGGCGAGGTCATCGCGGCCGGGCCGGTGGTGGCCTGCGGCGAGGGCGCGCTGCGCCTGACCGAGCTGCAGCGTGCCGGCGGCAAGCGCGCGCCCGCGGCGGCCTTCCTGCAGGCGCGACCCATCGCGGTCGGCGAGCGCTTCGACGCTTGAACTGCGCGCGCATGGCACCATCTGCCGCGTCACCTGTCACTTTCCGGAGCGCCCTGAGATGTTCAACCTCGTGAAGACCGCCATCCTGATGGCCGCCATCACGGCGCTGTTCATGGCCGTCGGCGCCATGATCGGCGGCCGCACCGGCATGCTGATCGCGCTGCTGGTGGCCGTGGGCATGAACTTCTTCAGCTACTGGTTCTCGGCGGACATGGTGCTGAAGATGTACAACGCCCGCGAGGTGGACGCCGCCTCCGCGCCGCAGTTCTACGGCATGGTGGCCGAGCTGGCCCAGCGCGCCAACCTGCCGATGCCGCGCGTCTACTTGATCGACGAAGCCGCGCCCAACGCCTTCGCCACCGGCCGCAACCCCGAGCATGCCGCCGTCGCCGCGACGACCGGCATCCTGCGCGTGCTGTCCGAGCGCGAGCTGCGCGGCGTGATGGCGCATGAGCTGGCCCATGTGGCGCACCGCGACATCCTCATCAGCACCGTCAGCGCCACCATGGCCGGCGCGATCTCCATGCTGGCCAATTTCGCCGCCTTCTTCGGCGGGCGCGACGAGAACGGCCGGCCGGCCAACCCGATCGCCGGCATCGCGGTGGCCATCCTGGCGCCGCTGGCGGCCAGCCTGATCCAGATGGCCATCAGCCGCGCGCGCGAGTTCGAGGCCGACCGGGGCGGCGCCGAGATCTCCGGCGACCCGGCCGCGCTCGCCTCGGCGCTGGACAAGATCCACCGCGTCGCCCAGGGCATCCCGATGGCGCCGGCCGAGGCCCACCCGGAGACGGCGCAGATGATGATCATGAACCCGCTGTCCGGCGGCGGGCTGCGCGGGCTGTTCTCCACCCACCCGTCGACCGAGGAGCGCGTCGCGCGCCTGATGGCGATGGCGCGGCGCTGACTCAAGTTGGGCGCCGGGCGGCCGATACCCAAGCCATGAAGCGTTTGCTGCTTGCCCTGCCCCTGCTCATGGCCCTGTCGGCCTGCGAGCAACTGGGCATCGACGACCCCGCCAAGGTGGCCGCCCAGAAGGAAGCCGACGCCAAGGCCATCGGCAGCGCCTGCCGGCACGCGATGCGCGCCATCGAGGACTGCTATGTGCTCAACCCCAAGGCGCAGAAGGCCGCGGTCTACACCGGCTGGCGCGAGATGGACGAGTACATGCGCGAGAACAAGCTGGAAGGCATCGCGCCCGTGGTGCCCCGGCCTGGCGCGGTGAAGCCGCCTGCCGACGAGGCGGAGGCCCGGCCGGCCGAGAAGGCGGCCGACAAGACCGCCGAGAAGACGGCCGACAAGGCCAAGGCCCCCTGACCGGCCGCCGGCGCAGCGCGCCCAGCGGCATTCCGTGCCCCTGATCCTGCGCGCCGTCGCGTGGCGGTCGGTGCGGCCGCGCGAGCCGCGGCACCATGCGGCCATCGCAACCTCGCTGGAGCCCGCCATGAACCTCTCCCGTCGCCTCTTCGCCCTGGGTCTTGCCGCCACCGCCGCCGTCGCGGGGCCCGCCCAGGCCTGGAGCTGGAACAGCGGTGAACGCATCACCGGCAACGGCGACATCGCCACCGAGGCGCGCAACCCCGGCGCCTTCGACGGCGTGTCGCTCAGCGGCGGCTTCCATGTCGTCATCCGCCAGGGCCAGGGCCACAAGGTCGAGGTCAAGGCCGACCGCAACCTGCTGCCCTACATCGAGACCCGCGTCGTCGAAGGCAGCAAGGGCCGCACGCTGGAGATCGCGCCCCGGAAGGGCGTCAACCTGTCGACCTCCAGCAACCCCAGCTTCACGCTGGAGATGCCGTCGCTGCGCGCGGTGGCGGTGGCCGGGTCGGGCACGGTCAGGGTCGAGGCCATGAAGACCGGCGGCGTCGATGCCGCCATCGCGGGCTCGGGCGACATCCGCTTCGCCGGCCTGGACGCCGAGCGGCTGGGCATGAAGGTCAGCGGCAGCGGCGACATCGTGGCCCAGGGCCGCGCCGGCATGGCCAGCGTCTCCATCGCCGGCAGCGGCGACGTGAAGGCGGCGGAGCTGGCCGCCGACGAGGTCAAGGTCAGCATCGCCGGCAGCGGCGATGCGCAGGTCAACGCCACCAAGAAGCTCAACGTGTCCATCGCCGGCAGCGGCGACGTCCGGTACGCCGGCTCGCCCGAGATCAGCTCCTCCATCGCCGGCAGCGGCAAAGTCCGTCGTCTGGAGAAGTGACACCGGCGCCGTCGAGAATGGCGGCATGAGCTGGACGACAAGGCTGCGCGCGCTCGCGGCCGACCCTGATTTCCGAGCGGGCGCGCGCGACATGGCCTCCCCGTCGCTGGGGCTGGCCGCCTGGGGACTGGTGACGGGCGTCACCATGGTCAAGAGCGGGCTGAGTCTGCCGCTGGCCTTCGGCATGTCGCTGCTGGTGTTCGCCGGCAGTGCGCAGCTGACGGCGCTGCCGTTGCTGGCGTCCGGCGCGCCGCTGTGGGTGCTGCTGGCCACGGCCTTCTGCGTCAACCTGCGCTTCGTCATCTTCAGCGCGCAGTGGCGCCACTACTGGGGCCACCTGCCCAGGGCGCGCCGGCTGCTCAACGGCTATGTCGCGGCCGACCTGAACTTCGTCTACTTCCTCAAGCGCTACCCGGACCTGCAGCCGGCGCCGGGCCAGCAGCGCTATTTCTGGGGCGGCGTGGCGGTCAACTGGCCCACCTGGCAGCTCTGCTCCTTCGCCGGCATCCTGCTGGCCGACCGCATCCCGCCGCAGTGGGGCATCGGCTTCGCCGGCGTGCTGGCGCTGCTGGGCCTGTCCTATTCGCTGCTGACGGAGAAGACGCTGTGGTGGGTGGCGCTGACGGCGGGCGCCGTGTCCATCGCCACGTACGCGCTGCCGCTCAAGCTCAACATCCTGTGCGCCATCGTCGCGGCCGGCGCCGTGGGCTGGTGGCTGGACGCGCGCAAGGGGCGGGCATGAGCGAGGCCATGACCTGGATCGCGTTGCTGGGCCTGGGCGCCGTCACCGTGCTGACGCGCGGCTTCTTCATGATCGGCGACAAGCCCTGGCCCATGCCCGGCTGGCTGCGCGAGCTGCTGAAGGTGGCACCGCTGGCGGCGCTGGTGGCCGTGGTGGCGCCGGAAATCTTCATGACCCAGGGCCAGTTCATCGGCACCTGGCAGGACGCGCGCTGGCCGGCCGCGGTGGTGGCCACGGGCTACTACTTCTGGCGGCGCGACATCCTGGGCACCATCGTCAGCGGCATGGCCGTCATGCTCACGCTCAAGCTCGGTCTCGGCTGGTGACCAGAGCCCCTCGACCGGGCCGGCCCCGCTGAACGCGGGCCGGTCCGGTCGGTCCCCCGCGGGGACGGCGATGCTCGCGGCATGGAGCCGCAAGCATCGCCTGCGGACTGGCTTGGGGCGGCCCTGCGCCAGTCCGCGGCCCCAAATGCAACGCAGCGAGAGCAGAGGCGAGAATCGCGGCAGTTTTTCTCAACTGTCCCGCCCGACCATGAACGTCATCCGCTTTTCCGACCTGATCGCCGCCGGCAAGGTGGCCGGCCAGCGCGTCTTCATCCGTGCCGACCTCAACGTGCCGCAGGACGACGCCGGCAACATCACCGAGGACACCCGCATCCGCGCCTCGCTGCCGGCCATCAAGATGGCGCTGGACGCCGGCGCGGCCGTGATGGTCACCTCCCACCTGGGCCGCCCCACCGAGGGCGAGTTCAAGCCCGAGGACTCGCTGGCGCCGGTGGCCGCGCGCATGGCCGAGCTGCTGGGCCGCCCGGTGCCGCTGCAGCGCGACTGGGTCGACGCCGTCTCCGTCGCGCCGGGCCAGCTGGTGCTGCTGGAGAACTGCCGCGTCAACAAGGGCGAGAAGAAGTGCGACGACGCGCTCTCGCGCAAGCTCGCCGCGCTGTGCGACATCTTCGTGCACGACGCCTTCGGCACCGCCCACCGCGCCGAGGCCACCACCTACGGCATCGCCAAGTACGCCAAGGTCGCCTGCGCCGGCCCGCTGCTGGCGGCCGAGATCGACGCCATCACCAAGGCGCTGGCCAACCCGCGCCGGCCGCTGGTGGCCATCGTGGCCGGCTCCAAGGTCTCGACCAAGCTGACCATCTGTCTCTTATACACATCTGACGCTGCCGACGAAGGCTTAGGTGT
>CAXDTK010000267.1:0-7233 GCA_963992225.1 uncultured Comamonadaceae bacterium | reverse complement strand
GGCGGGGCGGCTGGCGTCTGGGCGAGGGCGGCGGGCAGGCCGCCACAGGCCAGCAGTGCGGCCGCTGCGGGAAGGGGATGGAGTCGCATGGCCGGCAGCTTGCCACGCGGTCGGCGGCCGCTTGTGGCGCGACGGTGAACGCAAGATTTCTTTACCCGCGTGGGCCCGAACGCTCACGCGGCTGATCCGACCGGCCCGGTCCGGCGCCGTGCTGCGTGGCCGCAAATGCCCTGCGGCGCGGGCCGCGGGACCGCGGGCTAGACTGGCCGCCCCTGTTTGACGTGAAGCCTCTCCTGCCATGACCGCGATCTCCGAAGCCCAGCTTCAACCCCTGCTGCAAGCCGTCATCGACCCCGGCACCGGCCGCTCGCTGGGCGAGGCCAAGGCGCTGAAGTCGGTCCGGGTCGACGGTGCCGACGTGGTGGTCGACGTGGAGCTGGGCTACCCGGCCGCCAGCCAGCATGCGGCGCTGCGCTCGGCCCTGGTGGCCGCGGCGCGCGGCCTGCCGGGCGTGGGCAACGTCAGCGTGAGCATCACGACACGGGTGGTCGCGCATGCGGTGCAGCGCGGCGTGCAGCTGCTGCCGGGCGTCAAGAACATCATCGCGGTCGCCTCCGGCAAGGGCGGCGTGGGCAAGAGCACCACGGCCGCCAACCTCGCCCTGGCGCTCGCCGCCGAGGGCGCCCGCGTGGGCGTGCTGGACGCCGACATCTACGGCCCCAGCCAGCCGCTGATGCTGGGCACCAGCGGCAAGCCCGAGACGCTGGACGGCCAGACCATGGAGCCGCACATCGCCCATGGTCTGCAGGTCAACTCCATCGGCTTCCTGGTCGACGACGACCAGGCCATGATCTGGCGCGGCCCCATGGCCACCCAGGCGCTGGAGCAGCTGCTGCGCCAGACCCGCTGGCAGGAGCTGGACTACCTGGTCGTCGACATGCCGCCGGGCACCGGCGACATCCAGCTCACGCTGTCGCAGCGCGTGCCGGTGACGGGGGCGGTCATCGTGACGACGCCGCAGGACATCGCGCTCATCGATGCCAAGAAGGGCCTGAAGATGTTCGAGAAGGTGGGCGTGCCCATCCTGGGCATCGTCGAGAACATGGCCGTGCACATCTGCTCGAACTGCGGCCACGCCGAGCACATCTTCGGCGCCGAGGGCGGGGCCAGGATGGCGGCGCAGTACGGCACCGAGCTGCTGGCCTCGCTGCCGCTGGCCATGAGCATCCGCGCCCAGGCCGACTCGGGCACGCCCACCGTGGCCGCCGAGCCGGACGGCCCGACCGCGGCGCTCTACAAGGCGCTGGCACGCAAGGTCGCCGCCAAGATCGCCGCGCAGGGCAAGGACTACTCCGCCAAGTTCCCGAGCATCTCCATCTCCAAGTCCACCTGACCTTCAGCTGACGTCCGGCTGACGGCGGCGCAATGTCCGAGCGGGTTGCTCCCCCGGATTGACCGCAATGGACAAGGGATGGCGTTTCGTGACGCAATGGTGGTACGGCGGCCAAGGACGGTCGCCCCGTTTCGTTTCTTCAAAAGCGCGGGCGTGGTGCCTGCAGGAGACAGCCGAATGGACATGGACCGGAGGCAATTCTTCCGGGTGAGCGGTGCGGGGCTGGCGGCGTCCAGCCTTGTGGCCCTGGGTTTCTCGCCAACGGCGGCACTCGCCGAGGCGCGCAACTTCAAGCTCTCCCGGGCAACCGAAACCCGCAACACCTGCCCCTACTGCTCGGTGGGTTGCGGCCTGATCATGTACTCGCTGGGCGACAAGGCGAAGAACGTCACGTCGTCCATCATCCACATCGAGGGCGACCCGGACCACCCGGTCAACCGCGGCACGCTGTGCCCCAAGGGCGCCGGCCTGCTGGACTTCGTGCAGAGCCCCAACCGGCTGAAGTGGCCCGAGATCCGCGAGCCCGGCAGCAAGGAGTGGAAGCGCGTCGGCTGGGACGAGGCGATGGACCGCCTGGTCAAGCTGATGAAGGCCGACCGCGACGCCAACTTTCAGGCCGCCAACGCCGACGGCAAGCCCGTCAACCGCTGGCTGACCACCGGCATGCTCTGCGCGAGCGCATCGTCCAACGAGGCGGGTTACATCACCCACAAGGCGATGCGTTCCATGGGGATGCTCGTCTTCGACAACCAGGCGCGCGTTTGACACGCCCCGACGGTGGCCAGTCTGGCCCCGACGTTTGGGCGCGGTGCGATGACCAACCATTGGGTGGACATCAAGAACGCCGACCTCGTGCTGATCATGGGCGGCAACGCCGCCGAGGCCCACCCCTGCGGCTTCAAGTGGGTCATCGAGGCCAAGCAGCAGAACAAGGCCAAGCTGATCGTCGTGGACCCGCGCTTCACGCGCTCGGCCGCGATGAGCGACTACTACGCGCCCATCCGCGCCGGCTCTGACATCGCCTTCCTGGGCGGCGTCATCAACTACCTGCTGTCCAACAACAAGATCCAGACCGAGTACGTCAAGGCCTACACCAACGCCAGCTTCATCGTCGGCGAGGACTACAAGTTCCAGGATGGCATCTTCTCGGGCTACGACGAGGCCAAGCGCCGCTACGACAACAAGAGCTGGGGCTACGAGCTCGACGACAAGGGCTTTGCCAAGGTCGACCCGACGCTGGAACACCCGCGCTGCGTGCTCAACGTGATGAAGGCGCACTACGCGCGCTACACGCCCGAGCAGGTCAGCAAGATCACCGGCACGCCCAAGGACAAGTTCCTGAAGGTCTGCGAGATGATCGCGGAGACGTCCAAGCCCAACAAGGTGATGACCATCATGTACGCCCTGGGCTGGACGCAGCACAGCCAGGGCTCGCAGATGATCCGCACCGGCGCGCTGATGCAGCTCCTGCTGGGCAACATCGGCCTGCCCGGCGGCGGCATGAATGCGCTGCGCGGGCACTCCAACATCCAGGGACTGACGGACCTGGGCCTGCTGTCGACCTCGCTGACCGGCTACATGAGCCTGCCGCGCGAGTCCGAGCAGGACCTGGAGACCTACTACAAGCCGCGCGCCATCAAGCCGCTGCGCCCGGGCCAGATGAGCTTCTGGCAGAACTACCCCAAGTTCTTCGTCAGCCAGCAAAAGGCCTGGTGGGGCAAGGCCGCGACCGCCGAGAACGAATGGGCCTTCCACTACCTGCCGAAGTGGGACAAGGCCTATGACGTGCTGCAGGCCTTCGAGCTGATGAACCAGGGCAAGCTCAACGGCTACATCTGCCAGGGCTTCAACCCGGTGGGCAGCTTCCCGAACAAGAAGAAGATCGTCGCGGGCCTGTCCAAGCTCAAGTACCTGGTCATCATCGACCCGCTCAACACCGAGACCGCCGAGTTCTGGAAGAACCACGGCGAGCACAACGACGTGAAGAGCGAGGACATCCAGACCACGGTGTTCCGCTTCCCCAGCACCTGCTTCGCGGAGGAGGAGGGCTCGCTGACCAACTCCGGCCGCTGGCTGCAATGGCACTGGAAGAGCGCCGAGCCCCCGGGCGAGGCCAAGGGCGACCCGGAGATCATCGCGCAGCTGTTCATGCGCATGAAGGCCGCCTACGTCAAGGAAGGCGGCGCCTTCCCCGACCCCATCGTCAACCTCAGCTGGCCCTACCTGCAGCCGACCAACCCCTCGGCCGAGGAACTGGCCAAGGAGTACAACGGCAAGGCGCTGGCCGATGTGCTGGACCCCAAGGATCCGACCAAGGTGCTGGCCAAGGCCGGCGAGCAGCTCAGCGGCTTCGGCCTGCTGCGCGACGACGGCAGCACCTCCAGCGGCTGCTGGATCTATGCCGGCGCCTGGACCCAGGCCGGCAACCAGATGGCCCGGCGCGACAACAGCGACCCCTGGGGCATCGGCCAGACGCTGAACTGGGCCTGGGCCTGGCCGGCGAACCGCCGCGTGCTCTACAACGCCGCGTCCTGCGACCCCACCGGCAAGCCCTGGAACCCCAAGCGGCGCCTGGTGGGCTGGAACGGCGAGCGCTGGGGCGGCTCCGACGTGCCCGACATCCGCCCGGACGCCAACCCGACGGATGTGGATGCGGTGCGCCCCTTCATCATGACTGCCGAGGGCGTGGCCCGCCTGTTCGCGCCCAGCGGCATGGTGGACGGTCCGCTGCCCGAACACTACGAGCCCTTCGAGACCCCGCTGACGGCCAACCCCATGCACCCGGGCAACGCCAAGGCCAAGTCCAACCCGGCCGCGCGCGTGTTCAAGGGCGACCTGGAAGCCTTCGGCACGCCCAAGGACTTCCCGTACGTGGCCACCAGCTACCGGCTGACCGAGCATTTCCACTACTGGACCAAGAACGTGCGCAGCAGCGCGGTCATCCAGCCGCAGCAGTTCGTCGAGATCGGCGAGGAACTGGCCAAGGAGAAGGGCATCGAGAACGGTGGCTGGGTCAAGGTGAGCAGCAACCGCGGCTTCATCAAGGCCGTGGCGGTGGTGAGCAAGCGCATCGCCTCGCTGGATGTGGACGGCAAGCGCGTCCACACCGTGGGCCTGCCCAACCACTGGGGCTTCGTGGGTGTCGCCAAGCCGGGCTATCTCGTGAACACGCTGACCCCGTTCGTGGGCGACGCCAACACGCAGACGCCCGAGTACAAGAGCTTCACCGTCAACATCGAGAAGGCATAAGGAACCCACATGTCTTCACTCCAAACCCTTGACATCGCGAAGCGCTCCGCGACGACGACCACGCCGCCGCAGGCGCGCCAGACCGTCGCCGAGGTCGCCAAGCTGATCGACGTGTCCTCCTGCATCGGCTGCAAGGCCTGCCAGGTGGCCTGCATGCAGTGGAACGACCTGCGCGACGACGTGGGCGAGACGCACGGCACCTACGACAACCCGCGCGACCTCACGCCCCAGAGCTGGACGGTCATGCGCTACTCGGAGGTGGAGGTCGAGAAGGACCGCCTGGAATGGCTGATCCGCAAGGACGGCTGCATGCATTGCGAGGACCCGGGCTGCCTCAAGAGCTGCCCGGCCCCCGGCGCCATCGTGAAGTACACGAACGGCATCGTGGACTTCATCTCCGAGCACTGCGTGGGCTGCGGCAACTGCGTCACCGGCTGCCCGTTCGACGTGCCACGCCTGTCCAAAGTGGACAACAAGGCCTACAAGTGCTCGCTGTGCTCCGACCGCGTCGGCGTGGGCCTGGAGCCGGCCTGCGCCAAGGCCTGCCCCACCGGTGCCATCCGCTTCGGCACCAAGGAGGACATGCTGGACTTCGGCGCCGAGCGCGTCACCGACCTGAAGGAGCGCGGCTACGCCAACGCGGGTGTCTACGACCCGCCCGGCGTGGGCGGCACGCACGTGGTCTACGTGCTGCAGCATGCCGACAAGCCCGAGCTGTACCACGGCCTGCCCAAGGACCCCAAGATCAGCCCGCTGGTCTCGCTGTGGAAGGGCGCGGCCAAGCCGCTGGCCGTCGCGGCGATGCTGGGCGCGGTGGTGGCCGGGTTCTTCCACTACATGAAGGTGGGTCCGGTCGAGTCCAAGGACGAGGCCGACAGCAAGACTGACGCCTGAAGGAGCACACCATGGCGACCAAGTACCTGCAGCGTTACACCGACGGCCAGCGCATGAACCATTGGGTCATCGCGCTGCTGTTCGTGCTCGCCGGCCTCTCGGGGCTGGCCTTCTTCCACCCCAGCCTGTTCTTCTTCAGCACGCTGTTCGGCGGCGGCACCTGGGCCCGCATCCTGCACCCCTTCCTGGGCGTGGCGATGGTGCTGGCCTTCGGCGGCATGTTCTTCGGCCTCTGGCGCGAGAACCGCATGGTGCCGGCCGACCGCGAATGGATCGCGCACAGCGCCGACATGCTGCGCGGCGACAAGACCTCCATGCCGCCGGTCGGCAAGTACAACGCCGGCCAGAAGGGCGTGTTCTGGCTGATGAGCGTCTGCCTGCTGCTGCTGCTGGTGACCGGCGTGATGTTCTGGCAGCCCTGGTTCGCCGACGCCTTCCCGATCCTGCTGCGACGCATCGCCGTGGTGGTGCATGCGGCCAGCGCGGTGTTGCTGGTGCTGGGCGTCATCATGCATGTCTACGCCGCCATCTGGGTCAAGGGCACCGTGCGTGCGATGACCCGCGGCACGGTCACCGAGAGCTGGGCGCGCCAGAATCATGCGCTTTGGCATCGCGAGATGACCGGCAAGTGATGACCGCATGACCGCCAGTTCCCAGAAGATCCTCAGCCCCGAAGAGATTGCCGTCCGCGCGGGCGAGCAGATCACCTTCCTGCACCTGCCCGAGCCGGGCGTCTTCGCCGAACGGGCGCTGCGGCTGCGCGCGCTCAGCGACGGCCATGCGATGCGCGACTTCCTGCTGTTCGTGGCCGAGCTGGCCGATGCGCAGCACCGCGCGCTGTCGGCCGGCGTCGGCGTGCCGCTGCCCACGGCCGAGCAGGTGGAAGCCGCGGCGCGCGATGGCCTGCCGCTGCTGCCCGCCGTCAGCTGGCCGCGTGCGCCGGTGTGGCGCGAGTCGCTGCGCGCGCTGCTGGCCGACCTGACCCGTCATCTGGCCGACGGCCCGGCCCGCGCCACCGCCGTGCAACTGGCCGCCGCCAGCGACGAGCACCTCGACACCCAGGCCGGCCGGCTGCTGGCCGGCGTCATGCTGGGGCTGGACCTGGCCAGCGCCCCGCTGGTAGCCGCCGGCCTGCAGCTGCATTTCGTGCGGCTGGTGCAGCAGACCGCCGCGGCCCATGCAGGCGGCTCGGTCGCGCCGTTCGGCCGCATCGACGACCCCACCGTCTGCCCCTGCTGCGCCTCGCGGCCGGTGGCGTCCGTCGAGCGCCTGGGCGCCGAGGGCGCGCGCTACCTGGCCTGCGGCCTGTGCGCCACGCAGTGGCATTACGTGCGCATCAAATGCACGCATTGCCAGAGCACCAAGGGTATCTCGCTGCAGAGCCTGGTGGCGGCCGATGGTGGCACGGCGCAGGTCCAGCCGGCCGTGCAGGCCGAGTGCTGCAGCGAATGCGGTCACTACCTCAAGCTCATGCACCCGGCGCGCGACAACGGCATCGAGCCGGTCGCCGACGACCTCGCCAGCCTGACGCTGGACCTGCTGGCCAGCGGGCCCGACGAAGGGGGTGGCCTGCAGCGCCACGGTGTGAACCTGCTGCTGCTGTTCGGCGAGCCCGACGAAGCACCACCGCCCGGACGAGGCCACTGATGGCCTGTCTCTTATACACATCTGACGCTGCCGACGAAGGCTTAGGTGTA
>CAXDTK010000266.1:0-7275 GCA_963992225.1 uncultured Comamonadaceae bacterium | reverse complement strand
TCATAGGCAGGCGCCACTTTCCCTGCCCCACCCGGCGCCCCGGAGCCCGCCCGCCATGCCGAAGACGCCCCTGATCGCCGCGCTGCTGCTGGCCGCCTCGCTGGCCCAGGCCATGTCGCTGTCCGAAGCCGTGGCCGCCTATGACGAAGGCGACCGCCCGGCCGCCGCCCGCGGCTTCACGGCGGCGGCGGCGCGCGGCGAGGCGCTCGGCCAGTTCAACCTGGCCATGATGCACCTGCGCCGCGAGCTGCCCGGCGCGAGCGACGCCAGGGCCTGGCAGCTGCTGCAGCGCGCCGCGGCGCAGCGCCTGGCGCTGGCCGAGAACGCGCTGGGCGAGATGATCGAGCAGGGCCGCCGCGGCAGGCCCGACCCCCGGGCCGCCTGCAGCTGGTTCGAACGCGCCGCCGAGCACGGCAACCCGGACGGTGCGCTGGCCGCGGCCACCTGCCACTACCTCGGCCGCGGCCGCGCGCAGGACATGGCGCAGGCGCACCGCTGGTACCTGGAGGCGGCCAGGGCGGGTGACGTGGGCGCGCAATACCTGGTCGCGTCGATGTTCGAGACCGGCCTCGGCGTGGCCGCCGACGCGCGGCTGGCGCGCTACTGGTACGACGCCGCGGCCCGCAACGGCGACCCCGCCGCACGCATCAAGGCCGACGCCCTCGCCACCACGCCCTGACCGCCCGCGACATCAGCGCCGCAGCGGCAGCGGGCTCTGCTTGAGCTGGCGCAGCACGAAGCTGGAGCGGCTGTGGCGGATGCCGGGAATCTTGTAGAGCCGCTCGCGCAACAGGCGCTCGTAGTCGCGCGTGTCGCGCACGGCGATGCGGATGTAGTAGTCGTAGTCGCCCGAGATCAGGAAGGCCTCCAGCACCTCGGGGATGGCCTCCAGCGCGCGGCCGAACTCGAACAAGGCCTCGTCGGAATGGCTGTCCAGCGTGACCTGGACGATCACCGTGTCCGCCAGGCCCAGCTTCTCGGCATTGACGCGCACCGTGTAGCCCTCGATGACGCCGGCCGCCTCCATGCGCTTGATGCGGGTCCAGCAGGGCGAGCTGGTCAGGCCCACCTGGCCACTGAGCTCCTGCAGGCTGACCCGCGCGTCGCGCTGCAAGGCCTCGAGGATGGCGATGTCGAACTTGTCCAGTTCCATTCTGCAATTTCCATGAAACGCGGCTGAATTTTCCGCATTGTATGTAAATGGCAGAAATTTCAGCAGCCTTTTCCGGGCGCCTCTGGGCAGACTTTGGGCATGCCCTGCTCCTCTTCCCCCTCCGCCACCACCGCGACACCAGCGCCCGCCACCAGCGGCGCCATGGTGCTGATCCAGACCCTGCTCGACCTTGGCGTGGACACCGTGTTCGGCTATCCCGGCGGCGCCGTGCTGCCGCTGTACGACGCCTTGCACGCCGAGCCGCGCCTGCGCCATGTGCTGGTGCGGCATGAGCAGGCCGCCGTGCATGCGGCGCAGGGCTATGCGCGCAGCAGCGGGCGGGTGGGCGTGGTGTTCGTCACCTCCGGCCCGGGCATGAGCAACACCACCACCGGCCTGCTGGACGCGCTGTGCGACTCGGTGCCGGTGGTCTGCATCAGCGGCCAGGTGGCCACCACGGCCATCGGCACCGACGCCTTCCAGGAGTGCGATGCGCTGGGCATCTCGCGCCCGGTGACCAAGTGGAACGCGCAGGTGCGCGATCCCGATCAGCTGGAGCCGCTGCTGCGCCAGGCGTTCGCGACGGCGGCCGGCGGGCGCCCCGGGCCGGTGCTGCTGGACGTGCCCAAGGACGTGCAGGCCATGCCCGTGCGCCGGCAACCCTCACCGCAGGCCAGCGCCGCCCCGCGCGCCACGCGGGATGCCGCGCTGCAGGCGGGCATCCAGGCAGCCGCCGACGCCATCGCGCAGGCGCACCGGCCGGTGTTCTACGGCGGCGGCGGCCTGGTGAATTCGGGGCCCGCGGCCTGCGACGCCTTCCATCGCCTGGTGGCGCTGACCGGCGCGCCCTGCACGCTGACGCTGATGGGGCTGGGCGCCCTGCCCGCGTCCAGCCCGCATTGGCTGGGCATGCTGGGCATGCACGGCACGCTGGAAGCCAATCTGGCCCTGCACCACGCCGACCTCGTGGTCTGCGTGGGCGCCCGCTTCGACGACCGCGTGACCGGGCGGCTGGACAGCTTCTGCCCGACGGCCCGGGTCATCCACATCGACATCGACCCGCGCTCCATCCACAAGGTGGTGCGGGCCGACATCCCGTTGCCGGGCGACTGCGGGCCGCTGCTGCAGGCGCTGCTGGCCGCACTGGACGACCGCCCGCTCGACCCGGCACGCCTGACCGACTGGTGGCGGCGCATCGCCCGCTGGCAGGCCGAGGCCTCGCTGGCCTTCGACGACACGCCCGAGCGCATCGCCCCGCAGGCGTTGATGCAGCGGCTGCAGCAGGCGCTGGCCGGGCGCGATGCCATCGTGGCCACCGACGTGGGCCAGCACCAGATGTGGGCCGCCCAGCACCTGCGCTTCGAGCAGCCGCGGCGCTGGCTGACCTCGGGCGGCGCCGGCACCATGGGCTACGGCCTGCCGGCGGCCATCGGCGCGCAGGTCGCCCATCCGGACAAGACCGTGGTCTGCGTCAGCGGCGACGCGTCCATCCTGATGAACATCCAGGAGCTGGCCACCGCGCGCCAGCACCGCACGCCCGTCAAGGTGGTGCTGTGCAACAACGGCTGGATGGGCATGGTGCGCCAGTGGCAGGAGCTGATCCACGGCGGCCGCTACAGCCAGAGCTACAACGAGTCGCTGCCCGACTTCGTGGCCGTGGCGCGCGGCTTCGGCTGGTCGGCCCGGCGCGTCACGCGGCGCGACGAGCTGGATGCCGCACTGGCCGAGTGCCTGGCCGCGCCGGTGCCGTTCTTCCTGGACGTGCAGGTGACGGCCGAGGAAAACTGCTTTCCGATGATCCCGGCCGGCTGCGGCCACCAGCAGGTCTTGCTGGGCAAGGACCGCATGTTCGGCGCGGCTGTGCCGCCTACAGCACCACCTTGACCATCGGGTGGGTGGTCAGCGTGCGGTAGAGCTCGTCGAGCTGCTCGCGGCTGGTGGCCGTGATGGTGATGGTCAGGCCCAGGTAGTTGCCGCCCTTGCTGGGCCGGCGCTCGATGGTGGCCGCGTCGAAGCCCGGGTCGAACTGCAGCGCCACATGCGTGATGGCCTCGACGAAGCCCTCCACATGCGCGCCCATCACCTTGATCGGGAACTGCGACGGGTACTCGATCAGCGACTGCTCGGGCGGGATGTCGGGCGGCAGGTTCATGGCGGGCTCACTTGATCCAGAGGCGGATGGAGTCGAACGCGCGGCCGAACAGCCCGGCCACCGGCACCGCCTCCTGCACGATCAGCGGCACCTCGGCCACCGGCGTGCCGGCGGTGGTGCTGACGCGCAGCGTGCCGACGCGCTGGCCCTTGTTCAGCGGCGCCACCAGCGGGTCGGTGCGCTCGACCTGGGTCTGCAGCTTGCTGCCGTCGCCGCGCGGCACGGCGACAAAGACGGCGTCGGCCGCACCGAGCCTGGCTTCCTTGGCCTCGCCCTTCCAGACCGGGACGGTGGCGATGGCCTTGCCGGCATCGAACACCTTGACCGCGTCATAGGCGGTGTAGCCCCAGTTCAGCAGCTTCTGGCTCTCGCTGGCGCGGGCCTCCTTGGAGCTGGTGCCCATGACGACGCTCAGCAGCCGGCGCTTGCCGTTGGGGAAGTCGCGGTTGGCGCTGGACACCAGGCAGTAGCCGGCCGTCTCGGTGTAGCCGGTCTTCATGCCGTCCACGGTCGGGTCGCGGCGCAGCAGCAGGTTGCGGTTGTCCTGGCGGATCTTGTTGAAGGTGTAGTCGCGCTGCGAGTAGTAGGCGTAGTACTCGGGGAAGTCCGTGATGATGTGGGCGGCGATGGTGGCGATGTCGCGCGCGCTGGCCTTGTGGCCGGGCTCGCTCATGCCGGTCACGTTGCGGAACTCGGTGTTCTTCAGGCCCCAGGCCTGGGCCTGGCGGTTCATCAGCTGCACGAAGCCCTCCACCGTGCCGGCCACGCCTTCGGCCAGCACCACCGCCGCGTCGTTGCCGCTCTGGATGATGAGGCCGCGCAGCAACTCGTCGACCTTGGGCGACATGGTCGTGTCGATGAACATCAGCGAGGGCTCGCCCTTGCGCTCGTCCCAGGCGCGCTTGGACACCGGCAGCGTCTGCTCCAGCGTCAGCTTCTTGTCGCGCAGCGCGCCAAAGACGACATAGGCCGTCATCAGCTTGGTGAGGGAGGCCGGGTCCTGCGGCGTGTCGGCGTCGCGCTCGGTCAGCGTCTTGGCCGACGTCAGGTCGATCAGCACGTAGTTGCGCGCCGCGATCTCGGGCGGCTGGGGCGCCTGGGCCCGGGCGGTCAGCGCGGACGCGGCAAGCAGTGCGGCAAGGACGGAGGCAAGCAGTCGTTTCATCGGAACGGTTCAGGCGCGCGGCCGGTCCAACATGGGATCGAAAGCGCGCACGACAAGGGACTTGAGCAGCGGCAGCTGCCCATGGAAGAAATGGCCCACGCCGGGCACCACGGTGACGGGCAGGCTCTGCGGCCGGGCCCAGTCGAGCACCGACGCCAGCGGCACGACGTCGTCCACCTCGCCGTGGATGACCACGGTGTCGGCCGGCACCGGCGCGGTGTCGAAGCGGCTGGTGGCGGGACCCACCAGCACCAGTCGCTGCGCGGGTTCGATGACGCGCTGCGCCGCGCGCGACGCGACATAGCCGCCGAAGGAGAAGCCGGCGAGGATCAGCGCCTCGCCGGGCGCACGGACGGCGGCCAGCACGGCCAGCGCGTCATCCACCTCGCCGCGGCCCTCGTCCCAGGCCCCCTCGGATTGGCCGATGCCGCGGAAGTTGAAGCGCACCGCGCGCCAGCCCAGCTGCAGGAAGGCGCGCGCCAGCGTCTGCACGACCTTGTTGTCCATCGTGCCGCCCTGCGTCGGGTTGGGGTGGCAGATCAGCGCGGTGCCCAGCGGCGTGGCACCGCCGGCGGGCAGGTCGACGGCGATCTCGATCGGGCCCGCCGGACCCGGGACCAGGCGCTTCTCGGTCTGCGCGTTCATCGGCCCACGTCGTCCGGCAGCACCAGCCGCTCGACCACCTCGCCGTCGCGCAGATGGCGCTCGACGATCTCGTCGAGGTCGCTCTGGTCGACCCAGGAGTACCAGACCTCCTCCGGGTAGACCACCGCCACCGGCCCGCCGGCGCAGCGGTCCAGGCAGCCGGCCTTGTTGACGCGCACGCCCCCCTTGCCGGCCAGGCCCAGCTGCTTCACGCGGGCCTTGCAGTGGTCGAAGGCGCCTTGCGCGTCATGGTCGGCGCAACTGGCCTCGCCGTTGGCACGCTGGTTGAGGCAGACGAAGAGGTGGCGCTGGTAGTAACTCATCGCGATCGATTGTCTCACCGGGGTTTCTGCACCAGCCGGGCCGACAGCCAGACCAGCGCGATGAAGGGCCAGGTCCAGGCCACCCAGCGCGTCAGGCCGTAGAGGTTGACGAAACGGCCATGCTCCCAGGCCTGCATGTTCAGCGCCAGGTAGGGGTCGCTGGGCGCGACGCTGATGAGGCCGATCAGCGCGCACAGCGCGAACAGCCCCAGCGCCGCCGCCACCCGCGAGGGCAGCAGGCAGGCCAGCAGCGACATCACCATGCCCAGGCCCACGCCGGGCCGCGTCGCGTCGCTCAACCAGGCCCAGGCGTGATCGGGCCCGAAAGCCATGGCGGTCGCCGTGGCGGTGCCCAGCAGGCCCAGCAGCATCGCGCCACCGGCCAGCACCAGCCGGCGCAGCCCCGGCCGGGCCACCGCGATCATCAGCAGCACCGGCGCGACCAGCCCCAGCGCGATCGCCAGCGCCTCCAGGCCCGGCGGCAACGCATGCTCGACGGTGACGGCGTCGCTCCAGTCCAGCGCCCAGGGCGTGCCGGCCAGCGCGTCCACCAGCGCGCCGCGCAGCCAGGGCAGCCACTGGCCCAGGCCGAACGGCAGCGGCGTGGGGTACAGCAGCGCCACCGGCCACAGCGCCAGCAGCGCCAGCGCCGGCGCACTGCTGGCGCCGAACCAGTGGTCGCGCACGTCCTCCCAGCGCTGCAAGCCGCCCAGGCCGCCCAGCACCAGGCCCAGCAGCGCGCCCAGCGTGCTGCCGGCGCTGTTCAACGCCAGGTCGGACAGCGACGGCACCCGGCCCGGCACGAAGAACTGCAGCGTTTCCATCGCGAACGACAGCAGCGGCCCCGGCAGGAAGCCCAGTAGCAGCGCGGCGCGCATGCCCCAGCCGGAGCGCATCGCCGCCGCGAAGCCCAGCAGCCCCAACGGGATGTAGCCCAGCAGGTTGGCCTCCACGTCGAAACCCCAGAAGCGCGGCGGCCAGGGCAGCGCGAACAGCCAGGGCAGCCCCATGCCGGGCGGCCAGCGCCACGACCACAGCGGGTACAGGCTGGCATAGATCACCAGCCCCACATGGGCCAGCAGCAGCCAGGTGGCGGAGCTCTGCCGACGGTGCATGACGGCGCTCAGAACGGCTTGACGGTCACCAGCACCACGATGGCCGTGAACAGCAGCACCGACGTCTCGTTGTAGATGCGGAACCAGCGGTGGCTGCGGCGGTTGGACAGCGCCTCGAAGCTGCGCAGCAGGCGGCGGTTCATGTGGTGGTAGCCGATGACGCCCACCACCAGGGCCAGCTTGGCATGCAGCCAGTAGCTGCCCGCGAAGCGGCCGACGCCGAAGCCCAGCCAGACCCAGAAGCCCAGCAGCAGAGCCACGCCCATCAGGATGCTGGTGAAGCGGTGCAGCTTGTGCGCCATCAGCAGCAGCCGCTCGCGCTCGGCATGGCTGTCGGCCGGCACCATGGCCAGGTTCACGAAGATGCGCGGCAGGTAGAACAGGCCGGCGAACCAGGCGGCGACGAAGACGATGTGGAAGGCTTTGACCCAGAGCATGGGGCCATTATGGGCAGGGCTTACCCGGGGCTGGCCCGAGGGAGGTGTGCCCGTCACGCCTTCAAGGTGCGTGACAAAAAAAGCCCCGGTCGAACCGGGGCTGAGAAAGCCTTATCGCTGTCATCACGCTAAGGCTCCTGCTCAGGGAGGAAAAGCAGGGAACGACCACCTTGCGGCTATCATTCACAAACAAGTTTAGCGCGCTTGGGCGGTGGCGTCACGAAGATATGACGCCGGGATGTGTCCTCCATCACGCGCCGGGCCGCAGCCCCCGACGTCCAAGGA
>CAXDTK010000265.1:0-7328 GCA_963992225.1 uncultured Comamonadaceae bacterium | reverse complement strand
CGCCCTTGAGCAGCTGCGGCATGGCGGTGGCGAACTCCACCACCTCGATGCCGCGCGCCACCTCGCCGATCGCGTCGGGCAGGGTCTTGCCATGCTCGCGCACGATGGCGTCGGCCATCTGCTCGCGGCGCTCCTGCAGCAGGTGCAGGTAGCGGAACAGCACGCGGGAGCGCGCCAGCGGCGGGGTCTGGCTCCAGGACCGGGCTGCATGGCTGGCGCTGGCGACGGCGGCGTCCAGGTCGGCCACGCTGCCCAGCAGCAGCCGGCCCTGCACCGCGCCGGTGGCGGGGTTGTGGATGTCCTGCTGGCGCTCGCCGCTGCCGCGCGTGGCGGCGCCGTTGATCCAGTGGCCCACTTCGTAGTGACTCATCGCAAATCCTTGTTCAGCCGCAGGCGGCTCGCATCGGGTTGTTCGGATGCGTGGTCCAGTCGGCATGACTGCCGTCGATGACGCGACCGGTGCGGGCATCGGTTTCGCCAGGTTTCAGGGCACGCATCGCGATGGTGCCAGGGACCGGGCAGATCGACACACAGAGGTTGCACCCGACACACTCGGCTTCGTTGACGTGGAAGTGGCGTTTGCCGTCTTTCGTGGCCCAGATGGCCTGGTGCGAGGTGTCCTCGCAGACCACATGGCAGCGGCCGCACTGGATGCAGCTGTCCTGCTGGATGACGGCCTTCTCGACGTGGTTGAGGTTGAGCTGGTTCCAGTTCTTGACCGTGGGCACGGCGCGGCCCTGGAAGTCCGACAGGCGCGCATAGCCTTTCTCGTCCATGAAGTTGGACAGGCCGGAACACAGATCCTCGACGATCTTGAAGCCGTAGACCATGGCCGCGGTGCAGACCTGCACGGTGCCGCAGCCCATCGCGATGAACTCGGCCGCGTCGCGCCAGGTCGTGATGCCGCCGATGCCGCTGATCGGCAGGCCCGCCGTGGCGGCGTCGCGGGCGATTTCGGCCACCATGTTCAGCGCGATGGGCTTGACCGCCGGGCCGCAGTAGCCGCCGTGCGAGCCCCAGCCGTCGGTGACCGGGTTCATGGTCATGCGGTCCAGGTCCACGCCCATCACCGAGTTGATGGTGTTGATCAGGCTCACCGCATCGGCGCCGCCGGCCCGGGCGGCGCGCGCCGGGTGGCGCACGTCGGTGATGTTGGGCGTGAGCTTGACGATGACCGGCAGCCGGGTGTGCGCCTTGCACCACTCGGTGACCTGCTGGATGTACTCGGGCACCTGGCCCACGGCCGAGCCCATGCCGCGCTCGCTCATGCCGTGCGGGCAGCCGAAGTTCAGCTCCACGCCGTCGGCCCCGGTGTCGGCCACGCGCGCCAGGATGGCCTTCCAGCTCGCCTCGTTGACCGGCACCATCAGCGATACCACCATGGCCCGGTCCGGGAAGTCGCGCTTCACGCGGCGGATCTCGTCGAGATTGACCTCTAGAGGCCGGTCCGAGATCAGCTCGATGTTGTTGAAGCCGATGACGCGCCGGTCCTGGCTCCACAGCGTGGCGTAGCGCGGGCCGTTGACGTTGACCACCGGCGGGTCCTCGCCCAGCGTCTTCCAGACCACGCCGCCCCAGCCGGCCTCGAAGGCGCGGCGCACGTTGACCTCCTTGTCGGTGGGCGGGGCCGAGGCCAGCCAGAAGGGGTTGGGGCTCTGGATGCCCAGGAAGTCGGTGCGCAGGTCAGCCATGGTTGCGGGCCTCCGGGTCGGGTTGGCGGGCGGTGGCGAGCCCCAGCTCGCGGTCGATGCTGGCGGCGGCCCGCTTGCCGTGTTCGACGGCCTCCACGGTCAGGTCGCGGCCACCGGCCCGGCAGTCGCCGCCGGCCCAGACCCGCGCCAGGCTGGTGCGGCCCTCGGCATCGGTGCGGATGCGGCCACCCTCCAGCGCGATGCCCGCGCCCACCGGCTCGGCGACGAAGCGCTGGCCGATGGCACGCAGCACCATGTCGGCCTCCAGCGTGAATGTGTCGCCGCGGTCCACCAGCTGGTTGCCCTCCAGCCGCGTCGCCGCGAAGCGCATGCCGCGCAGCACACCGCCTTCGGCCTCCAGCGCCAGCGGCCGGGCCCAGCAGCGGATGGTCACGCCATGCGTCTGCGCCCATTGCTGCTCCACCACCGAGGCCGACAGCGACTCGGGCCCGCGCCGGTACACCATGGTGACCTGCTCGGCGCCCAGCAGCCGGCTCTGCACCGCGGCGTCCACCGCCGTCATGCCGCCGCCGATCACCACCACGCGGCGCCCCACGCTGACCGCCTCCGGGCGGCTCTGGCGCAGCTCCGCGATGAAATCCACCGCATCCCTGACGGCGGCCTGCGAGCCCGGCAGCAGCGGCTCGGCGATGCCCAGCGCATTGACGCCCTGCAGGCCCAGGCCCAGGAACACGGCGTCGAACTCCGCCAGCAGGCCGTCCAGCGTGAAGTCGCGGCCCAGCGCGCGGTTCAGGCGCGGGGTGATGCCACCGATGCTCAGCAGCCAGTCGATCTCGCGCTGCGCGAAGCCGCCGGCCACCTTGTAGGTCGCCAGGCCGTACTCGTTCAGCCCGCCCAGCTTGGGCGCCGCGTCGAACAGCGCCACCTCGTGCCCGCGCCAGGCCAGGCCGTGCGCGGCCGCCAGCCCGGCCGGGCCGGCCCCGACCACGGCGATGCGTCGCCCCGTGGGCATGCCGCGCTCGAACAGCGGCCGGCCGGGGCGGTCGAAGAAGCCCTCCACCGCGAAGCGCTGCAGCAGCCCGATCTCGACCGGCTTGCCCTCGGCCGTGTTGCGCACGCAGGCCTGCTCGCACAGCACCTCGGTCGGGCAGACCCGGGCGCACATGCCGCCCAACGGGTTGGCCGTCAGGATGGCCTCGGCCGCGCCGCGCACGTTGTCCTGCGCGATGCGCTGGATGAAGCTGGGCACGTCGATGCTGGTCGGGCAGGCCGTCTGGCAGGGCGCGTCGAAGCAGTAGTAGCAGCGCTCGGCCTCGATCAGCGCCTGGGCGCGGTTCAGCGGCGCATGCGCGTCGCCGAAGTGGCGGGCGTAGTCGGCGGGCGTCAGGCGGCCGGATTTCAGGTCGGCAAGGTCCATGGGTGGCTCCCAGGCTTCAACGGCCAAACATTACTAGCCCGTAAAAATTGACCTAGACGTAAAAACCCGCAGCGCCCGCTTGGTGCGCAACGTCAGAATCCGGTGCATGACCGCCACCGTCACCGTCATGCGCACCCCGCGCGCGGCCACCCTGCGCAAGCAGGAGGCCATCCTGGCCGAGGCCGAGCGCCAGTTCGCCCGCTTCGGCTTCGAGGGTGTCAGCCTCGACAGCATCGCCGCCGCCCTGGACCTGTCGCGCCAGAACCTGCTCTACCACTGGCCTAGCAAGGAAGACCTCTACCGCGCCGTGCTGGACAGCGTGATGGGCGAATGGATGGCCAGCATGAACGCCATCGCCGAGGCCGACGAGCCGCATGCGGCCATCCAGGCCTATGTCGCCGCCAAGCTGCGCTTCAGCCGCGAGCGGCCCAGCGGCAACGCCGTCTTCACCCGCGAGATCATGGCCGGTGCGCCGCGCTACACCGACGTGCTGCGCGCGCAGGTGATGCCGCTGCTGCATGCCGACGTGGCGCGCTTCGAGCGCTGGGCCGCCGAGGGCCTGATCCGGCGCGTCGACTTCACGCACCTGATGTTCCTGCTCTGGTCGTCCACCCAGGCCTATGCCGACCTGGCGCCGCAGTTCGCGCTCTACATGGGCAAGCCGCGGCTGGAGGCCAGCGACTTCGAGGCCGCGCGCGAGCTGATCACCGGCCTGATCTGGCGCAGCCTGGAAGTATGAGGCGCCGCCTGCTGCTGACCCTGGCAGCCGTTGCGGGCATCGCCCAGGCTGCGCCGCCGCCCGACCTGGCCACCCGGCTCAAGGCCCAGGCGGATGCCTGGGACCGGGCGATCGTGGCCAAGGACCGTGCGGCCATCGAGGCCAACATGGCTGACGACTTCCGCCAGATCGACGCGCGCGGCAACGTCGAGACCAAGGCCAGCTTCGTCGACGGCCTCGTCTCGCCCGACCTGGTGCTGGACCCCTACACCGTCGAGGACTTCGAGGTGCGGGTCTACGGCGACACGGCGCTGATCAGTGGCCGCACGCGCATGACCGGCCGCTACCAGGGCCAGCCGTTCAGCAGCCACTACCGCTACATCGACGTCTACGTGAAGCGCGGCGGCGCCTGGCAAATCGTCAGCGTGCAGATCAGCCCCATCAAGGACTGATCAGCGTCGCCAGCCGGCATCCCGCGCCGTCTGTTCCTGGGTGGCATCCAGGGCCTCGCCGGCCATCAACTGGTCCACCGTGGCCAGCAGCGCCGCCGGCAGGGCAGTGGCGGCCTGGCGCATGCCGGTGCCGGCCGGCGCATCGACGGCGGCCACCTGCTGCAGCGCCCAGGCGCCATCGGCCTCGCGGCAGGCCAGGCCGGCCGACGTCGCGGTCGTGAAGCTGCGGCACCAGCGGCCGTCCCGGGCCTTGAAGCTCAGCTGCACGGCCACCGGCCCGCTGCCCTCGCGGGCCAGCTGGCGCTCCAGCGCCTGACCGATGGCGCCGGTGGCCACCAGCCGCGCACCCCCAGCCTCCACCGCGGGCGGCGCCAGCCGCGTGCCGATCAGCGTGCCCAGCACCAGCGTCGCGGCCATGCCGCCCCAGGCGGCCCAGCTGGACATGCCGCGCCGCTGCGCGCGCACGGCGCCCAGGTCCACCACCTGCGGCGCCGCGGGCGGCTCGGCCAGCAGCGCCGTCAGCCGGTCCGGCACGGGCTCGTCCAGCACGTCGCCGAAGGCCGCGGCCATGCGGCGCCGCTCGGTCTTCAACAGGTCCTCATCGCTCCGGCTCATGGCCACTCCCCCAGCAATTCCTGCAGCGCCTCGCGGGCGCGGGCCAGGCGGCTCGTGACCGTGCCCACCGGCACGCCCAATGTGTCCGCCGCCTCCTGGTAGCTCAAGCCCTCGACGAGCACCAGGCCGACCACCGTGCGGTGCTCGTCGCTGAGCTTTGCGACCGCCTTGCGCACCAGGATGGCGTCCAGCGGCGCGCCCGAGGCCGCGCCGTCGCCCACCTGCTCGCCGTCCTCCTCGGGCAGGAAGGTCTGGCCGCGCCGCTCGCGGGCGCGCAGTTCATCGATCCAGGCGTTCTGCATGATGCGAAACATCCAGCTGTCCAGACGCGTTCCAGGCGTCCACTGGTCGGTGCGGTTCAGCGCCTTCTCGATGGCGACCTGCACCAGGTCGTCGGCGTCTTCGCGGGCATGGGCCAGCGTGCGGCCGAAGCGGCGCAGCCGCGGCAGCAGCGCGGCGATTTCCTGACGGAGCGAGGGAGCGGGTTCGGGCATCGATATAGGGACAACGGGCGAGGCGTGGATTTTCTTCCCGGTCCCGCTCGTTATCCTGTGCAAGCCCCATGACCCCATGAAATTCCTGCTGTTCCTCCCGTTCGCCCTGGGCCTGGCCACCGCGCCGGCCCAGGCCCAGCTGCGCCTGCCCCAGCTGCCGCAACTGCCCGGCGTGCAGCGCCTGCCCGGCGTGCTGGACCGCGCGCTGCCCGCACCGCTGCCGGAGCTGCTGCAGCCCGCCACCCGGCTGCTGGACCAGCGCCTGACGCAGGCGCGCGAGCTGCTGGCCCGCCACCCCGACCGCATCGAGGCCGACCCGGCCGGCGAGCCCATCCGCCGGCAGGAGCTGGTGCTGGTGTCGCCCGGCCCGGCGGCGCTGGCCGCGGCGGCGGCGCTGGGCTTGGTCCAGCTGCGCGAGGAGGCCTGGCCGGAGCTGGACCTGCACCAGGTCGTGCTGCGCGTGCCGCCGGGCCTGGACACGGCCGAGGCGCTGGCCCGGTTGCGCGCCGCCCAGCCCGAGCTGCAGGCCGACTTCAACCACCTGTACGGGCGCGGCGGCGAGGTGGCCGCGGTGCCGGCGGCGCCCACCCCCCCCGCCACCCGCGGGCCGCTGCGCGTGGGCCTGGTGGACGGCGGCGTGGACCGCCGCCATGCGGCGCTGCGCCGCGCCGCCGGCGCCAGCTTCGGCTGCGGCGGCCGCGCCGTGCCCAGCGAGCACGGCACGGCCGTCGCGTCGCTGCTGGTGGGCCGGGACCGCGGCTTTGCCGGTGCGGCCGCGCAGGCCGAGCTGTTCGCCGCGGACGTGTACTGCGACCAGCCCGATGGCGGCTCGGCCGAGGAGGTGGTGCGGGCGCTGGCCTGGCTGGCGCGCGAGCGCGTGGCGGTCGTCAACGTCAGCCTGGTGGGGCCGGCCAACCGGCTGCTGGAGCAGGGCGTGGCGGCGCTGCTGAAGCGCGGCCACCTGCTGGTGGCGGCCGTGGGCAACGACGGCCCGGCCGCGCCGCCGCTGTACCCGGCGGCCTATGCCGGCGTGGTGGGCGTGACGGCCGTCGGCGCCGCGCGCCGCGTGCTGCCCGAGGCGGCCCAGGGCCCGCAGGTGATGTGGTCGGCGCCCGGTGCCGACATGGCGGTGGCCCGCAGCGGCGGCGGCTACGGCATCGCGCGCGGCACCTCGTTCGCGGCGCCGCTGGTGGCCGGGCTGCTGGCCACCGGGCTGCGCGAGCCCGACCCCGGCGCGGCCGCCGCGGCGGTCGAACGCCTGGCCGCTGCGGCGGTGGACCTGGGCGCGCCGGGCCGCGACCCGGTCTTCGGCCGCGGGCTCGTGGGTGAGGACCTGCGCGTGGTGCCCGAGCAGCTGCAGGCGCGCCAGCAGCGCTGAAACCAACGGTTGCAACTGGCCGGGCGGGGCCGGGAAGGATGCCGCGGCGACGGGCGTTGTGATCAGTGAAAGGGCCGGACAGGCCGGCCCTTCCGAACCCACGAACCGGAGATCACCATGTCTGCAACCCGTCGCACCCAAGTCCTTCGCACCACGCTGAGCGTCGCCGCCCTGGCCGCGGCGCTGGCCAGCTTCCCTGCCCACGCCGGCCTGCTGGGCGGCGGTGCTGGCGGCGGCCTGACCGGGGGCCTCACCGGCGGCCTGAACGGCGCGCTGTCGCCGCGCCCGCTGGACGTGGGCGGCCGCGCGAACGGCAGCGCGAACGGCAGCGCGAACGGCTCGGCCAACGCCGACGGCGGGCTGCTCAAGGGCAGCGTCGACAAGGCCCGGGGCGCCGTCGGCGGCGCCAGGGAGGCCTCGACCGCCAAGGTCGGCGAGGTGAAGGCGGCCGTGCAAGGCCAGGCCGAGGCCGCCCGCGGCAGCGCCGGCGAGCTGAAGTCCGCCGCCAGCGACCAGCTCGGTGCGCTGAAGACGGCCGGCCAGGGCGCGGCCGGCTCGCTGGGCAGCACCGCCAACGGCGCTGCGGCCAACGCCACCGGCAG
>CAXDTK010000264.1:0-7390 GCA_963992225.1 uncultured Comamonadaceae bacterium | reverse complement strand
CCCAGCTTGCCCTCGGTGCCCACCTCGCGCGCCACGCGGGTCACTTCACTCGTGAACACCGACAGCTGCTCGATCATGGTGTTGACCAGCCGCGCCGAGCGCAGGAACTCGCCCTTGAGTTCGCGCCCATCCACCTCCAGTTCCATGGACTGGCTCAGGTCGCCCTTGGCGACAGCGCCGATGGTGCGCGCAATCTCGGCGGTAGGCCGCACCAGGTCGTCCATCAGCGTGTTGATGGACTCCACCTTGGTCGCCCAGCCGCCCAGCGAGCCGGGCAGCGACATGCGCTGCTTGAGCCGCCCCTCCTTGCCGACGGTGGCGGAGAGCCGTGCCACCTCGGCAGCGATGCGCGCCTCCTGCGCCGTGATCTGGTTGAACGCGGCGGCGATCTGGCCGTCCACATCGGCCCAGTCGCCGGGCAGTCGCACCGAGAAATCGCCGTCGCGCAGCGCCGACAGCGCGGCCAGGATCTGGCGCGCCCGGGAGGACGCGGCACCGGCGGCATCGGATGCCGGCTCCGCGCCGTCGATGGCCGGGGGCGTCTTGAGGGGGCGAGGCTTGCGGGGTCGCTGCGCGGTGGAGACGCTCATGGTCCGCTCAATCCTGATATCCAGAAGGGGGGCCGGTCACCGCTGGCGCAAAGGCTGCGCTGAAGCTGCGCTGGCGAAAGATTGGCGGCGACTCTATCAGGGCAGAGGCCACAGCTAGCCCGTTAGGCAGCCTGTTTGCTGACCCGTCGTTTGGGCGCATCCGCTGCCGCGGGTAGCGCCAGGTCGCACAGCCGCGCAATGACTCCGTGTCCCCAGGGCCGCGGCGCGGCCCACCTCCTTCACCTGCCCCGGCGAGGCCACTACCGTTTGGGTCAACGGGCAAAGGCCCATGAAAAAAGCCCGCACGAGGCGGGCTTGGATCAGGCGGGTTGGAAACGCTTATTCAGCGGCTTCGCCGGCGGTCTCGCCTTCGGCGCGGTCCACCAGCTCGACGAAGGCCATGGGCGCGTTGTCGCCGACGCGGAAGCCCATCTTCAGGATGCGGGTGTAGCCGCCCGGACGTGCCGCGAAGCGCGGGCCCAGTTCGTTGAAGAGCTTGCTGACGATGTCGCGGTCGCGCAGGCGGTCGAAAGCCAGGCGGCGGTTGGCCAGCGTGGGCTCCTTGGCCAGCGTGATCAGCGGCTCGACGACGCGGCGCAGTTCCTTGGCCTTGGGGACCGTGGTCTTGATGGCTTCGTGCTGCAGCAGCGAGACACACATGTTGCGCAGCATCGCCTGGCGATGGGCGCTGGTGCGGTTGAGTTTGCGGAGGCCGTTACGGTGACGCATGGTGCTTGTTACCTTTCACTTTGTTAATGCCGGCAGCCGGATCAGGTACTGCCGGGGCACGATCAAACGCACCTGGGTGCGCTTGTCATCAGAGGACGGCCTTCAGGCCGTCTTTTCTGTTGGAGCGCAGCGGATTACCGCTTGTCGAGACCTTGGGGGGGCCAGTTTTCCAGACGGGCGCCGAGGGTCAGACCGCGAGAAGCCAGGACTTCCTTGATCTCGTTGAGCGACTTGCGACCCAGGTTGGGGGTCTTCAGCAGTTCGGTCTCGGTGCGCTGGATCAGGTCGCCGATGTAGTAGATGTTTTCGGCCTTCAGGCAGTTGGCCGAACGCACGGTCAGTTCGAGCTCGTCGACCGGGCGCAGCAGGATCGGGTCGAAGCTGCTGGAGCGCTGGGCCGGCTGGTCGAAGGCGTCGACCAGGTCGGTGCCTTGCAGCTGGGCGAACACGGCCAGCTGTTCCACCAGGATCTTGGCCGAGGCACGGATCGCTTCCTCGGGCGAGATGGCGCCGTTGGTCTCGATCTCCATGACCAGCTTGTCCAGGTCGGTACGCTGCTCGACGCGGGCGTTCTCGACCGCATAGCTGACGCGCTTGACGGGCGAGAACGAGGCGTCGAGGACGATGCGGCCGATGCTCTTGGTCGGCTCGTCGCCGAAGCGTCGCATCGTGCCGGGCACATAGCCACGGCCCTTCTCGACCTTGATCTGCATGTCTAGCTTGCCGCCTTGCGACAGGTGCGCGATGACGTGCTCGGGGTTGATGATCTCGACGTCGTGCGGGGTTTGGATGTCGGCCGCGGTGACGGGGCCTTCGCCTTCCTTGCGCAGGACCAGGGTCACTTCTTCACGGTTGTGCAGGCGGAAGACGACGCCCTTGAGGTTCAGCATGATGTGAACCACGTCCTCTTGCACGCCGTCGATGGCCGAGTACTCGTGCAGCACGCCAGCAATCGTCACTTCCGTCGGCGCATACCCCACCATCGACGAGAGCAGCACACGGCGCAGGGCGTTGCCCAGGGTGTGACCGTAGCCGCGTTCGAACGGCTCCAGCGTGACCTTGGCACGATGACCGCCCAGGGGCTCCACGTTGATGGACTTGGGTTTGAGCAAGTTGGTTTGCATGAGGTCTTTCTTTCAATACCCTCGGTTCGTTACACCGATAAGGCTGAGGACCAGCCGGGCAGAGCCTTCGAGGGGCTTGGACGCCCGGACGAGGAAACGCCGACCGCGCCCGCAGGGGCGTGATCGGCGGGGGGAAGCATTAACGCGAGTACAACTCGACGATCAGCGATTCGTTGATCTCGGCGCCGAACTCATCGCGGTCCGGGGCCTTCTTGAACACGCCTTCGAGCTTAGTGCCGTCGACGGCCACCCAGGCCGGCAGGCCGATGGAGTCGGCCAGCTTGAAGGCTTCCGTCACGCGCAGCTGCTTCTTGGCCTTCTCGCGCACGGCGACGACGTCACCGGCCTTGACCAGGTAGGAGGCGATGTTCACGACCTCGCCGTTCACCGTCACACCCTTGTGCGACACCAGCTGGCGAGCTTCGGCGCGGGTGGAGCCGAAGCCCATGCGGTAGACGACGTTGTCCAGGCGGCACTCCAACAGCTGCAGCAGGTTCACGCCGGTCGAGCCCTTGCGGCGCTCGGCTTCAGCGAAGTAGCGGCGGAACTGGCGCTCCAGCACGCCGTACATGCGCTTGACCTTCTGCTTTTCACGCAGTTGCAGGCCGAAATCGGACGTGCGCTGGCCAGAGGTGCGACCATGCTGGCCGGGCTTGCTGTCGAACTTGGCCTTGTCGCTGATGGCGCGGCGGGCGCTCTTCAGGTAGAGGTCGGTGCCTTCACGGCGGGAAAGTTTGGCCTTGGGGCCGAGGTAACGTGCCACTTTGAGTGTCCTTGTTCAATCTGACGCCGGGCCTCGCAACCGAGTACCTGACGCGAGTCCAGCCGGTGTTGTTGTGGGCTTGGACGGTGGGCTTATGAGCGCCCCCAGCGGGGCAGACTCAAGACTGAAGCCGGCGCGGCACTGAAGTGCCCGCCGGCTCCGGGGAAACGCGCGATTATCGCACCGTCATCCGATTCTGCAATATCCCTGTCGCCAGAGGAGCAGGCTCAGATGCGGCGGCGCTTCTGCGGACGGCAGCCGTTGTGCGGCACGGGCGTCACGTCAGAGATCGAGTTGATGCGGATGCCGAGGGCGGCCAGCGCACGCACCGACGACTCGCGACCGGGGCCAGGGCCCTTGATCTTGACGTCGAGGTTCTTGATGCCCTGCTCTTGCGCGGCACGGCCGGCAACTTCAGCGGCCACCTGGGCTGCGAAGGGGGTCGACTTGCGCGAACCCTTGAAGCCCTGACCACCCGACGAAGCCCACGACAGGGCGCCGCCTTGACGGTCGGTGATGGTGATGATGGTGTTGTTGAACGAGGCGTGGACGTGCGCAATGCCGTCGGCAACGTTCTTGCGGACCTTCTTGCGGACGCGCTGGGCAGCCGAATTGTTGGGTGCTTTTGCCATATTGACCTTCTTTCAGTTCGGGCAGCTTGTCACTTCTTGCCGGTCGCCGCCGACTTGCGCGGACCCTTGCGGGTGCGGGCATTCGTGCGGGTACGCTGACCACGCATCGGCAGGCCACGGCGATGACGGAAGCCGCGGTAGCAGCCGAGGTCCATCAGGCGCTTGATGTTGATGGACATCTCACGGCGCAGATCGCCCTCGATGGTCATCTGGTTGACGACGTCACGGATCTTCTCGAGATCGGCGTCGGTCAGGTCCTTGACCTTCTTGTCGAACGGGATGCCGCAGGTGGTGCAGATCTTCTGGGCGGTCGTACGGCCAATGCCGTAGATCGAGGTCAGACCGATCTCAGTGTGCTTTTGCGGCGGAATGTTGATACCAGCAATACGTGCCATGGTTGTCCTCTAGTCCTGTCGTGCGCGCTGGGGCTCAGCCCTGACGCTGCTTGTGGCGCGGGTCGGTGCAGATCACACGCACCACGCCCTTGCGGCGGATGATCTTGCAATTGCGGCACATCTGCTTCACGGATGCCGAAACTTTCATGGTCTGCTCCTTGGCCTAACTCTTATGCGCTCTTGACGCGTTCCCGGGGGTTCAAACAGCTCACTTCGCCCGGAACACGATGCGAGCACGACTCAAATCGTAGGGCGTCAGCTCCACGGTCACCTTGTCGCCGGGAAGGATGCGGATGTAGTGCATCCGCATCTTGCCGGAGATGTGCCCGAGGACGACATGCCCGTTTTCCAACTTCACACGAAACGTAGCGTTGGGCAAGTTCTCGAGGATCTCACCCTGCATCTGAATGACGTCGTCTTTCGCCATGCCTACGTGTCTGTGGAAGTTAAATCAAATCTTTCCTATGAACAGCTCGTCCCTCAATTGGGCTTGAAGCTGGCCTTCTTCAGCAGCGACTCGTACTGCTGACTCATGATGTAGCTCTGCACCTGGGCCCAGAAGTCCATCGTGACGACGACGATGATCAACAGGGAGGTACCACCGAAGTAGAACGGCACGTTGTACTTCAGCGTCAGGAACTCCGGCAGCAGGCAGACCAGCGTGATGTAGATCGCACCAGCCAGCGTCAGCCGGGACAGGATCTTGTCAATGTGCTTGGCCGTCTGCTCACCCGGACGAATGCCCGGGATGAAGGCGCCGCTCTTCTTCAGGTTGTCTGCGGTCTCACGGCTGTTGAACACCAGCGCCGTGTAGAAGAAGCAGAAGAACACGATGGCCGCGGCGTACAGCAGCACGTAGATCGGCTGTCCGGGGCTGACCATGCCGGCCAGATCCTTCAGCCAGCGCAGGCCGTCGCCCGTCGCGAACCAGCTCACCACCGTCGTGGGCAGCAGGATGATCGACGACGCGAAGATCGGCGGGATCACGCCCGACATGTTCAGCTTCAGCGGCAGGTGCGACGACTGGCCGCCATAGACCTTGTTGCCGACCTGTCGCTTGGCGTAGTTCACCAGGATCTTGCGCTGGCCGCGTTCGACGAACACCACCGCAAAGGTCACCAGCACCACCAACGAGATCACCACCAACGCCGAGCCGTAGCCCATCGCGCCGGTACGGACCAGCTCGAACAACCCACCAATGGCACCGGGGAGGCCCGCGGCGATGCCGGCGAAGATCAGGATCGAGATACCGTTGCCCAGACCGCGCTCGGTGATCTGCTCACCCAGCCACATCAGGAACATCGTGCCGGCGACCAGACTGGACACCGCGGTGAGGCGGAAGCCGAAGCCGGGGCTGATCACCAGACCGGCCGAGCCTTCCAGCGCCAGCGCGATCGACAGGCTCTGGAACAGCGCCAGGCCCAGCGTGCCGTAGCGGGTGTACTGCGTGATCTTGCGGCGGCCCGCCTCGCCTTCCTTCTTCAGCTGCTCCAGCGTCGGCACGACGTAGGTCATCAGCTGAATGACGATGGAAGCCGAGATGTACGGCGTGATGCCCAACGCGAACACGGTGAAGCGCGACAATGCGCCGCCCGAGAACATGTTGAACAGGCTCAGGATGCCACCGGCCTGACCCTTGAAGAATTGGGCCAGCTGGTTCGGGTCGATCCCCGGCACCGGGATATGCGCCCCGATGCGGTAGACGATCAGAGCCAGCAGCAGGAACACAAGCCGGCGACGCAGGTCGCCGAACTTGCCGCTCTTGGCCAGCTGATTCGCGTTGGTAGCCACGCTGAGTCAGTTCCTTGTGGGCTGGATTTAAGCGACCGAGCCGCCCGCCGCCACGATGGCCGCCTTGGCGCCCTTCGTGGCGTTCACGCCCTTCAGCGCGACCTTGCGTTCGATCTTGCCGGCCAGGATGACCTTGACGGACTTGGCCAGCTGCGGCACCAGGCCGACGGCCTTCAGCGTCGACACGTCGATCTCATCGCCGGCCAGACCTTGCAGGTCCGACAGCGTGATCTCGGCGTTGTACTTCAGCGTCAGCGACTTGAAACCGCGCTTGGGCAGGCGACGCTGCAGCGGCATCTGACCGCCTTCGAAGCCGACCTTGTGGTAGCCACCGGCGCGGGACTTCTGGCCCTTGTGGCCGCGACCTGCAGTCTTGCCCAGGCCGGAGCCAATGCCGCGGCCGACACGGCGCTTGGCATGCTTGGCGCCCTCTGCGGGCTTGATCGTGTTGAGTTCCATCGTCTTGTCCTCGGTGTGCGTGGTGCTTACAGCACCTGCACCAGATAGGCGATCTTGTTGATCATGCCGCGCACGGCGGGCGTGTCTTCCAGCGTGGACTGGCTGTTCAGCTTGCGCAGACCCAGGCCGACCACGGTGGCACGGTGCGAGGCGCGGCAGCCGATGGGGCTACGCACCAGCTTGACCGTCACGGTTTTCTTGTCAGACATCTTGTGCTCCGCTGTGGCGATCAGTTGAAGATCTCTTCAACCGTCTTGCCGCGCTTGGCTGCGACAGAGGCCGGCGTCGTCGAACGCTTCAGAGCGTCCAGCGTGGCGCGGACCATGTTGTAAGGGTTGGTCGAACCGTGGCTCTTGGTCACGATGTCGGTCACACCCATCACTTCGAAGACGGCGCGCATCGGGCCGCCGGCGATCACGCCCGTACCGGCGGGTGCCGGGGCCATGATGACGTGAGCCGCACCGTGCTCGCCCACCACGTTGTGGTGGATGGTGCCGTTCTTCAGGCTAACCTTGACCATGTTGCGGCGGGCCGATTCCATCGCCTTCTGGACAGCGACCGGCACTTCCTTGGCCTTGCCCTTACCCATGCCGATGCGGCCATCGCCGTCGCCGACCACCGTCAGAGCGGCGAAGGACAGCGTGCGGCCGCCCTTCACAACCTTGGTGACGCGGTTGACCGCGATCATCTTTTCCTTCAGGCCGTCGTCGTTGCCTTCAGCCTGAGCGCCGCGGGGTTGAAACTTTGCCATTTCGTATTCCTTGATGCGTCAGAACTGCAGACCGGCTTCACGGGCCGCTTCGGCCAGAGCCTTGACACGGCCGTGGTAGGCGAAGCCCGAGCGGTCGAAGGCAACCTTCTCGACGCCGGCAGCCTTGGCCTTCTCGGCGATGCGCTTGCCGATCAG
>CAXDTK010000263.1:0-7403 GCA_963992225.1 uncultured Comamonadaceae bacterium | reverse complement strand
CACCTAAGCCTTCGTCGGCAGCGTCAGATGTGTATAAGAGACAGGTTCCCGCTGACCCGCCGCAAGCTTGCCGACACCTTGATTTTGATACTTTCGCTACATTCAAAACGCGGCCCGTCAACGACGGGGCATGGGCATGTCCGTTGCCCCCAGCCCCGCGCGCCATGCGTCGCCACCTTCGCTGCGCCGACCCGCGGCGCAGGCCTGTCGGGGCAGGATGCAGGTTTACCCGTCCGCCGCCAACCAGGTCACACAGCCCCCTTTCCACCCCCGGCGGCGCGCCCCCGTTTTCGCAATACTGCAAAGCGCCTCCGCAAACGTTTGCCGACATGCCCCTGCACCGCCTCGCCACCCCTCTGAGCCAACGCGCCCTGCTCGCCTTCGCGGGCCTTGCGCTGTCGGCCTGCTCCACCCTCACGCCGCGGCCGCTCGCGTCCCAGGACCTGGCGCCCGTCGCTGCGGCGGACCGCCAGGCCGCGCAGGCCGGCGTCGCGCCGTTCACGCAGCCGCTGACGCTGGACGAGGCCCTGGCCCGGGCGCTGAAGTACAACCTCGACCGCCGCGCCAAGATGATGGAGGAGGCGCTGGCCCTCAACCAGCTGGAAGCCGGCCGCTACGACATGCTGCCCAGGCTGCTGGCGCAGGCCGGCTACCTGGCGCGCGACAACGACCGCATCAGCCAGAGCCGCAGCGCGGCCGACGGCAGCCTCTCGCCGTCGCGCTTCATCTCGCAGGACCGCTCGCACGAGGTGCTGGGGCTGGACTTCAGCTGGAGCCTGCTGGACGCCGGCCTGGGCTACTACAACGGCCGCCAGAACGGCGACCGCGTGCTGATCGCCGCCGAACGCCGCCGCAAGGCCATGCATGTGCTGATGCAGGACGTGCGCACGGCCTACTGGCGCGCGGCCAGCGCCCAGCAACTTCGCGGCGACGTGGAACGCACGCTCGCGATGGCCGAGGAGGCGCTGGTCGATGCGCGCAAGGCGGAGGCCGAGCGGGTGCGCAACCCGCTGGATGCGCTGCGCTACCAGCGCCAGCTGCTGGAGAACCTGCGCCTGCTGGAGTCCATCGACCAGGAGCTGGGCGCCGCGCGCCTGGAGCTGGCCACGCTGATCAACGCGCCACTGGACGCGCCGCTGCAGATCGCCGACCTCAGCCCCCAGTTCCAGGACGACGGCCTGGCCGGCGTGCCGGTGCAGCGGCTGGAGGAGATCGCGCTGGCGCAGAACGCCGACCTGCGCGAGCAGCACTACAACGGCCGCATCGCCCGCGAGGAGGTGCGCAAGAGCATGGCGCGCCTGTTCCCCAACCTGTCGCTGAACCTGGGCGCCAAGTACGACTCCGACAGCTACCTCGTCAACCGCCACTGGAACGAGGCCGGCCTGCAGTTGTCCTTCAACCTGTTCAACCTGCTGGCGGGCCCCAGCCAGATCAGGCTGGCCGAGGCCGGCGTGGCGCTGGCCGACCAGCGCCGCGTCGCGATGCAGATGGCGGTCGTGGCCCAGGTCCACCTGGCCCGGCTGCAGGTGCTCAATGCGCGCAGCCAGTTCGTGCGCGCCGACGCCATCCATGCCGCCGACCTGCGCATCGCCGAGCACATGCGCAACCGCGAGGCCGCCCAGGCCCAGGGCAAGCTGGACCGCGTGGGCAACGACACCGCCGCCATCCTCAGCCTGCTGCGCCGCTACCAGGCACTGGCGCAGGTGCAGGCGGCCGAAAGCAAGCTGGCCGCCAACCTGGGCATGGAGCCGCGCATCGGCAGCACCGACGAGCTGAGCCTGGCCGCGCTGACCGAGCAGATCCGCCAGTCCGGCCCGAACTGGCTGACGCTGACGGCCGCGCAGGCCCCCGCGGTGCAGCCATGAGCGCGCGCCCCGCAGCCCTGCGCTCGCTGCTTGCCGCGGCGCTGGCACTGGCCGCCACCCAGGCCGGTGCGCAGGCGCCCGCCGCCGCGCCGGCCCGGCCCGCCCTCGAGCGCCAGGAGATACGCGCCCAGCTGATGCCGCGCCGCTACACCACCGTGGCGGCCGAGATCGGCGCCAAGGTCAGCCGGTTGGCCGTGGCCGAAGGGGCGGCCTTCAAGGCCGGCCAGGCGTTGGTGAGCTTCGACTGCACGCTGCAGCAGGCGCAGCTGCGCAAGGCCCAGGCCGAGCTGCAGGGCGCCGAGCAGACCCTCAAGTCCAACCAGCGGCTGGCGGAGCTGAACTCCATCGGCCAGCTCGACCTGGACCTGTCCCGCACCGCCGTCGGCAAGGCGCAGGCCGACCTGGCCGGCACCCAGGCGCTGCTGAGCAAGTGCAACGTGGCCGCGCCCTTCAGCGGCCGCGTGGCCGAGCAGAAGGTGCGCGAGCAGCAGTACGTGCAGCCGGGCCAGGCGCTGCTGGACATCATCGACGACAGCGTGCTGGAGCTGGAGTTCCTGGTGCCGTCGCGCTGGCTCGCCTGGCTGCGCGTGGGCGGCAGCTTCTCGGTGCAGATCGACGAGACGGGCAAGACCTATCCGGCGCGGTTCGTCCGCATCGGCGCCCGCGTGGACCCCGTCAGCCAGTCCATCAAGGTGGCGGCCGCCATCAACGGCAGCTTCCCCGAACTGATCGCCGGCATGAGCGGCCGCGTGCTGATCACCCCGCCTCAATAAGGCCCCGCTGGCCACCGCTGCGTTCGCGCGGCACCCGACCCGAGCTGCTCGCCGGTCGACCTGGAGTTCTCGATGCGCAAGCGCCCTTCCCTCTCTTCCACCGCCCCCGCCGCACGGGTGCTCCACCGCACGCCGCCGCGGCCCATGGCGCTGGAGCAGCGCTTCATGTTCGACGGCGCCGCCGCGGTGGATGCCGCCGACATGGCGACCCGCGACGTCGCCGTCGACACCGGCCTGCTGCGCGTCGCCGCCCAGCCGCTGCCGACTGCCCTGGACGCGGCGCAGCGCCAGGCCGAGCAGCAGGTCGCCGAATTCCTGCAACGCCCCGACGCGCTGCGCCAGCTGTTCACGCTGTTCAACGGCGGGCAGGCCGAGCCGTCCGAGGCCTGGCTGACGGCGGCGCAGACGCTGCTGGGCGACATCGGCCGTGGCAGCTACAGCCTGGACGTGCAGCTGCGCAGCCAGACCGTGCTGCAGGGGGCACTGGCCGCCTTCGCGGCGGCCGGGCCGGACGGCCGGCCGGTGATCTTCCTGAACGCCGACTGGCTGCAGCGCGGCGCCGACGCAGCCACCCTCGGCCGCGTGCTGGTGGAGGAGATCGGCCACGGCCTCGACGCCTGGCTGAACCCCGGCGCCGACACCGCCGGCGACGAGGGCGAGGCCTTCTCGGTCGCCGTGGCCGGCGCGACGCTGGGCGCCGCCGAGCAGCAGCGCATCGCCACCGAGAACGACCATGCCAGCCTGACCATCGACGGCGTGCGCTACGCCGTCGAGGACGCCACCGTCAGCTTCACGCAGGCCTACACCGGCACGCCCGCCTCGCTCAGCGAGGAGGCCAGCGCGCTGAACGGCATCACGCCCATCACGCCGTTTGCCGGCAGCAACTTCCAGTTCGTGTCGGCCAACCCGGCCGACCCCTACTACTCGGGCAACAACGTCACCGGCACGCTGCAGTACAAGGACAGCGCGGGCATCGACCAGTCGCTCTACGGCGTGGTCAGCCGCCAGTTCAAGACCAATGGCGTCACCAACGGCTTCTACTTCTACGCGCCCGGCGCGGACGGCGTCATCGGCACCGGCGATGCCGGCGAGACCGCCTACCTGCTGGTCGTCAACCCGGGCAAGTTCACGACCGGCGGCAGCTACGGCACCAGCAGCGACCCGGTCGACACCGCGCTCAACAACTACCTGAACCACTACACGCCCGCCAGTGCGCTGGCCGACAGCGGCGTGGCCGTGGAGAAAGGCGGACCGGCCAACGCCAGCGGCGGCAGCCCCGCCACCGGCAACGTGCTGGCGAACGACGCCGGCAGCGCCAGCCCCACCGTCACCGCCGCCGGCACCACCACGGCCAGCCTGTCGGTCACGACCCCGCTGGCCAGCGGCGGCCGCACCATCATCGGCAGCTACGGCGTGCTGACCCTCGGCAGCGACGGCAACTACAGCTATGCCGTCGACAACGCCCATGCCGCCGTGCAGGCGCTGCGCGCCAGCACCGACACGCTGGCCGACAGCTTCACCTACCAGATCACCGACGCCCAGGGCAGTGTCTCGACGGCCCGGCTGCGCATCGTCATCGAGGGCGCCAACGACACGCCCACCGCGGCGGCCGACGTGGGCAGCGCCAAGGTCAGCCTGCTCGTCGACGGCAGCGCCTACGGCGGCAGCGACGCCATCGGCAGCCAGGGCACCGGCAACGTGCTCTACAACGACAGCGACGTCGACCGGTACGGCGAGACCCAGGCCGTGGCCGGCCTCACCGCCAGCGGCACGCTGGCCAGCTTCACCGCCGGCGGCTCGGCCACCAGCCTGGCCTTCACGGGCAGCAACGGCAGCTTCTACAAGGCCGTGGCGGTGGGCGACTACCTCTACACCAGCAAGATCGGCAGCGGCTACTACCTGCTCAAGACCTCCAGCGATACGCTGATCCAGGTCACCAGCAAGGCCATCAACGCCGACGGCACCTACTCCATCGGCCTGAGCGGCACCATCCACCACTACTCGACCAACACCGCCTTCACCGTCACCGGCGGCACCACCAAGGTCGACTTCTACCCCGACGCCACGCGCGACGGCAATGCCAGCCTGCCCAGCGGCAAGGAGGCCACCGTCAACACGGCCACCGCGGTGCAGTACTCGACGGTGACGCTGTCGGGCCTCAGCGGCAACGTCGTCGTCGGCATGACGGCCACCGGCACCAACATCCCGCTGGGTGCCAAGGTCACCGCCGTGTCGGGCAACACCGTCACGCTGGACAAGCTGCTGGGCAGCGCGCCCAGCGGCACCATCGACTTCCTGGCTGCCGGCGGCGTCACCGTCAACGGCGCGCTCGGCACGCTGGTGCTCAACACCGACGGCAGCTATGTCTACACGGCCCAGCCCGACGCGGCGGGCGGCACCTCCGGCACCGAGGTGTTCACCTACCGCATGCAGGATGCGCTGGGCCTGACCAGCACCGCCACGCTGACCCTCCACGTGCAGGTTTCGACGGCCAACGACCCCAACGCGCGCGACGATGCCGTCACCGGCACCGAGCTGGGCGCGGCGGCCGGCGTCAACCCGGCGGGCAACGTCGTCACCGGCACGATCACGGCGGGCAGCGGCACCGCCACCGCAGACGCCGCGGGCTCCGGCGCCAGCTTCGGCGCCAGCCCGGTCACCGGGGGCCGCACCGCGGCGGCGGCCGGCATGACCGCCATCGGCGCCGGCAGCTACACCGACCTGGTGGGCCAGTACGGCACGCTGCGGTTGCACGCGACCGGCGCCTACGCCTACACGGTCGCCAACGGCAACCCGCTGGTGGACGGCCTCAACGCCGGCCAGTCGCTGCGCGAGACCTTCCACTACACGGTCACCAACTCGCTGGGCAGGACCGACACCGCCGCGCTCACCGTCACCGTCAACGGCGCCAACGACGCGCCAGTGGCGGTGGCCGACGCCGCCATGACGCTGGAGGACACGCCGCTCACGCTGACGGCCGACGAGCTGCTGGGCAACGACAGCGACGTCGACAGCCCCGCGCTGACCCTCGTCAGCGTGGCCGGCGCCACCGGCGGCAGCGTGCTCAGGAACGCCGACGGCAGCGTGACGTTCACGCCCACGGCCAACTTCAACGGCACGGCCAGCTTCACCTACACCCTGTCCGACGGCAGCGCGACGAGCACGGCGACCGTCCAGGTGGCCGTGGCCGCCGTCAACGACTATCCGGTGGCCCGTGGCAACAGCTACACCACGCCGCTGGACACGCTGCTGGCCGGCCGCAACGTCATCACCGACAACGACGCCGGCCTCGGCACCGACAGCGACGTCGAGACCGGCACCGCCGCGCTGACGCTCGCCCGCGTCAACGGCAGCGCCTTCAGCGCCAACGGCAGCGACGCGGCCCACCTGGCCGCCCAGGGCTGGATGCAGCTGGCCCTCGCGCACGGCACGCTGTTCATCAAGAGCGACGGCACCACCGACTACCAGCCCGCGTCGGGCGACCTCGCGGGCGACAGCTTCAGCTACACCGTCACCGACGGCAGCGGCGAGTCCGACCCCGCCACCGTCCGGCTCAACGTGGCGGCCAGCGCCACGCCCACCGTGGCCGTCAGCAGCGTCACCGTCAGCGAGGCCTCGCCGTACGCGGTGTTCGAGGTCAGCCTCGACCTGGCCAGCGCCGGCGCCATCAGCTTCACGCCCACGCTGCTCAGCGGCACCGCCGCCGCCGGCACCGACACCGGCGCCAGCAGCGCGCTGCAGTACCACGACGGCAGCGGCTGGGTCTCGGCCAGCGGCGGCATCACGCTGGCGGCCGGCAGCACCGCCGTGCGGGTGCGCACCAGCATCACCAACGACGCCGTCTTCGAGGGCAGCGAGGCCTTCACGCTGAGCACCGGCGCCATCACCGGCAGCGTCACCAACGCGGCCGGCGCCAGCGGCACCGGCACCATCCAGGACGACGGCAGCAGCAGCAACGTCTTCCTGGCCGGCAATGCCACCGCCACGCCCACCACCGGCGCAGCCGACAACGACAGCCCCAGCATCGCCATCGGCGTGGCGCCTGCCGGCATGAACGAAGACGCCGCCGGCACGCTGACCTACACCGTCACCCTCAGCAACGCCTCGGCGCACGACACCACGGTCAGCTTCACGCTGTCCGGCACCGCCACCGGCGGCAGCGACTACGCCACGGCCGCGACCGGCACGCTGACCCTCGCGGCCGGCGCCACCTCGGGCAGCTTCACGGTCGACCCCACGGCCGATGGCGAGCTGGAAGCCGACGAGACGGTGGTGGCCACACTGACGGCCGCCAGCACGCAAGGCGTGGCGCTGGCGCTCGCCGGCCCCACGGCCACCGGCACCCTGTTCAACGACGACCTGGCCGCCGCACCCACCGTCACGGTCGGCAGCGACCGCGCCGCGCTGAAGGCCGGCGAAACGGCGCTCATCACCTTCACGTTGTCCGAGGACTCGACCGACTTCGCCCTCGCCGACGTGGGGGTCAACGGCGGCGTGCTCGGCGGCTTCAGTGGCAGCGGCAGCCGCTACAGCGCGGTCTTCACGCCCACGGCCGGCAGCCACGCCACCGCCACCGTGCAGGTCGGCAGCAACGCCTTCCGCGGCGCGGCGGGCGTCTTCAATGCCGACGGCCGCGACGCCGACAACACCGCGACGCTGGCCGTGGACACGCTGCGGCCCACCGTCGCGGTCGCCACCGACAGGACCGCCCTCAAGCTCGGCGAGACCGCCACGCTGAGTTTCACGCTGTCGGAGCCGTCCACCG
>CAXDTK010000262.1:0-7459 GCA_963992225.1 uncultured Comamonadaceae bacterium | reverse complement strand
CCCCCCCGGGGCCCCCCCTGCCGCCGCGCCGGGGCCCCCCCCCCCCCCCCCCCGCCCGACGCACCTGTGAGAGTCAGCCCCCGGACCGTCATCGCCGCCCACGGCGTCAGCGACCGTGACCGCAAGGCGGCCCGGTCTGCGGGCTATTCCGATTCGTTCCTGGCCTGGGCGCTGCAAGAGGCGGCCGCCGACGAGCTGACCGAAGCCCGCGCCGACGCGCTGGACGAGATAGCCGACGCGGCCCAGGCCCGCGCGCTGGCGCCCGTGGACCCGGACGCCAGTGACGGCGCGCTGCGCGACATTGCCCGGCGCCGCGCTGATTTGATGCTCGACCGCATCGCGGACCTGCGCGAGCCCGTCACCCTGGAATGGCTCAACGCCCAGGTTACGGCGCTGGAAGCGCGCGAGCTGCCGCCTTTCGAGAAAGACGGCGGCCCCGTGGCCGACCAGCTGGCGGCCCGCGTCAAGCGCGCATGCTGCCGGCACTGGTGGGCGCGCAACGTGCGCCGGGCGGCCACCCGCAAGCGCGAGGCGCGCGAGCAGGCCGCGGGGAGAATTTCCGTTCGTACAGCCGTATACGTAGGCGACGACACGGCCGCCCGTTACGAGCGGCAGCAGCAGCGCAACCGCGCCACGCTGGAGCAGACCGAGATTGAGTCGGCAGACGGTGAGCTGCTGACCCTGTGGGCCGCCATGCAGGCCAGCACCGCGAACCCGGCCATTCGGCGCGGCGAGCTGATGACGCGCATCAAAGGCGCCGAGCAGTGGGCCGCGGCGCGCGGGATGGTGGGGCTGTTCACTACCAACACGCTGCCAAGCCGGTTCCACGCGACGCACCACGGCGGCGGGAGAAATGCCAACTTCGACGGCAGCACGCCCCGCGATGGTCAAGGCTGGCTTTGCAAGACCTGGGCGCGCACCCGCGCCGCGCTGGCGCGGCAGGGCGTGCGGTTCTTCGGCTTCCGCGTCGCGGAGCCGCATCACGACGGGTGCCCCCACTGGCACATGCTGCTTTTTGTCGATCAGCAGCAGGCCGAAGCGCTGCAAGCGGTCATGCGCCGTTACTGGCTGGCAGACAGCCCGAACGAGCCGGGCGCCAGCGTCCACCGATTCAAGGCCGTTGCCATCGACCCGTCCAAGGGCGACGCGGCCGGCTACGTGGCGAAGTACATCGCAAAGAACATCGACGATGCCGGCGCCGTGGGCGCCGAAGGCCACCGCGACGAAGCGGGGGGCGAGCAAGTCGAGATTGACGGCGCGGGCGGCAACAAGGCCCGCCGCGTGCTGGCCTGGGCGTCGGCCTGGGGCATCCGTCAATTCCAAGCCATCGGGCAACCGCCCGTGACCGTATGGCGCGAGCTGCGGCGGGTTGACTCCTGCGCCGTACAGGGCGCCTCCCAATCCCTCAAGGCCGCGCACGCGGCCGTGAACCGGGAGGGCGACAAGCTCGCATGCTGGCGCGGCTATCTGGACGCCCAGGGCGGCGCCATGAAAGGCCGGGCGGCCCGCGTGCGGCTGTTCGTCGAGCAGCAGCGCCGTGACGGCATGTACGGGCCGACCGAAGGGCAGCGCATCGTCGGCGTGCATGACGTGACGCGGCCCGGTGAAGTCGTGCTGTCCAGCCGCAAGGCATGGAAGCCCCGCGGCACGTGGACTGCTGACGCCCGCGACGCAGCCCAGGTGGGCGACTGGGGCGGCGTGCGGGATTGGGTGTTTGCAAGGCCGAAGGCCGCGCAGCCTTGGACCCGTGTGAATAACTGTATGCAGCAGCGCGGCGGCATCGCCGCCCTGTGGGGCTCCGGGATCGTCGGGGCCGTCATGAAACGGGAGCCGGGGGGCTCAAACCAAGGAATCGAACCATGGAAAACACCCCCAGCACCCAGGCCCAGGCCATCCCCGGCGATGCCGGCCAGCTCGACACCCTGATTTGCGACGCAATCGCGCATCCGCACGGCCAAGCCCTGCGCGACGCGCTGCCCGCCATCGGCGCGGCCGTCGCTGAGCTGCGCGCCGATGTGGCGAAGCTGCGCGGCCTGGGCGAGCTGGCCGAGCTGCTGGAATCCTTCGAGGTGGCCGGCGAGCTGCGCGGCGAATTCGTCAAGGCGGGCGGCGAGCTGCGCGGCCTGTTTGATCGCATCGGCGGCGCAATCGCCGCGCTCACCGAAGACGTTGCACAGCTCAAGGCCGAGGCCAGCCGCGCGCCCTGCGAGGGCTGCAAGGGTGACGCGGCCGGGGGCGTCTGATGGCAAGCCGCATCGTCGGGCGCAAGCCCTGCCCCGAATGCGGGTTCGAAGCCGCGCACATCAAAGAATCGGACAAGTGCCTATATCGGTACTGCCCGGCATGCGGCATCAACGGCCCCCACGCGCGCACCGCGCAGCAGCGGGAAAACATGCTCCGCGGCATGCGACCCGAGGGCCAGGGCGCCGCGCCGAAGCCGGCGCCGGCCCCTACGCCTACGGGGCCTAGCCCTACCGAGGCCGGCGCGGGAGATGAGCCCATGCCTACGGCTACGCCTACGACGGCGCCCGCGCCCGCGGTGCGTCGCCATCGTCTGTTCGGATAGGAAGGGTAGGCCATGAGCGGACAACAAGACAGCCCGGCCGAAAGGCTGGAAGCCCTGGGCAGCATGGTGGATGAGCTGGACGGGGCCAACCCGGACCCGGCCCAGCAGCAGGCCGAGCAGCAGGCTCAGGAAGCCGAGGCGGCGCGCGTCAGCGAATCCGAGCTGGCGGCCCGTCAGTGGGGCATGCTGATGTTCACCATCGGCGGGATGGCCTGCATGGTCGCGCCCGACCTGAGGCCGGTCTACAGCGAGGAACGCTGCTTCATGTGGGGCCAGCAGGCGAACGCCGTCGCCGAGAAATACGGCTGGAACGGCCCCAGCAGAATGCCCGAGTTGGCCCTGCTCGCCAGCACGGCCGGCTTTGCCGTGCCGACCTTCTTCGCCGTGCGGGCGCAGATCGACGCGGCGCGCGACGGCAAGGGGCCGGCCGGCTGGCTGGCGAAGGCCGGGATCTGGTGGCGCACCCGCAAGGCGCGCAAGGCGGCCGCCACGGCGGCGACCATGACGGGGGAGGGCGGCGGCGATGGCGGCCAGCAATGACGCGCGCATTTGGGGCGTCATGGCGGCCAGCGGCTCGGGAAAGGGCCTATGGCTGAATGAGTTCCTGCGCCGGGAGCGGCCGGCGCGGCTCGTCATCAGCGATTTCAAGCTGGAATATGGCGAGCATGCGCCGCTTCTGGTGCGCAACCTCGCCGACGTTCGGGCGGCCATGCTCAAGGCAGGAGACGGCCCGCTGCGCCTGCGCTTCAAGTCCAAGGCCGGCACCAGCGCCAAGCAGCAAATGGCCGAGTTTGAGGGCCTATGCCGGCTGGTGCAGGCTTGGCAAAACTGCTGCTTCCTGGCCGAAGAACTCTCAAACTTCACAACGCCGAGCTGGGCGCCGCCGGCGTGGCGCGAAATGACGACGGGCGGCCGGCATGAGGCCGTACACATCATCGGCGTGGCGCAAAACCCGGCCCTGATCGACAAAACCTTTCTGTCGAACTGCACCCTGATTCATGTCGGGCCGCTGCGGCAGGCCGCGCACCGTCAGGCCGTGGCGACCTCGATGGATGTGGACCCGGGCCGCCTCGCGCGGCTGGTCAAGTTCCAGTGGATCGAAAAGGACTTCGATACAGGCGCCGTGAAGGATGGATGGGTGAGGCCGCCAGGTCAAAAGGGCCAGAAATCCGCCCCTACCCCTAGGGGGCCTAGCGGTACGGCTACAGGCACCGCCGAGGGTGGACAGCAGGCAAGCCCTGGCCCCAAAGTGGCGACGCGATAGGCCCTGTGGGGCCAGCTCAACCGGCCCCACAGGCCATCAACCCCAGGAGAAATTCCCCGTGAAAGAAAAGCTGATGTTCGCCGCCGAGGTGGCCGTGGTCTTCGCTGCCATCTACGCCTTCCAGAAGCATGTCTACAAGGTGCCCGTCGTCGGCGCCTACCTGCCGGGCGGCCAGTAAGCCGCGAGCAGTGACGGGCGGCCCTGAGCGGGCCGCGTCCACGGGAGCCGGGGGGCAAACAAGGACACCAAGACCATGGGCTACAAGCTCCCCCTGACGAACCTGCAAAACGTTGCCCCCGGCAACGTCGCCACCCTGAAGTGCCCGGCCGGCCCCGGCGCCCCGACCTACGATCAGATCAAATTCGAGCTGGGCGGCACCCTGACGCCGGCCCACATCGAATACATCCGCGGCAAGGCCAACGGCCGCATCTTCCTGGATGAGCTGACCGGCACCATCCTGAACAAGCGCGACGACTATCGGGGCATCTTCACCGAGGCCGGTTTCGTCGTGCTGGACTTCACCGAGCCCAAGGCCCGCAACGGCGCCGCCGAACAGCTCCTGGCGAGCGTGCCCGGTTCGCTGCTGACCGACCTTGCCTTCGAAATCAAGCTCGCGGCCGGCGCCCCGGCTGGCGGCACCATCAAGGCCGTGGCGAACTACCGCCCGCCGACGAATAACCCATTCATCCGCAAGGTCTTGAACACCACGCAGGCTTTCGCGGCCGCGGGCACCGACGCCGCCCCCAACATCATGTGGCTGGGCACCGGCAACAACGGCGGCAAGACCAAGCGGATTTGGATTCACGAATCGGTCGCGGGCGTCATCACGGGCGCACAAATCCGCATCGCCAACAACGTGGTGCATGAAGTCACCCGGACCCGCGCCATCAACGACCAGAAGCGCAACGGGCTGGTGCCGCAGGCGGATATCTTCGTCCTCGACTTCATCGAAGACGGCAACTTGGCCGGCATGCTGGACACCAGCCGCGCGCCGCAGGTCGAGCTGCGCCTGACCACCAGCGCCGCCGCGTCGTTCACCGTCGTCACCGAGCTGATCGACCCCATCGGCCGCCTGTAATCGGAGCCCCGACATGCTGGGAACCGAGTTCACCGGGGATGCGGGTCTGTCCGACCTGTACGGGTCGGCGCTGTCGTTCGGCGCCGACAACAGCTTCATCACGCCACGCGGCACGGACACCGTGCCGACGGACGCCGTGCAATCCATGCAGCCCGTCAGCGACGGCGCTTCGTCGGGCTGGAACAATCTCTTTCAGGATGTGTTCAAGGGCGTGGTGGGCTACTCGCTCGCCAAGGACGCGGTGCAGTCGGGCGTGACACGGCCGGCCTATGGCGCAGCGCCGGCCTACCAGGGCCAGCAGCAGCAGGCGCAGCGCCCGCAAAGCATGGGCGGCCTGCTGCCGCTGCTGCTGGTGGGCGGGCTGATCGTCTTCGCCGTCAAAAGCTGAGGGGCATCAAATGGCGATGCCGAACATGTCCCTCTCGTCGAACTCGTCGAGCGAGGCGAGGGGCACCAGCAACAGCGGATTTGACAACAGCGGATTCGTCGTCAACTTCGGAGGTTCCAACTCGGTCGGCGGCCTGATGGGCGGCCTGCCGGAGTGGTTCCCAATGGTGGCGATTGCGGCGGCCGCGTTCTGGCTCATCAAGAAGCGGAAGGGCTGACCGATGGGGCTTTTTGGCGGCGGCAATAGCTCAAGCTCGCAGCTCACGACAAACGTTGACGCGCGGGTAGTCGGCGGCGAGCAGTCCATCAATACGAGCCTGAACGTCACGGGCTCAAACAACGCCATCACGACGACGGATCACGGCGCCATTCAAGGCGCGTTGTCCCTGGCCCTGGCCGGCGTGGAAGACGCGAACCAGACCGCATCGCAGGTTGTCGCCTCACAGGGGCACATCCTCGACGGCGTGCTGAAGCTGGTGGGCGACCAAAGCAGCCAGCACGCGGCCAACCTCGCAAAGCTCAAGTCGGGCGACTCGCGCCTGATCGTCATCGCGGGATTCGCGGTGGCAGGCGCGGCGCTGCTGGCACTCATCAAGAAAGGCTAGGCCGTGGACTTCACAGCCAATCTATCCGCGGGCCAATGGCAGCGCCAGGAAACCCGCGGCCGTCTGTTCCTGCTGCTCGACACAGGCGCCGCCAGCTCCATCGAACTCCGGTTCGACATGCCCGGCGAGAATGACGAGCAGGTAAACGCGGCATCGAAGGGGTTCAAGGCGCGGCTAACCTCGGGTGAATTCCTGGCCGTCTACATGCGCTCCAGCGTGGACACGGCCGCGCGGTTCGTCATTTCGGACAACGACATAGATTTCGACTTCTTCAGCGGGTCCACGGTCAAGGTGACGGCCGACAACCCGCTGCCGGTCAGCAATGACCGAGGAAGCCCGGGGAATCTGCTCTATGTCTCGGGCGTGTCACTGGCAGACGCGCCGGCAACCGGACTCGCCAATGCGGCGCCCGTGGCCTGCGGCCCTGCGGCCGTCGTCGTCGCGGCGGCCAGCGCCAACCGGCGCGCGCTGCGCTTCACCAACCTGGGGCCGGACCCGGTAGCGCTGGGCGCGGCAGGCATCACCTGGGCGAATCGATGCATCGTGCTCGATGTGGGGGATACCTGGGTCGAAGAACGCGCGGCCAACCTCGCATGGTCGGCCATCACGGACGCGGCCAAAACCGCCAGCGTCACGCGCCAGGAGGTGACAGCTTGAGCCAGCTAATCCAGTCCATCGCGCGGAGAATTTCGGCCGTTTACGCGGCGCTGGCGGCATCGTCGGGCGCTGGGCTCGTCGGCTTCATCGCAGCGGGCGCCGGGGCTGTGTTGCGCACGCTGCAAGCGAAGCTCCGCGACAAGATCGACGTCCGAGACTTTGGCGCCGTGCTGGATGGCGTGGCCGACGACACGGCGGCCGTGCAAGCGGCATTCACGGCGGCCAACGGCACCGGAAAATGTGTGACCTTCAGCGGCGCCGCGTGCAAGATCACGGCGACGCTCTCGCAAAACAACCATGCTCACTACGATGTGGATTGGGGCGGCTGCAAAGTGACGTTCACGGGCGGCGCTGCCGCCTACCTGCTGGACATGACCCAGGCCGGCCGCATCAAGCACCGGGGGGGAGTCTTCACCGGCAGCGGTGCAAACCACTACGTCAAGACGCGCGGCAGCGCGACGGCCCAGGCAACGGCCTATCCGACCATCCCGGCAGAAACAGAATGGGCGCGCCAAATCTGGTTTGAAAACCAGACGGTGACAGGCTTTGTAACCGTGCTGGACATGCAGAATTTCACCCGCGAGGTGTGGATTCGCAGCTGTTACATCACGGGAAACACGACGGCGGTAAAGGCCACGGGCAAGGTGGTCAACGTCTTTGGATCAAAGGCAGTGCTGTATTCAGGCGTGGCAGCAAGTCAGGCTGTCGTGGTGCGCGGCGACGCGACGGATGCGGCCTACCGGTACGCCGAAGGGCTGATGTTCACCGACTGCATCGGCGACACCAAGGGAACGACGGTTGACGTTCAAGACTGCTACGGCTTCGGATGGGGCGGAGCCTTCAATCAGCTCAAGACATCGGCAGCGGGCATCGCGTTTGATGTGACAAAGGGCGTGTGCCCG
>CAXDTK010000261.1:0-7475 GCA_963992225.1 uncultured Comamonadaceae bacterium | reverse complement strand
CGGAGTCCGTCTCGTGGGCTCGGAGATGTGTATAAGAGACAGACCCCGCCGTGACGCAACGCCTCGCCGCCCCCGCCCGCCGGCGGGCCGGTGCGGCCCTGGCCGCGGCGGCCGCGCTGCTGGTTGCGCCCGCCGCCCAGGCCGAGACGCTGAGCGAGATCTACCTGCAGGCCCGCGCGGCCGACCCCATCTTCGGCGCCGCCCAGGCCACCGCCGCGGCCGGCCGCGAGAAGGAGGCCCAGGGCCGCGCCGGCATCCTGCCCACCATCACGGCCAGCGCCACCTACCAGCGCGACGTGGAGCACAGCAGCAGCATCGCCGGCGGCCGGCGCACCTATTCCAACCGGCCCTGGAACGTCACGCTGACCCAGCCGCTGATGCGCGTGGCCAACTACCGCGGCTACGAGCAGGGCGTGCTGCAGGCCGCGCTGGCCGACCAGCAGCTGCGCCTGGCCGAGCAGGAGCTGCTGCTGCGCGTGTCCAAGGCCTATTTCGACGTGCTGCAGGCGCAGGACGCGCTGGCCGCGATGACGGCCCAGCGCGACGCGTTCGCGCAGCAGCTGGCCCAGTCCAGGCGCAGCTTCGACGTCGGGCTGTCCAGCATCACCGACCTGAACGAGGCGCAGGCGCGCAACGACCTGGGCGTGGCCCAGGAGATCGGTGCGCGCAACGACCTGGAGGTCAAGCGCCGCACGCTGGAGAAGATCATCGGCCGCGAGCTGCCGCCGCTGGCGACCGTGGCGCCGGAGGCCGGCGTCAACATCGTCAACGAGTCGCAGGGCAGCCTGCTGCTGGAACGCGCCCCCGTCGACTCGCTGCAGGTGGCCGCCGGCGAGACCGCCGAGCAGGTGGCCCGGCTGGAGATCGAGCGCCAGCGCGCCTCCGGGCTGCCCAGCATCGACATCGTCGTCAGCGCGGCGGAGCGCTCGTCCACCGCCTACGTGTCGCCCGGCAATGCCCGCGACTACCGCGCCGGCCTGGAGCTGCAGGTGCCCATCTACCAGGGCGGCGCCGTGTCGTCGCGCACCCGCGAGGCCGCCGCCAACCTGGAGCGCACCCGCCAGGAGCTGCTCAACGCCCGCGCCCAGGCCAAGCTGGATGCCCGCCAGGCCTGGCTGGGCGTGCAGTCCGGCGCGGCGCTGTACAGCTCGCTGCGCCAGGCGCTGGTGTCGGGCGAGACCCAGGTCAAGTCCACCACCCGCGGCTTCGAGGTCGGCACGCGCACCCGCGTGGACGTGCTCAACGCCGAGCAACAGCTCTACGCCACCCGCAAGGACCTGGCCGCCGCGCGCTACCAGACGCTGATGGCCGGCCTGCAGCTCAAGGCCGCGGCGGGCGCGCTCACGGAAGAGGACCTGCGCGGGCTGGACGCGCTGATGGTGCGCCCGGCCGCACCCTGAGAATCCGCCGTAGTTATTCCCCCGGGGCCGCCCCGTAAGCGCGGTCTTCCCCGCCGGGTGGGCGGCCGCTAACGTGCCGGCCGCCCTTCACGCCATTCCATGTCCACCCTGCCCCCTCAGACCCTCGTGCCCGCCGACGCCTGGCAGGCGCTGGCCCGCGCCCGCACCGGCGACCAGCTGGCCCAGGCCTGGCTGACCGTGCTGTGCCAGGCCTTGCTGCAGGCCCGCGCCGGCCTGGTGTTGATGGCCCAGCCCGATGGCGCGTTCGCGCCCGTGGCCGCCGAGCCGCCCGCGCGGGAGCTGGCCTACCTGGCCGACATCGCCACCGAGGCGCTGCGCCAGCGCGCCGGCGTGCTGCGCCGCAACGAGCAGGGCGAGGCGCTGCTGGCCTACCCGCTGACGCTGGCGGACAGCCTGTCCGGCGCCGTCGTGCTGGACCTGGGCCCGGCCGATGCCGCGGCGGCCGAACGCGCCCGCCAGCTCACCCACTGGGGCGCCGGCTGGCTGCTGGACCTGATGCGCCAGCTCGACCAGGCGCGCACGCAGGCCGGTGCCCGCCAGGCCCGCTTCCTGCTGGACACCGTGCTGGCGCTGCAGAACGAGCCGGGCACCCGCGAGGCCGCCCTCGCGCTGGTGCATGCGGTGGGCCGCGAGCTGGGCTGCCACCAGGTGCAGCTGGCGCTGGCCCAGGGCCGCACGCTCAAGCGCGAGGCGGTGTCGCACGCCGCCGTGTCGGACGACCGCAGCCAGCAGGCCGCGCTGGCGCTGCAGGCCATGCACGAGGCCTTCGACCAGGGCCAGCGCATCCTGTGGCCCGAGCCGCCCGCCACCGAAGGCGAGGTGGCCGTCAAGGTCACCGCCGGCCATGCGCGCTACGCGGCCGAGGCCGCTGCCCGGGCCTTGTGCAGCCTGCCGCTGGTCGCCGCGCACGAGACCATGGGCGTGCTGCTGCTGGAGCGCGACACGCCGTTCAACGCCGACGAGGCGGCCCTGCTGGACGCGCTGGGTGCCGCCGTCGGCCCGCTGCTGCTGCTGCAACGCGACGCCGGCCAGGGCCTGGCGGCCCGCGCGCTGCGCAGCCTGCGCCGCGGCGTGGGCCACGCCACCGACAGTGCCCACCCGGCGCTGAAGCTGGGCCTGGGGGCGGCCGCGCTGTTGCTGCTGGCGCTGGCCGCCGTGCCGCTGCCCTACCGGGTGAGCGCCGGCGCCATCGTCGAGGGCGCCCAGCAGCGCGCCGCGGTCGCGCCGTTCGAGGGCTATGTGCGCGAGGCGCCGGCCCGCGCGGGCGACCTGGTCAAGGCCGGCCAGCTGCTGGCGCGGCTGGAAGACAAGGACCTGCTGCTGGAGAAGACCCGCTGGGAGAGCGAGCTGGACGTCGCGCTGCGCAAGGAGCGCGAGGCGATGGCGCGCGCCAACCGCGTCGACCAGCGCCAGGCCGCGGCGCAGGCCAACCAGGCGCGTGCCCAGCTGGACCTGGCCACCGCCAAGCTGGAGCGCGTCGCCATCACGGCGCCGTTCGACGGCATCGTCGTGCAGGGCGACCTGTCGCAGCAGCTGGGCTCGCCGGTAGAGCAGGGCAAGGTGCTGTTCGAGATCGCGCCGATGAACGCCTGGCGCGTGATCCTGAAGGTGGACGAGCGCGACATCGGCCGCGTAAAGCCGGGCGCCGGCGGCCGCCTGGTGCTGGCCAGCCTGGCCGGCCAGGACTGGGGCTTCACGGTCAAGAAGATCACGCCGGTGTCGGTGCCCGAGGACGGCCGCAACCAGTTCCGCGTCGAGGCCGAGCTGGCCGGCGACGCCCCCAAGCTCAGCCCCAACATGGAGGGCGTCGGCAAGATCGAGGCCGGCTCGGCCCCGCTGCTGTGGCAATGGACCCACCCGCTGCTGGACTGGCTGCGGCTGGCCTGGTGGAAATTGCTGCCATGAAGGGCCTCCCGTGAGCACGCGCGCGCTGCTGGCGCCCTACTGGTTCCGCGTCGCGGCGCTGCGCCCGCGGCTGCGCAGCCATGTGCGGCTGCATCGCCACGCCTACCGTGGCCAGGTCTGGCATGTGTTCGAGGACCGCGCCAGCGGCCGCCATCACCGCTTCAACGAGCAGGCCTGGGGGGTCATCGGCCTGCTCGACGGCCAGCGCAGCCTGGACGACATCTGGGCGCTGCTGTCCCGCCACGTCACCGATGCCACGCCCACCCAGGCCGACATCGTCAAGCTGCTGGGCCAGCTGCATGCGGCCGATTTGCTGCTGGCCGACGTGACGCCGGACACGGCCGAGCTGTTCGAGCGCCGTGGCAAGCATGAGCGCAAGAAGTGGATGGGCCGCCTGGCCAACCCGATCTCGATGCGCTTTCCGCTGCTGGACCCCGACCGCCTGCTGGAGCGCCTGGCCGGCGGTCTGCGCCCGCTGGGCGGCCGCCTCATCATGGGGGTGTGGCTGGTGGTGGTGCTGTCGGCGCTGCTGATGCTGCCGTCGCACTGGCGCGAGCTGACCCATAACTTCAGCGACCAATGGCTGGCCTCCGGCCACCTGCTGATGCTGGCGGTGCTGTTCCCGCTGGTGAAGATCGCCCATGAGCTGGGCCACGGCCTGGCCTGCAAATGGCATGGCGGCGAGGTGCATGAGGCCGGCGTGATGCTGCTGGCCTTCTACCCGGTGCCCTATGTGGACGTGAGCCATTCCTCGGCCTTCGCCAGCAAGTGGCAGCGCGCGCTGGTGGGCGCGGCCGGCATGGGCGCGGAGCTGTTCATCGCGGCGCTGGCCTTCTTCGCCTGGCTGGCGCTGGAGCCCGGCATGGCCCGCGGCATAGCGCATGGCGTGGCGGTGCTGGCCAGCGTGACGACGCTGTTCTTCAACGCCAACCCGCTGCTGCGCTACGACGGCTACTACATCCTCAGCGACCTGATCGAGATCCCCAACCTCGGCCCGCGGGCGCGCCAGTACTGCCTGGAGCGCACCGAGCAGCGCCTGTTCGGCGTGGTGCCCGACGAGCCCATGGCCGTCACGCCCGGCGAGCGGCGCTGGTTCCTGGGCTACCAGCCGCTGTCGGCGGTCTACCGGCTGATGGTGTCGCTGGGCATCGCGCTGTTCGTGGCGCAGCAGTTCTTCTTCATCGGCGTGGCGCTGGCGGCGGTCAGCCTGGTGCAGGGCTTCGTCTGGCCGGTGCTGAAGGCCGGCCATGCGCTGATGACGGCGCCGCGCTTCGCGGCCCGTGCGGTGCGCGTGCGCCGCGTGCTGGCCGCCGCCGCGGTGGCAGCCGGCCTGCTGCTGTTCGTGCTGCCGCTGCCCTACCACACCCATGCCGAGGGCGTGCTGTGGCTGCCCGAGCGCGCCATCGTGCGCGCGGCCACCGCCGGCTTCGTGCAGCAGGTGGTGGCCGCGCCGGGCCAGGCGCTGGCCGCCGGCCAGGCCGTCGTGCAGACGATGGAGCCGGCCCTGGACGCGCGGCTGCAGGCCCAGGCCGCCAAGGTCGAGGAGACCGCGGCGCAGGTCGACGCGGCCTGGATGGTGTCGCAGGCCCATGCCCAGCAGCTGCTGAAGGACCTGGAGCGCGAGCAGGCGGCGCTGGCCCGGCTGCAGGACGAGGCCGACCAGCTGACGCTGCGCGCCGGCAGTGCCGGCATCCTGCTGATGGACAAGGCCGCCGACCTGCCCGGCCGCTGGCTGCGCAAGGGCGAGGTGGTGGGCTACCTGCGCACTGCCGACAAGCCGCTGGTGCGGGTGGTGGTGCCGCAGTCCGACGTCGACACCGTCAAGCTGGCCACCCAGGCGGTGGAGGTGCGCCTGCCGCAGCGCCTGCACGAGGTCTGGCCCGCCACGCTGCTGCGCGGCGTGCCGGCGGCCAGCCGCCAGCTGCCCAGCGCCGTGCTCGGCAGCCAGGGCGGCGGCCAGCTGGTCACCGACCCGCAGGACCAGCAGGGCCTGCGCACGCTAGAGTCGGTGTTCGAGTTCGAGCTGCAGCTCTCGTTCGAGGTGCCGCACGACTTCCTCGGCAGCCGCGTGCATGTGCGCTTCGAGCACCCGGCCGAACCCGTCGCGCTGCGCGCCTGGCGGGCGCTGCGCCGGGCCTTCCTGTCGACGCTGCATGTCTAGCCTGCGCCTGGCCCGCACCGCCTTCCCGGAGCGCGAGGACCGCGCGCCGTCCGCCGCCGACGCCTGGGCGCTGGCCCTCGTCAGCCGGCTGCGCCGCCGCCTGGCGCCGCCGGCGGCGCGCGAGGTCGCGCGGCTGGCCGGGCTGCTCGCGGAGCAGGGGCCGGCCCTGCGCGTACTGGACGACGCCGCGCTGCTGGCCCAGCTGCGCGCGCTGGCGCCGGCGGCGGTGCGCGAGCTGCGCACGCCGGCGCTGCGCCAGGCGCTGGTGGCGACGGCCGAGCTGGCCCGCCGCGCGCTGGGTCTGCTGCCCTACCCCACCCAGCTGTTCGGCGCCATGACGCTGATCCGCGGCCAGCTGGCCGAGATGCAGACCGGCGAAGGCAAGACGCTGACCGCCGGCCTGGCCGCCTGCCTGGCGGGCGTGGCCGGCCTGCCTGTGCATGTGGTGACGGTGAACGACTACCTGGCCGGGCGCGATGCCGACAAGAACCGCGCGCTGTTCGCCCGCGCCGGCCTGACGGTGGGCGTGGTCGCCCATGGCGTGGAGCGCGACGAGCGCCGGCGCGCCTATGCCTGCGACATCACCTACTGCACCAACAAGGAGCTGGTGTTCGACTACCTGCGCGACCGCGTGGCGCTGGGCGGCCGGGCCAGCACGGCGCAGCTGCGGGCGCGCCGCCTGGTCGGGGGCGCGCAGGGCCAGCCGCCGTCGCCGGTGCTGCGCGGCCTGCACTTCGCGATCGTCGACGAGGCCGACAGCATCTTCATCGACGAGGCCCGCACGCCGCTGATCCTGGCCGTGCAGGCCGGCGCGGTGGACCATGCCGCCGCCCATGCGCAGGCGCTGGAGATCGTCGCGCCCTTCGAGCCCGGGCGGCACTACCGCATCGAGGCCGCGCGGCGCGAGCTGGCGCTGACCGACGCCGGCCGCGAGGCGCTGGCCGCCGCCACCGCCGGCCTGGGCGCGCCCTGGGCCGCCACGCACCAGCGCGAGCACCTGGGCACGCAGGCGCTGCGCGCGCTGCACCTGTTCCGGCGCGACGAGCAATACCTGGTCGACGCCGAGGGCAAGGTACAGATCATCGACGAGTACACCGGCCGCGTGCTGCCCGGCCGCACCTGGGAGCAGGGCCTGCACCAGATGATCGAGGCCAAGGAAGGCGTCGAGCTGAGCCCCCAGACCACCACGCAGGCCCGCATCACCTACCAGCGCTTCTTCTGTCGCTACCTGCGGCTGGCCGGCATGAGCGGCACGGCGCGCGAGATGGCGTCCGAGTTCGCGGCCGTGTTCCACCTCGCCACGGTCACCATCCCGACGCACCGCCGCAGCCGGCGCGTGCTGCTGCCGCCGCGCCTGCTGCCCGACGAGGCCGCCAAGTGGGCCGCCGTGGCCGACTTCGTCGCCGGGCGCCATGCCGCCGGCCAGCCGGTGCTGGTGGGCACGCGCTCGGTGCTGGCCTCCGAGCGGCTGGCCGCGCTGCTGCAGGCCCGCGGCCTGCCCCACCAGGTGTTGAACGCCCGGCAGGACGCCACCGAGGCCGACATCGTGGCCCAGGCCGGCCGGCGCGGCGCCATCACGGTGGCCACCAACATGGCCGGCCGCGGCACCGACATCGGGCTGGCCGACGACGTGCACGCGCTGGGCGGCCTGTGCGTGGTGCTGACCGAGTACCACGACTCGCCGCGCATCGACCGCCAGCTGGTCGGCCGCTGCGCCCGCCAGGGCGACCCCGGCACCGCCATCGCCATCGTCGCGCTGGACGACGAGTTGCTGCGCCAGCACGGCGGCGCCGAGGCTCGGCTGTTGGGCTGGGCGCTGGCGGGCGGCGCGGCCCGCGTGCAGCCGCTGCTGCAGCGCGCCCGCGCAGCCGCCCAGGGCCGCGCCGAGCGCATGAATGCCCGCACCCGGCGCGAGACGATGCGCCAGGACCATCAACTCGACCGCATGACCGCCTTCTCGGGCGATCCCACCTGAACGACGCCAACGC
>CAXDTK010000260.1:0-7488 GCA_963992225.1 uncultured Comamonadaceae bacterium | reverse complement strand
CACCTAAGCCTTCGTCGGCAGCGTCAGATGTGTATAAGAGACAGCCCCGGCGCCCGGCGCCCCGCGGGCGTCGCGGGTGCCCGCCGCGGCCGTGGCGTCTTCCTACAATCGCGCGCCCCATGAGCCTGACGCGCGCCACCTTCACCTTGCTTGCCGGCAGCGCGCTGGCCCAGGCCATCCCCTTGCTGCTGGGGCCGTGGATCGCGCGGCTGTACACGCCGGCGGAGTACGGCGAGTTCGCGCTGCTGTGGACGGTGGCGAGCAACCTGGCGGTGGTGGGCTGCGCGCGCTACGAGTTCGCGCTGGCGCTGGAGACGGCCGAGGCGGGCGCCCGTGCGTTGCTGGCCCTTTGCCTGCGCCTGCTGCTGGCGATGACGGCCCTGAGCGTGGTGGTGGGGGCGCTGTGGATGACCTGGGGCGCACTGCCGCTGGCGGCCTCCCTGCCGCTGGTCGTGCTGGCGCTGGCGGCCAGCCAGGCGCTGGCGCAATGGGCGGCGCGGGCGGGGCAGTTCGCCGTGCTGGCCTGGGGCCGCGTCGTGCAATGGGGTGGCGGCGCGCTGGCGCAGGTGGGTTTTGGATTGCTGCAGGCCGGCCCCTGGGGCCTGGTGGGCGGCGCGGCGCTGGGCGCCGCCGCGGCCGCGGCGCTGCAGGCCCGGCCGGCACCGGTGGGTGGCTGGTGCAGCCTGATGCGGCCGCAGCCGCTGCGCGAGATGGCCCGGCGGCACCGAGATTTCCCGCTGCTGAACACACCCCATGCCTTTGCCGGCGCGCTGCAGGACACGCTGGCCATCGCGCTGCTGAGCGCCTGGCTGGGGGCGCCGGAGGCCGGCGCCTGGGCGCTGGCCCTGCGCTACCTGAAGGCGCCGGCCAGCCTGGTCGGGGGCTCGCTGTCGCAGGCGCTGTACCCGCGGCTCACGCAGGCCGGCAGCGGCGCGGACGCCCGGGCGCTGGTGCGGCGGCAGCTGGCGCTGCTGGCAGGCATCGCGCTGCCGCTGATGCTGGCGCTGCTGGCCTTCGGGCCGTGGCTGTTCGCAACCGTCTTCGGGCCTGAATGGCGCGGTGCGGGCGAACTGGCCCGGTCGCTGGCGCCCTACATCGCACTGCATTTCATCGCGTCGCCGCTGTCGGTCGTGCCCATGGCCTGGGGCGCGCAGGGCTGGGCGCTGAAGCTGGCGCTGGTGGGGCAGGGGATGTTCATCGCCGGGCTGGCGGCCGGGCTGCACTGGGGCGGCCTGGTGGGCGCGGGCTGGGGCGTGTCCGCGGCGATGCTGCTCTACTTCGGCTACTTTTTCCGGGCACTCTGGACTTGGCAATGATCCGCCCCTGGCTCAACCGCTGGCGTCGCCGTCTGCTGCGGCTGTTCGGCTTTCGCATGCTCTTCGGCGAGGCCGGCGCGCCGCATGCGCGCATCGCACCCAGCACCTGCATCGAGGGCGAGCGGGGCCTGCGGCTGGCCGACCATGTCTTCATCGGCCAGTTCAACTTCATCGAGGCCAGCGCGGGGCTGGTCATCGAGGAGGGCGTGCAGATCACCAACTTCTGTTCCATCGTGACCCACAGCACCCACGACGCGCTGCGCGTCAACGGACAGCGCAGCGCGACGCTGGGTGGCGAGCTGCCCGGCTACCGCAAGGCGCCGATCCGCCTGGGGGCCTACAGCTTCGTCGGCCCGCACAGCCTCATCGAGCCGGGCAGCACGCTGGGCAAGGGGGCCATCCTGTGCGCCTACTCGCAGCTGCGCGGCGCTGCGCCGGACTTCGCCATCATGGCCGGCCAGCCCGCCCGCCAGGTGGGCGACACGCGCGAGCGCGACGCGGCGCTGCTGGCCCGCCACCCCGAGCTGCGCCAGGCCTACGAAGCCTGGGCGGGAGCCGTCCCGTGAGCGGGCGCGGCAACGCCCCGACGGGCCTGGGCAGCGGCCTCAAGCTGGTGCTCATCGGCGACGGCGAAAGCCCGCACCTGCTGAAATGGGCGCGCGCGCTGCAGCCGCGCGTGCAACTGCATGCGATCTCCTCGCGCGGCTTCCTGCCCGAGTTCCTGCAGCTGCTGCCGGACGCACGGCGCCTCGCGCTCAACACCACGCCCGAGCACGCCGGCGGCAACGTCGCGCTGATCAAGCAGCTGCCCCGCATCGGCGCCTGGCTGGCCGAGACCGACGCCGACTGGCTGCATGCGCATTACCTGACCTCGCACGGCACGCTGGCCTGGGCCGCCAAGCTGGGCTGGCGGCTGCGGGCGCAGATCGCCGGCTCGGCCTGGGGCAGCGACATCCTCGTCACGCCCAACCAGGGCGGCGCCTGGCGCTGGATGACGGCCAAGGTGCTGCGCAGCTGCGCGCTGACCACGTCGGACTCCCAACACATGGCCGAGCGCATGCGCGAGCTGGGCGCTGGCGAGGTGATGGTGTTTCCCTTCGGCCTGGAGGCCATGCCCCGGGCCAACGCCAGGAAGCAGCCCTGGCTGTGCTTCGCCAACCGCGGGCTGGAGCCCATCTACCGCCCGCAGCGCGTCATCGAGGCCTTCGCCCGCATCGCGGCGGTGCAGCCCGAGGCGCGGCTGGTGGTCGCCAACGACGGCGCCCTGCGTGCCGCGCTGGAAGCCGACGTGGCCGCGCGGGGCCTGGCCGACCAGGTCAGCTTCACCGGCCGGCTGGACGCCGCCGCCCAGGCCGCCCACTACGCCCGCTCGACCTGGTTCCTGAGCCTGCCCGAGAGCGACTCGGTGTCGGTCTCGGTGCTGGAGGCCATGGCGCATGGCTGCGTGCCGCTGCTGTCGGAGCTGCCGGCCAACCGCGAGGTCATCGGCGACTCGGCCCGCGGCCTGATCGTGTCCGATGCCGTCGGGGCGCTGGACGACCTGCCGGCCCGCATGGCCGCGCTGGACACGGCGCGGCTTGCCGCCGTCAACCGCGACTGGGTCGCCGCGAACGGCCTGTTCGAGCCGCATGTGCAGCGCTTCCTGACCCGCCTGCGCGAGTTGTCCAAGCCATGATGAAGCCCCCAAGTTCACCTGGCTCACGGCCCCCCGAGGGGGCGCATCCGCGCCTTCGGGCGGCCGGGCGTCGCTGATGAGGCTGCTGCTCGTCAACCACTACGCCGGCTCCCCCGCGCACGGCATGGAGTTCCGCCCCTACTACCTGGCGCGCGAATGGGTGAGGGCGGGGCACGAGGTCACCATCGTGGCGGCGTCGTGCTCGCATGTGCGCGCCGTGCAGCCCGAGGTCGGCGCCGAGCCGCGCGAGGAGTTCATCGACGGCATCCGCTACCGCTGGCTGCCCACGCCCCATTACGCCGGCAACGGCGTGGGCCGGCTGCGCAACATCCTGTCCTTCCTGCGCCAGCTGCGCGCCGACGCCTGGCGGCTGACGCGCGAGTTCCGGCCCGACGCGGTCATCGCGTCCAGCACCTATCCCATGGACATCTGGGTCGCGAAGAAGCTGGCCCGCCTCGCCAAGGCCCGGCTGGTCTACGAGGTGCACGACCTCTGGCCGCTGTCGCTGATCGAGCTGTCGGGCATGTCGCCGCGCCACCCCTTCGCGCTGCTGTGCGGCAAGGCCGAGGCCGACGCCTACCGCGACGCCGACGTGGTGGTGTCCATGCTGCCCTGCGTGCAGGAACACATGGCCGGTCGGGGCCTGGACTTGCGCAAGCTGCACATCGTGCCCAACGGCTTCGCGCCGGAGGAATGGCAGGGCGCCGCGTCGCCAGGTGCGGCACTGCTGGACGCGGCGCTGACGGCGCATCTGGACGCCGAGCGGGCGGCCGGCCGCACCGTCGTCGGCTATGCGGGCTCCATGGGCCTGCCCAATGCGCTGGACGTGCTGCTGGACGCGGCGGCGCGGCTGAAGGACGCGCCGCTGAGCTTCGTGCTGGTCGGCAGCGGCCACGAGGCCGCGCGGCTGGCCGGCCGGGTGCGGGCCGAAGGGCTGACGAAGGTGCACTTCTTCCCGCCCATCCCCAAGGCGCAGATCCCGGCCCTGCTGGCCCGCTTCGACATCGCCTACATCGGCTGGCAGCGCACGCCCATCTACCGCTTTGGCATCGCGCCCAACAAGCTGATCGACTACCTGATGGCCCGCCGCGCCATCCTGCATTCCGTCGAGGCTGGCAACGACCCGGTGGCCGAGGCCGGCGCCGGCCTGACGGTGCCGCCCGAGGACCCGCAGGCGGTTGCGCAAGGGCTGCTGCAGCTCGCCGCGCTGCCTGCGGCCGAACGCGCCGCCATGGGTGAGCGCGGCCGGGCGTTCGCGATGGCCCACCACGCCTATCCGGTGCTGGCGGCCCGCTTCATCGAGGCGCTGCGATGACACGCTCCCAGCAGGAGCTCGACGCCATCGCGGCGCGCTACGCCCGCCGCACAGGCCGGGGCGAGGGCGACCGCTACAGCCTGCTGCGGCCGGAGGTCTGGCAGATGTGGCAGGAGCGCCAGCGCGAACTGCTGAAGCTGTTGGCCCGGCGCCCCGGGTCACCGGCCGACTGGCGCGCGACCGAGGTGGGTTGCGGCGCCGGCGGCAACCTGCTGGACCTGCTGCGGCTGGGGCTGCGGCCGGCGCATCTCACCGGCATCGAACTGCTGCCCGAGCGGCTCATTGCCGCGCGCGCTGCGCTGCCCGAAGGCGTGCGCCTGCTGGCCGGCGACGCCGCGGCGGCGGACATCGCCCCCGGCAGCCAGGACCTAGTGCTGCAGTCCACCGTGTTCTCGTCCATCCTCGACGACGCGCTGCAGCAGCGCGTGGCCGACGCGATGTGGACCTGGCTGAAGCCGGGCGGCGCCGTCGTCTGGTACGACTTCACCGTCGACAACCCGCGCAACCCCGACGTGCGCGGCGTGCCGCTGCGCCGCGTGCGCGAGCTGTTCCCGCAAGGCCAGCTCACCGCCCGCCGCGTGACCCTCGCGCCACCGTTGGCGCGCACCTTCCCGGCCGCCTACGGCCTGCTCAACCTCGTGCCCTGGCTGCGCACGCACCGCCTGGTGCTGATCGACAAGCCCTGATCGACGAAAATCCCGCGATGACTGCCCAGCCCTTTCTGCCCTTTGCCTTGCCCGATATCGGCGACGACGAGATCGCCGAAGTCGTCGACACGCTGAAGTCCGGCTGGATCACCACCGGCCCCAAGGCCAAGCGCTTCGAGCAGGCCTTCGCCGAGTTCCTCGGTGAGCCTCAGATCGAATGCATCGCCGTCAACTCCGCCACCGCCGGCCTGCACCTGGCGCTGGAGGCCATTGGCCTGGGCCCCGGCGACGAGGTCATCACGACGACGCACACCTTCACGGCCACCGCCGAGGTGGTGCGTTATCTGGGCGCGGACGTGAAGCTGGTCGACATCGACCCGGCCACGCTGAACATCGACATCGCCGCGATCGAGGCCGCGATCACGCCGCGTACCAAGGCCATCATGCCGGTGCACTACGCCGGCCTGGCGGTGGACATGCTGGCCATCCTCGACATCGCGCGCCGCCACGGCCTGCGCGTCGTCGAGGATGCAGCCCACGCGCTGCCGACCACGCTGGAGAAGGAGCTGATCGGCACGCTGGGCAGCGACGCGACGGTCTTCAGCTTCTACGCCAACAAGACCATGACGACCGGCGAGGGCGGCATGCTGGTGACGCGCAATGCCGAGCTGGCCGAGCGCGCCCGCGTGATGCGCCTGCACGGCATGAGCCGCGACGCCTTCGACCGCTTCACCGCCAAGGTGCCGAGCTGGTACTACGAGATCGTGGCGCCGGGCTTCAAGTACAACCTGACCGACATCGCCGCGGCGCTGGGGCTGCACCAGCTCAAGCGGCTGCGCGGCTTCCAGGTCCGCCGCGAGCAGATCGCCAACCGTTTCAACGAGGCCTTTGCCGACCTGCCGCTGATCCTGCCGCCCGAGGCCCCCGAGGGCGACACGCATGCCTGGCATCTCTACGTGGTGCGCCTGGCCGACGAGGCGGCGATCAGCCGCGATGCCTTCATCGAAGGCATGTTCGCCGCCGGCATCGGCTGCAGCGTGCACTACGTGCCGCTGCACCTGCACCCCTACTGGCGCGACCGCTACGGCCTGACGCCCGAGATGTTCCCGCAGTCGCAGAAGGCCTTCGAGCGCACCGTGAGCCTGCCGCTCTACACGGCCATGAGCGACGCCGATGTCGAGCGCGTGATTGCCGCGGTGCGCGGGCTGCTGGCTTGATCAAGCGGCTGTTCGACATCGTCTGCGCGGCACTCGGCTTGCTGCTGCTGCTGCCGGTGCTGCTGTCGATCGCCACCTGGGTGCGGCTGGACTCGCCCGGCCCGGCGCTGTTCCGGCAGACCCGCATCGGCCGCTTCGGCAAGCCTTTCACCATCCACAAGTTCCGCACGATGCGCGTGGAGCCCGGGGCGGCCATCACCGTGGGTGCGGACCCGCGCATCACCCAGGCCGGCGCCTGGCTGCGGGCCAGCAAGCTCGACGAGCTGCCGCAGTTGTGGGACGTGCTGCGCGGCGCGATGAGCCTGGTGGGGCCGCGGCCGGAGCTGCCGCACTACGTGGCGCTGTACCCCGCCGACCTGCGCGACAAGGTGCTGGCCGTGCGCCCCGGCATCACCGACCCGGCCTCGCTCGCCTTCAGCCACGAGGCCGAGCTGCTGGCCGCAGCAAGCGACCCGGAGCGCGAGTACCGCGAGGTCATCCTGCCCGCCAAGCTGCGCCTGTCGGCCGACTATGCGGCGGCAGCGGGCCTTGCGACCGATCTGCGCCTCGTCCTGCGCACGCTCGCCAGGGTCGTGCGCGGTTGAGCCCCGACAATCACGCCCCTATGGATTGGCAACGTCTCGATGTGCTGCTGACCCGCGTGCGCCCGCACCGGGAGCGATTGGCCCTGCTGCTGGACCTGGCCGTGGTCGCGCTGGCCTGGCAGTTCACCTACCTGTTCCGGCTCGGCTTCGAGCGCTGGTTCTCGGCGCGCCCGACTTACGACCTCCTCGTGCTGGCGGGCGCGCTGGTCATCTATGCGGTGGCGCTGCTGGTGCTGAAGGTGCCCAAGGGCATGTGGCGCTTCTCCGGCTTCGGCGAGGTCAAGCGCCTGGCGCTGGCCTGCGGTGGCGCGGGGCTGATCGCCGCCACGGCGGTGCTGATGCTGCAGCTGAACGGCGTGCCGCGCGCTGTGCTGGCGTTGCACCCGGTGTTCGCGCTGATGCTGCTGGCGATGATGCGCATGGGCTACCGCATGCTCTACGAGCACATGCGCAGCCGCATCAGCGGCAGCGCCCAGGAGCAGAGGCGGGCGCTGGTCATGGGGGCCGGCGACGCGGGGCGGCTGCTGGTGGCGGGCCTGCAGCACACCCAGGGCTGGGTCATCGTGGGCTTCCTGGACGACGCGCCCGCCAAGCTGGGCGCGCGGGTGGCCGGCGTGCCGGTGCTGGGACGGCTCGAGGACGCTGCCGGGTTTGCAGCGATGCATGGCATCACCCACCTCATCATCGCCTGTCTCTTATACACATCTGACGCTGCCGACGAAGGCTTAGGTGTA
>CAXDTK010000259.1:0-7498 GCA_963992225.1 uncultured Comamonadaceae bacterium | reverse complement strand
CACCTAAGCCTTCGTCGGCAGCGTCAGATGTGTATAAGAGACAGGCCCCACCCAGACCCCCGCCGCCACCGTCGAAGTCACCGCCAAGGACTGCCAGGACAACGGCACCGTCTTCTGCCCCAACCCCAAGATGCCGCTGTGGAGCGGCCACCCGCGCGTGTTCATCGACCTCAGCCACGGCGGCCAGGGCCAGTGCCCCTACTGCGGCACCGCCTACAAGCTCAAGGCCGGCGAAGTGCTCGCCGGCCACCACTGAGCCGCCACCACACCATGCCGCGACTCCCCGCCCAGCAGGCCGTGCTGCTGGCCTCGCCCGACGACACCGAGGCCCAGTTCTATGAGGCGCTGCAGCAGGCCGACCTCGACCGCCTGATGGCGCTGTGGGCCGACGAGGAGGAGATCGCCTGCGTGCACCCGGGCGGGCCGCGCATCGTCGGCGCCATCGCCATCCGCGCCGCCTTCGAGGCGGTGTTCAAGCGCGGCGCGGTCAACGTGCACCCGGAGCGCGTGCGCCGGCTGCTGAGCGGCGACTGCGCCGTGCACCATGTGCTGGAGCGCGTGCAACTGCACGACGACGGCAAGACCTCCTGGGTCATCGCCACCAACGTCTACCTGAAGACGGCGCTGGGCTGGCGCCTGGTGGCCCACCATGCCAGCCCCGGCAACCCGGGCGACGTCCAGGAGCTCGTCGCCGACGCCGGCACCTTGCACTAGCCCGCGGCGCATGCAGTACCGCGCCCCCCGCTGGCTGCCCGGCGGCCATGCCCAGACCATCTGGCCGGCCCTGTTCAGCCGCCAGCACGACGGCCCGCCGCCCGCCTGGACGCGCGAGCGCTGGGACACGCCGGACGGGGACTTCATCGACGTCGACTTCCTGGCCGGCGCGCCGGCCGGCGCCCCGTTGTTCGTGCTGTTCCACGGGTTGGAAGGCGACCGCACCAGCCACTCCAGCGTCGCCTTCGCCAGCGCCGCCCGCGCGCGCGGCTGGGCGATGGCGCTGCCGCATTTCCGCGGCTGCTCGGGCGAACTCAACCGCGCGCCGCGCGCCTACCACTCGGGCGACCACGAGGAGGTGGGCTGGATCCTGCAGCGCCTGCGCGCGCGCCACGGCGCCCCCGTGATGGCGGCCGGCGTGTCGCTGGGCGGCAATGCGCTGCTGCGCTGGGCCGAGGAGGCCGGCCACGCCGCGGCACAGACGGCGCATGCCGTGAGCTCGATCTGCTCGCCCATCGACCTGGCCGCCGCGGGTGCGGCCATCGACCGCGGTTTCAACAAGCAGGTCTACGCGCGGCGCTTCCTGCGCACCATGATCCCCAAGGCCTTGCGCAAGCTGCAGCAGCACCCGGGTCTGTTCGACGGCGAACGCCTGCGGCGCGCCACCACCATCTACGAGTTCGACGACCTCTTCACTGCGCCGCTGCACGGCTTCAAGGGCACCGACGACTACTGGGCGCGCGCCGCGGCCAAGCCGCACCTGCACCGCATCCGCATCCCGGCGCTGGTGCTGAACGCGCGCAACGACCCCTTCGTACCCGGCCACAGCCTGCCGCACGCCGGCGAAGTGGGTAGTTATGTGACACTCTGGCAACCCGGCCACGGCGGCCATGTCGGCTTCCCGGCCGGCCGCCTGCCCGGCCACCTGCTGACCATGCCGGAACAGGTCTGCGAATGGCTCTGGCGTCACCGCTGATGGAGGCAATCGATGGATGACATCGTCCAGGCCGCGCTGAAGAAGTGGCCCAACGTGCCGCACTGCTATGGCTGGCTGGCGCTGGATGCGCGCGGCGACTGGTACATGCGCGACGACCGCATCCAGCAGGCCGGCCCGTTCCCGCGCGTGAAGGGCAGCCGGGTCGACCACGACAAGCTGCTGGCCTTCATCGGCCGCAACTACGACTGCGACGACCGCGGCGCCTGGTTCTTCCAGAACGGCCCGCAGCGCGTCTACGTGGAGCTGGAATGCACGCCCTGGGTGTGGCGCCTGCAGCCCGACGGCCGTGTGCTGAGCCACACCGGCCGCGAGGTGCAGGCCGACGAAGCCTGGCTGGACGAGGCCGGCCACCTGTACCTGCAGACCGACCTGGGCCTGGGCCTGGTGCACACGCAGGACATGGGCCTGGCGGCCGAGGCCATCGAGGCCGGCCGCTGGACACCGCAGGACTGCATCGCCGCCAAGCTGCCGGCCCTGTTCCGCTACCAGCAGCGCCCGCAGCCCTGAGCGGCAGGCGCAAAAAAGCCCGCTCGCGGCGGGCTCTTCGGCGGGCGGGTGACGGTCAGTTGGCGGCGGACGCAGCCGCGGCCGGCGCCTTGGGCTCGTCGAACTTCGCGCCGCCCTGGTTGGCCAGGTAGACCACCGCGCGGTGGATCTCGAAGTCGCTGAAGTCGCCGCCGCCCTGCGGGCCCATGTTGCCCTTGCCCTTCAGCGCCGACGTCACCAGCGCCTCGACGCCGTTCTTGATGCGCGGGCCCCAGGCCGCGGCATCGGCCAGCTTGGGCGCACCGGCGGCGCCGGTGGCGTGGCAGGCGGCGCATTGCGCCTGATACACCTGCTCGCCGGTCTTCAGCGAGGCGGTGTCGTTGGCATCCTTCACTTCCACGCGGCCCACCGGCGCAATGCGCGCGGCGACGGCCTGGGCTTCCAGCGCCTCGGTGCCCGCGGCCGGCTTGGCCGACGTGCTGACGTAGTTGGCCAGCAGGATGATGAGCACGATGGGCACCACGAAGGCGAACAGCACGGCCCAGGCGAGCTGCTTGGGGGTCTTGATCGGCCCGGTGTGGGCATCGTCCTGGTGGTGATCGTGGCTGGCGCTCATGGATTCCTCTTGTCGATCCTGTTCGGTCTTCTGGGGTCTTCTTGGCTTTCGCGCCACGGCATGGGCGCGACGCAAAAAACCGCCGAATTATAGGCGGGGGCCACCGCCCCGCCCGGGCGGTAGAAGCCCGCTGTTAGAATCCGTGGCCTCGCGCCCGTAGCTCAATGGATAGAGTACTGCCCTCCGAAGGCAGGGGTTGTTGGTTCGATCCCAACCGGGCGCGCCAGAGTGCCGTGCAAGGGCGATGCCCTGCGGACCTGGTGGCGCAACAGCAGCGCGCCTCATGGCTCACACCGTCCCACCAGTTCGCACCGTCACGGCTTCAGCTGGCCGTGCACGCCTTCGTCGACGCGTTGGCCGGTCAGCGCGCCGAACAGCATCTTGATGCCGGCCACGGCCGCACCGTGGCGGTTGTCCCAGTACTCGCCGCCCACCGGCTCGACGCGCAGCACGCTGATGCGCGGGTCGTCCTCGCCCTCAGTGAACCAGGCGCGCAGCTTGGGCGTCCACAGGCGGTGGATGGTGGCCTTGTCGGTCAGCACGCTGGCATGCCCGTCCAGCTTCAGATGGCCGGCGTTGTCGCCCTCCTTGAAGAACAGCGTGACGCGCGGGTCCCGGTCGAGCTCGATGTTCTTCAGGCTGTCGACCTCCGTGAAGAACCACAGCAGGCCGCTGTCCCCCACCTCGGTGACGGTCATCGGGCGCGCGTGCAGTTGCGAGGACAGCCCGACGGTGCAGAAAAAACAGCTATCGCCGGCGCTGACGAGGTCGTTGATCTTGCGCGCGGCGGCCGCGCCGCTGAGGTCTTGCTCGGTGCCGACGGGGTCGTCGGACAGGTGGCTGCGGGTGGGGTGTGGCATGTCGGCTCCTGGGGCGTTGATGGGACTGCCAGCCTAGGCAGTGCCGCATCGCGAGGCTGTCAGCCTGCACGACCGTTGGATGTCGGCCGGCACCGGGCAGTTCTCCTACAGCGGCATCGGCACAGGCCGACGAGCGCTGGCAGCTGCGCTCACTAGAGTGGCCACCTAACCCATCCGTCACCAGGAGTCAGCATGCGCACAGTCCAACGCTTCATGAGCCTCACGCTGTTTGCGGCCGCCACGGCGTTTGCCGCGCACGCCCACGCCAAGTCCGATGAAGCTTTCATGAAGGATGCGGCGCATGCCGGCGCGGCAGAGATCGAGGCCAGCAAGCTGGCAGCCAACAAGGCCCGCAACGCCGAGGTGAAGAGCTACGCCAACACCATGATCGCGGACCACACCAAGGTCGCCGACGAGCTCAAGGCGCTGGCGGCCAGCAAGAACGTGAGCCTGCCGGACGGCCCCTCGGTGAAGCAGAAGGCCGAACTCAAGCTGATCGACGCCGGCGACAACGACAAGTTCGACGCGCGCTACGTCAAGCACTTCGGCATCAAGGCCCACCAGGACACCATCAAGCTGTTCGAGGACGCGGCCAAGAACGCCAAGGACGCGGAGGTCAAGGCCTGGGCCGGCAAGACGCTGCCCTCGCTGAAGCACCACCTGGAGATGGCGCAGGGCCTGAACGTCGCTCCGGCTGCGGCCAAGTAAGCCGCGGCGCCGGCATGGGCGGCGCGGCCTGGCGGCGGCACCGCCCGGGATAATCGAGCCAGCTCCTCTGCGTCGACCTCCTCCATGACCTATTGCGTCGCCATGCGCCTCAAGGCGGGCCTGCTGTTCGCCTCGGACACCCGCACCAATGCCGGCATCGACCACATCGCCAGCTTCCGCAAGATGCACCAGTTCCAGATCCCGCATCAGCGCGAGATCGTGGTGCTGACCGCCGGCAACTTGGCAACGACGCAGTCCGTCATCTCGCTGCTCAACCAGCGGCTCAACGGCGACGGCGAGCACCTGCTCAAGGTCCCCAGCCTCTACGACGCCGCGGTGCTGGTGGGCCGCACCGTCCGCGAGGTCATCGAGCGCGACACCGACCCCAACGACCGCCGCCAGAGCGTGGACTTCGGCGCCAACTTCCTGCTGGGCGGCCAGATCAAGGGCGAGGGCCCGCGGCTGTTCCACATTTACCCGCAGGGCAACTTCATCGAGGCCACCGAGGACACGCCCTACTTCCAGATCGGCGAGAGCAAGTACGGCAAGCCCATCATCGACCGCGTCGTGCACTACGAGACCACGCCGCTGGTCGAGGCGGCCAAGTGCACGCTGGTCAGCTTCGACTCCACCATCCGCTCCAACCTGTCGGTGGGCCTGCCCATCGACATGCTGATGCTGCGCGCCAACCAGTTCGAGATGGCGATGAAGCCGCCGCACCGCATCGAGCGCGACGACCCCTACTTCCTCGCGCTGCGCACCGGCTGGAGCGCCGGCCTGCGCAAGGTCTTCGACGAGCTGCCGAACGAGCCCTGGTTCGACGCCTGACGGCCGGCGGTCCGCGCCCCGCAGCCGCGCCGGACCCGGCCACGCCCTGCCGCCTTCGCGCCCGGCTGTCGAGATTCTTGACAGTTTGGTGACGCGCGCGGGTCAACTCACTGCCCGATCAAGCACTTATCCCACCTGGCGCGATAAATGCTTCAACCGGTTACAAGTTGTGTTTTGACCTGGGGGCTTTATGAAAAAGATCGCATCGAGCATTCGTCTGGCGGGGTTGCTCACCCTCGCACTGGGTGGGCAGGCCGCCATGGCCGCCCCGTTGCCGGTCTATGCGCCGACCTATCCGTCGCCCAACTCGGCCTGCGCGACCAACGGCAACTTCGTGTCCTGCTCGACCCGGGTGCTGGACTACCTGGCGTCCAAGAACTACGCCGGCTTCACCGGCCCCTACGCCTTCGCTGCCAGCCAGGGCTCGCTGCTCGACACCATCGTTGTGACGGCCAACGGCGGCAACATCCTCAACAACGGCGACCAGCTCAACCCGTCCGAGAACGGCTTCACCACCAACAACGGCGGCAACAAGAAGTACTTCTTCACCGGCGACGCCAATGACCCCGGCAACAACGGTGGCTTGCTGGGCGACACGCCCTACAGCTGGGACATCGGCCTGGCCGCCCTGAACCAGAAGCTGACCTTCGACGGCGCCTATCACGAGATGGCCATCGCCTTCGACTTCAACAACCCACAGGGCGACATCCCCAGCCTGCCCATCTGGGCGCTGGTCACGGTACGTGACCTGCAAGGCAACCTGGCCAACAAGTATTTCGAGACCCAGCCGCTGGACCCCGCCAACCTGTTCAAGGACCCGGGCGCCTACGTGTCCGACAAGACCTTCAACGGCAGCGCCATCACCACGCCCGGTGCCGACGACTTCACCACCACGGTGGGCGCGGTCTGCGTGGTGAACGCCACCGTGTCCTACCCCTCGCCCGATGGCGCGAACTGCCCCCAGGGTGGCGACCTGGTCAAGACCAACCGCGCCTCCAACGAGGTGGAGTTCATCAACTACCTGCCGACCCTGGACGCGCGCAGCCTGCAAAACCAGGGCTACGACACGATGTCGGTGCAGATCTGGATGGGCTGTTTCAACACCGGTGACCGCACGTCGGGCCCCGCACTGGCGAACAACGGCTCCATCGGCCCCTGCGACAGCGGCGGCTATGGCGACATCTTCCTGCTGGCCGGCGCGGCCCAGCCGGACCGTCCCCTGCCCGAGCCGGGCACGCTGGGCCTGGCACTGCTGGCGCTGGGCGGCCTCGCGGTGCGCGCCCGCCGCCGCTGAGCAGGTCCCTGCGACCGCGACGAACGGCGCCTTCAGGGCGCCGTTTTTCATGGCGGCTCAGAGCGGCCCCAGCACCCGCATCGAGTAGTCGACGGCCCGCACGTCCTTGGTCAGCCGGCCGATGGAGATGCGGTCCACGCCGGTGGCGGCGATCCAGCGCAGCTGCTCCAGCGCCACGCCGCCCGACACCTCCAGCAGGGCCCGGCCCGCATTGGCGGCCACGGCCTCGCGCATCTGCGCCTCGGTGAAGTTGTCCAGCAGCACGCTGACCGCGCCGCTGTCCAGCGCCTCCTGCAGCTGCGCGATGGTCTCCACCTCGACCTGGATGTCCACGCCCGCGTTCAGCGCCTGCGCGGCTCGCAGCGCGGCGCCGACGCCACCGGCGGCCGCGATGTGGTTCTCCTTGATCAGGATGCCGGCGTACAGCGCCAGCCGCTGGTTCTGCCCGCCGCCCACGCGCACCGCGTACTTCTGCGCCAGGCGCAGACCCGGCACGGTCTTGCGCGTGTCCAGGATGGCGCAGCCGCGCGGGTTGGGGCTGGCGCCGGCCACCGCGTCCACATGGGCGCGGGTGACGGTCGCCGTGCCCGACAGCAGCTGCAGGAAGTTCAGCGCCGGCCGCTCGGCCGACAGCAGCGCGCGGCCATCGGCCTCGATGCGGCAGACGATGCTGTCGGCCGCCATGACGGCGCCCTCGGCACACAGCCAGTCGATGCGGCTGGTCGCGTCCAGCGCGGCGAACACGCCGTCGAACCAGTCGCGGCCGCACAACACGGCCTGCTCGCGCACCCGCACCTGCGCGCTGACGCGGCGGCCGGCCGGCACCAGCTGGGCGGTCCAGTCGCAGCGGCCGATGTCCTCGGCCAGCGCGTCGCGGATGTTGCGCGCGCGGGCCTGCTCCAGCGTTTCTTCGTCGAAGTTCATTCAGGCTGCCCCACGGTCAGCGTGATCTCGCCCAGCCCCTCGATGCGGCCGGTGATGACGTCGCCCGGCAC
>CAXDTK010000258.1:0-7564 GCA_963992225.1 uncultured Comamonadaceae bacterium | reverse complement strand
TGCTGCTGGCCAACACGCTGAACATCGCGGCCGACATCGCCGCCATGGCCGAGGCGGTGCGCCTGCTGGTGGGCGGCTCGGCCGATGCCTACGCCGTCGGCTTCGGCCTCGCCTGCGCGGCCATGCAGGTGTTCCTGCCGTACCACGCCTACGTGCGCTGGCTCAAGTGGCTGACGCTGGCGCTGCTGGCCTATGTGGGCGTGGTGGCGGTGCTGGGGCTGGACTGGGGCCAGGTACTCGCGCGCACGCTGCACCCCGACATCGCCTGGAACCGCGACACGCTGCTGATGGTGGTGGCGGTATTCGGCACCACCATCAGCCCCTACCTGTTTTTCTGGCAGGCCAGCCAGGAGGTGGAAGACCGCAGCGCGGGCGGCGCACCGACGCCGCAACAGGTCAAGCGGCACTTGCGGCGCATCAAGGTGGACACCCACATCGGCATGGGCTTCTCCAACCTGATCGCCTTCTTCATCATGCTGTCCACCGCCGCCACGCTGCACGCGGCCGGCCTGACCGACATCCAGACCTCCGCCCAGGCCGTCGAGGCGCTGCGGCCGCTGGCCGGCGAGCATGCGGCGCTGCTGTTCGCGCTGGGCATCATCGGCACCGGGCTGCTGGCGGTGCCGGTGCTGGCCGGCTCGGCGGCCTACGCGGTGGCGGAGGTGGCCGGCTGGCGCGGCTCGCTGAGCCTGAAGCTGGAGCGCGGCGAGGGCCGAGGCTTCTACGGCGTGATCGCCGCGGCCACGCTGGGTGGCGTGGCGCTGTGCTTTACGCCCATGGACCCGGTCAAGGAGCTGTTCTGGGCGGCGGTGTTCAACGGCATCACGGCCGTGCCCATCATGGTGGCGATGATGGTGCTGGCGTCGCGCCGCGCCACCATGGGCGTGCATGTGATCGGCCCGCGGCTGCGCCTCATGGGCTGGGCGGCCACCGTCGTGATGGCGCTGACCGTGGGAGCGCTGGCGCTGGCCTGAGCCGGCCCGCTGCGGCCCGCGTCAGCCGACGCGGCAGACCTTCAGCATGTTGGTGCCGCCGGGGTAGCCCATGGGCTCGCCGCAGGTGATGGCGTAGGTGTCGCCCGGCATCAGCACGCCGCGCTCCACCAGCAGCTTCTCGGCCGCGGCCAGCGCGGTGTCGCGGTCCTCGAACTTGGGCATCAGCAGCGGCGTGACGTTGCGGTACAGCGCCATCTTGCGCTGGCTGATGGCCTGGGTGGTGAGGCCGAAGATGGGCACGTTGATGCGGTGGCGGCTCATCCACAGCGCCGTCGAGCCCGACTCGGTCAGCGCCAGGATGGCCTTGCAGCCGAGGTGGTGGGCCGTGAACAGCGCGCCCATGGCGATGGACTGGTCGATGCGGCCGAACTGGCGACCGGCGAAGTCGGTGTCCAGCGTGACGAACTCGGCGCGCTCGGCCTCCAGCGCGATGTTGGCCATCTGCTCCACCGTCTCGATGGGGAACTTGCCGGCGGCCGTCTCGGCGGACAGCATGACCGCGTCGGTGCCGTCCAGCACGGCGTTGGCCACGTCCGACACCTCGGCGCGCGTGGGCACCGGGTTGACGATCATGGATTCCATCATCTGCGTGGCCGTGATGGACACCTTGTCCAGCTCGCGGGCCATCTTGATCATGCGCTTCTGCAGCGCCGGCACGGCGGCGTTGCCCACCTCCACGGCCAGGTCGCCGCGCGCCACCATGATGCCGTCGCTGGCCTTCAGGATGGCCTCCAGGTGCGGGATGGCCTCGTAGCGCTCGATCTTGGCGATCATGGCCGGCTTGTGGCGGTAGGGCTCGCCGGCCACGTTGGCCAGCTGGCGCGCCATCTCCATGTCGGTGGCGTTCTTGGGGAAGCTGACGGCCAGGTACTCGCACTGGAAGGACATCGCGGTCTTGATGTCCTCCATGTCCTTGCCGGTCAGGGCCGGCGCGGTCAGGCCGCCGCCCTGCTTGTTGATGCCCTTGTTGTTGGACAGCTCACCGCCCAGCTTGACGATGGTGTGCACCTGGGCGCCGCGCACCGCCTCCACCGTCAGCACCAGCAGGCCGTCGTTGAGCAGCAGCGTGTCGCCGGGCTTCACGTCGCGCGGCAGCTCCTTGTAGTCCAGGCTGGCGATGTCCTGGTTGCCCAGCTCGGTGCGGTCGGCGTCGAGGATGAAGGGCGCCCCCGGCACCAGCTCGATCTTGCCGTTCTCGAACTTGCCGACGCGGATCTTGGGGCCCTGCAGGTCGGCCATGATGGCCACCGATTTGCCGACCCGCTCGGCCGCCGCGCGGACCATGTTGGCGCGATCGATGTGGTCCTGCGCCTTGCCGTGCGAGAAGTTCAGCCGCACCACGTCGACACCGGCGCGGATCATCTGCTCCAGCACCTCCGGCGTGTTGGAGGCGGGGCCGAGGGTGGCGACGATCTTGGTGGCGCGGGTCATGGCTTGTCTCAACTGTCTGGAGGGGGCGCGGAATTATGGTCCGCCAGGCCTGCGCGGAGTTTCTTCGCGTTTCAGCGCAAAGCCTTCTCGAAGAACAGGCTCAGCGGGTCGGCCGCGTAGCCGCCGAACGGCGCGCGCTCGACATAGCCCAGGCGCCGGTACAGCGCCAGCGCCTCGGGCTGGTGGATGCCGGTCTCCAGCCGCGCCAGGCCCATGCCACGGGCCATCAGCTCGGCCTCCAGCTGCCCCATCAGCCGCCGCGCCACGCCGCGGCCGCGGGCGTCGTCGCGCACGAACAGGCGCTTGATCTCGCCATAGGCCGGCCCGTGCGGCGGCGTCTCGTACTTGACGCCGCCGCAGCCCGCCAGCTGCTCGCCCAGCCAGCAGCCCCAGAAGGCGCCGCCCGGCGGCCGCAGGTTGGCGGCGGGCTCGAAGTGGTTGCTCTCGCTGGGGTAGAGCGCGCCCATCAGCGCCTCGGACCGCGCGATCAGGTCTTGCGCCCCCGGGCTCAGCGGGTCCAGCGGGGCGAATCGGGCGGGCGTTTCGGTCGGCATTGGCGGGGCTCGGGTTACAGGCTGGGCACCGTCATCGCGAGCAGGTAGCGCGCAGGCCGGTTGCCGGGGTTGGCGAAGACGCTGCGGCCCAGCACGCGGAAGCTGATCGAGTCGCCGGCGGCGAGGTCGAAGCGCTGGCCCTGCAGCGTCAGGCTGACGCGGCCGTCGAGCAGACACAGGTGGTGCTCCAGCCGCGCCACGGTGGGCTCGTCGTAGGCCAGCTCGGCGCCGGGCGCGAGCACCGCCTCGATGACCTCGGTGGCGAAGCCGGCCAGCGGCGGGCAGCGCATGCGGCGCTCGAAGCCGCTCTGCTGGTCGTGCCAGCGTGGCTGGTCGGCCGCGCGCAGCAGCCGCACCGGCAGCGCCTCGGCCTCGGCCAGCAGGCGGCTCAGCGGCAGGCCATGGGCGCGGGCCAGCCGCGACAGCAGCGTGGCGGTGGGGCTGGTTTCGGCACGCTCCAGGCGGCTGAGCGTGGCCCGGCTGACGCCGCTGCGCGCCGCCAGCTCGTCCAGCGACCAGCCGGCCGCAAGCCGCAGCGTGGCCAGGCGCTCGGCCAGCTGCTGCTCGAAGGCACCCTCCTCCGCGGCGCTCACATCAGGGAAATCCTCTCGCATATGAGAAGATGCTAACCGACATGACCGCACGCTCCTCCGCCGCTGGCGGCGCCCCGTTGCTGGCCGCCCTGGCGGTGGTGCTGACCTGGGGCGTCAACTTCCCGCTCTCCAAGGCGCTGTTCACGCAGGTCGGCCCGGCCGGCTTCCTGGGGCTGCGCTACCTGCTGGTGCCGTTCTGCGCGGTGGCGCTGCTGTGCTGGCGCTTCGGCACCCGCTGGCCGCGGCTGGACCGCAGCGAGATCGGGCCGCTGGTGCGGCTGACGCTGGTGGGCCAGGGCCTGCACCTGCTGCTGTCGGCCTACGGCATGCAGGGCTCCACCGCCTTCAGCGCCAGCGTGCTGCTGGCCTGCGGGCCGGTGTTCACGCTGCTGATCCTGCGCGCCAGCGGCGTGGAGAGGCTGTCGCGCGGCCAGGTGGCCGGCGTGGCCACGGCCGCCACCGGCGCGCTGCTGTTCACGGCCGACAAGCTGCTGGCGGCCGACTGGCAGGCCGGCCTGGGCGACCTCATCCTGCTGGGCGCCGCCGCACTGTTCAGTTATTACACGGTGGCCGCCAAGCCGCTGATCCAGCACCACGGCGGCGTCACCGTGCTGGGCTACGGCAGCCTGGTGTGCACCTTGCCCATGCTGATGTGGTGCGCGCCGCAACTGGCCGCGCTGGACTGGGCGGCCCAGCCCGGCTGGGTATGGAGCGGCACGCTGTGGCAGGTGGCGGGCGGCGGCTTCATCGGCTGGCTGGCCTGGGGCTGGGCCAACGAGCGGCGCGGCGTGGCCCGCACCGCGCCGCTGATCTACCTGATGCCGCTGGTGGCCGGCCTGGCCGCCTGGGCCTGGGGCGGTGAGCAGTTCAGCGCCCACAAGCTGCTGGGCGCCGGCATCATCCTGGCCGGCGTGGCGCTGGCCCAGTTCAGCCCTTCTGCAGCCGCGCCTCCCGCACATCGGCCACCGCCAGAGCCGTCATGTTGACGATGCGGCGCACCGTCGCCGAGGGCGTCAGGATGTGCACGGGTCGGGCCGCGCCGAGCAGGATGGGGCCCACCGTCACGCCCTGACCGGCGCTGATCTTCAGCACGTTGAACAGGATGTTGGCAGCGTCCAGCGTCGGCAGCACCAGCAGGTTGGCCGCGCCGCTGAGCTTGCTGTCGGGCAGGAAGGCACGCCGCACACTCTCGGACAGCGCCGCGTCGCCATGCATCTCGCCGTCGCATTCCACCTCGGGGTGGGCGGCCGCGAACAGCTCGTGCGCGCGGCGCATCTTCACGGCGGACGGCCGCGTGCTGGAGCCGAACATCGAGTGGCTGACGAAGGCCAGCTTGGGCGGCAGGCCGAAGCGGCGCACCTCCTCGGCGGCCATCGCGGCGATGTCGGCCAGCGCCTCGGCGTCGGGGTCGTCGTTGACGAAGGTGTCGGCGATGAACAGCGTCATCTGCTCCAGCATCAGCGCGTTCATGGTCGCGAACTGGCGCGCACCCGGCGCCAGCCCGACCAGCTCGCCCACCTGTTGCAGGTGGCGGTCGAAGCGGCCCACCATGCCGCAGATCATCGCGTCGGCATCGCCCAGCTCGATGGCCAGCGCGCCGATGGCGGTGTTGGAGCGCCGCACGGCCGACTTGGCCATCTCGGGCGTCACGCCGTTGCGCTTCATGCGCTGGTGGTAGGCCTCCCAGTACTGGCGGAAGCGCGGGTCGTCCTCGGGGTCGATGACGGCCACGTCCTCGCCCAGCTTCAGCCGCAAGCCGGCACGCTGGATGCGCGCGGCCAGCACCGCGGGGCGGCCGATCAACGTGGGCCGGCACAGGCCCTCGTCCAGCGCCACCTGCACGGCGCGCAGCACGCGTTCGTCCTCGCCCTCGGCGTAGATGACGCGCGCCGCTGAACCTGACGAAGCCATGGCCTTGGCAGCCGAGAACACCGGCCGCATGAACATGCCGGTCTGGTAGACAAAGCGCTCCAGCGAATGGCGGTAGGCGTCCAGGTCGGCGATGGGCCGGGTGGCCACGCCGTCCTCGGCGGCGGCGCGCGCGACGGCCGGCGCGATGCGCAGGATCAGCCGCGCATCGAAGGGCTTGGGGATCAGGTACTCGGGGCCGAAGGCCAGCTCCTGACCCGCATAGGCCGCCGCCACCTCGTCACTCGTCTCGGCCTTGGCCAGCGCGGCGATCTCGCGCACGCAGGCCAGCTTCATGCCCTCGGTGATCTTGGTGGCGCCGCAGTCCAGCGCGCCGCGGAAGATGTAGGGGAAGCACAGGACGTTGTTGACCTGGTTGGGATAGTCGCTGCGGCCGGTGGCCATGATGCAGTCGGGCCGGGCCGCCTTGGCCAGCTCGGGGCGGATCTCCGGCTCGGGATTGGCCAGCGCCAGGATGATGGGCTGCGGGCCCATGGTGCGCACCATGTCCGCCGTCAGCACGCCCGCGGCGGAGCAGCCCAGGAAGACGTCGGCGCCGGCCACCACGTCGGCCAGCGTGCGCGCCGCCGTCACCTGGCAGTAACGCTGCTTGGATTCGTCCAGCCGGCCGGCCTTGGCGTCCTCGCGCTCGCTCTGGATGACGCCGCGCGAATCGCACACGAACACATGCTCGCGCTTCACGCCCAGGCCCACCATGACATCCAGGCAGGCGATGGCCGCCGCGCCCGCGCCCGACACGGCCACCTTCACGGTGGCGATGTCCTTGCCCACCAGCTCCAGGCCGTTGAGCAGCGCGGCCGACGAGATGATGGCCGTGCCATGCTGGTCGTCGTGGAAGACCGGGATGTTCATGCGCCTGGACAGCTCGCGCTCGATGTAGAAGCACTCGGGCGCCTTGATGTCCTCGAGGTTGATGCCGCCCAGCGTGGGCTCCATCGCGGCAATGATGTCGATCAGCTTGTCGGGGTCGCGTTCGGCCAGCTCGATGTCGAACACATCGATGCCGGCGAACTTCTTGAACAGGCAGCCCTTGCCTTCCATGACGGGCTTGCCGGCCAGCGGCCCGATGTCGCCCAGCCCCAGCACGGCCGTGCCGTTGGTGATGACGCCCACCAAGTTGGCGCGCGAGGTGTAGTCGGCCGCCAGCGCGGGGTCCTGCTCGATGGCCAGACAGGCATAGGCCACGCCGGGCGAGTAGGCCAGCGACAGGTCGCGCTGGTTGGACAGCGCCTTGGTGGGCGTGACCGAGATCTTGCCGCGCGTCGGGGCGCGGTGGTAGTCGAGGGCGGCGTCGCGCAGGGCCGTCTCGGCCGGCGACAGGGGGGCGTTGTTCTTTTCCACGGCAGTCTCCAGGGCGGGGCCCGGAAGGTTACTGCGGGGTTACGCCGCTGGCGATGCCGCTTGCAAAGCCCGTCATGCCGAATCGGCAGCCAAGGTTCGCGAAGCGGCCAGCCAGGCTTGCCCCGGCGCGAGGCCGGGGTCGTGGGACAGAGGCCGGCTCAGCCCGCGGCGCGCTTGGCCAGGATCTCGAAGGCCGGCAGGGTCTTGCCCTCCAGCACCTCCAGGAAGGCACCGCCGCCGGTGGAGATGTAGCTCACGTCCTTCTCGATGCCGTACTTGGCGATGGCCGCCAGCGTGTCGCCGCCGCCGGCGATGCTGAAGGCCAGGCTCTCGGCGATGGCGCGGGCGATGGTCTCGGTGCCCTGCGCGAAGGCCGGGAACTCGAACACGCCCACCGGGCCGTTCCAGACGATGGTGCCGGCGGCCATCAGCTTCTCGGCCAGCTTCGCCGCGGTCTTCGGGCCGATGTCCAGGATCAGGTCGTCGTCGGCCACGTCGGTGGCCGCCTTCACCGAGGCGATGGCGCCGGCCGCGAAGGTCTTGGCCGTGACCACGTCTTCGGGGATCGGCACCTCGGCGCCGCGGGCGGCCATGTCGGCCATCACCGCGCGCGCCTGCTCGACCAGGTCGGGCTCGGCCAGCGACTTGCCGATCTTCATGCCGGCGGCCAGCATGCTGTCTCTTATACACATCTGACGCTGCCGACGAAGGCTTAGGTGTA
>CAXDTK010000257.1:0-7579 GCA_963992225.1 uncultured Comamonadaceae bacterium | reverse complement strand
GCGTCAGATGTGTATAAGAGACAGCAGATGAAGCCCGGCTTCTGGATGTCGGTCGCGGGCGACACGCCGCCGGCAGCGGCCGTGCAGCTGGCGTTCACCAGCATGTGAGCCTGGTTGGCGTCGCCGCCGTTCAGCAGCGGGGTCACGCCCTGGCCGGAGCCACCGGCGTCACGCTTGGTGATCAGCACGGGCGTGCCGGCGGGCCAGCTGCCGATGGCGGCCTTGGTCTTGAAGGCGTAGGCGCGGTGGTTGGAGCCGGTGGCCGAGTCGAAGTAGACGTCGAACGTGGCCGGGTCGGCCAGGTCGGCCTGGATGTAGGCGCCGACCATCAGGCGCAGCGCGGAAGCGCCGGCCAGGCGCACTTCCTTCAGGGAACCGTCGGCACGGGCGGCGGCCACTTCGGACGGGGTCAGCGCGTGGGCGGCGCCGAACGAGGCCAGGCAGGCCAGGGCGATCAGGGAGGAGCGGAGCTTCATGATGAATGCTTTCTTGGAAGACGGTTTGTCGAGCAGGGCTCCGCCAGGCCGGCCCCACGCATGGGGCGGCTGGCGGGCAAAAGAGGGGAGGCCGGGCGAACCCGGCCGGTCCATCAGTCGGCGCGGCGGCGACGGGCCATGAAGCCCACGGCCATCAGGCCGGCGGCCAGCATGGCGTAGGTGCTCGGCTCCGGCACGGGAGCGGCGGCGATCGTCACGGTGGTGCCGTCGAAGCTGGCGGTGGTCGTCAGCATCTGGTACAGCGCGGGGCGGTCACCGACTTCGTCGGACGGGGTCAGGTAGACCATCGACGCGGTGGCGCCCACGAGGTTGCGCGCGTTGAAGTAGTTGTTGAACGACGTGATGCCGTTGTCCGAATAGGTCAGCGTGCCGAAGGCGGAGGCCTTGCGGTTGTTGTCCACCTTCGGGGCGGACGCGTAGTCGATATCAAGGAAGTGGGTGGCCAGGTTGATGGAGCCGTCGTTGGTCTGCACGTTCTGCACAACGCCCAGCGGCTGGTTGACGTTGACGGTCGTCCAGGCGTTGATCTCGCCCGGGGCGAAGCCGACGTCCAGCGGCTGGACGGCGATGATGGCCCACTGGGTGTTGGTGCCGCCGAAGGCGAGGAACTTGTTCCACTCGGCGCCAGCCACCGATTGCGTGAACGACGTGCCGCCAGCCATGGACTTGATGAAGTCGGTGGACACGCCGAGATCCTGAGCGTAAGAGCCTGCAGCGTTGGTGGCGAGCAGCACGTACTCAGCCTCGCCGAACGGAGTGGAGGTGGTGGGGGTGTCGGCCTGGCCGGTCTTGATGTAGGCGAACGAGGGCAGGGAAACGACGGCCAGGGCGGCCAGGGCAAGAGTCTTGAGTTTCATGGAGGTACTCCGTTAGTCAGTGGTGATGGGACGCGCAGCCGGAATGGCCGCGTGCCGTCACGCCTGGCTGCCTCCCCTGGATCGCGACGTTGCGATCGGCGGTGGCGGTGGGCGCCTGGGTCGTTGGACCCGGTGTCAAAGAGCGTTGATCAGGAGGATCACAGGCCTGCATTCTTTCGGTGCGAGGTGACATCCGCATCAGGGTGTGATTAGGTTCACAGTCCGAAAGGACTACGGGCAAACCCAGTAGTCCGTTCGGCCTACCCCGCGCGCGGCATGCGCTCCAGCAGCTGCAGCGACATGGCCTGCGCCACGGCCTGCGCGCGGTTGGCGGCGTTGAGCTTGCGCAGGATCTTCTGCACATGGTTCTTGACGGTCAGCGCGCTGATGCCCAGCTCGTCGGCGATCTGCTGGTTGCTCTTGCCTTCGCGCAGCCAGCTCAGGATCTCGCGCTCGCGCTGCGTGACGCCGCCCACCTTGATGGCCGGCGCCAGCGGCGTGCCGCCGCCGCCGATGTCGCGCTCCACCGCCTGCACGCGCTGCCAGGCGCCGTGGATGTGGGGCAGCAGCAGCTCCAGACGGTCGGCCTGGGCGGCCAGCGCGTCGCCGTCCTGGGCCGCGAAGACGAAGAAGGTCTCGATCTCCTGCGGCCGCTGCGGGCGCGACACACCGTGCACCAGCAGCGCGCCGAACTGCGCCGCCAGCAGCGCGTCGCGCACCGGCTCCAGCGCTGCGAAGCCCAGCTCCGCCGTGGTGATGACGGCGGGCCGGCCGCGGGCGTCCAGCCAGCAGGCCTGCAGGTGGCGCATCAGCAGGCTGCGCGCATCGGCCAGCGCCTCCAGCAGCGCGGGCTCCAGGCTGACGCTGTTGAACACGTCGACCAGCAGTTCGCGGGTGGCGCGGTCGTAGCTGCCGCAGGCGGCCAGCTGGTGCGGGATCAGGCGGCTCAGGTAGCTCTGCGTCCAGACGAAGAACTGGTAACGCCGCCGCACGGTCAGCGCCGACTCGGCGGCGCGGACGATGGCTTCGACCGGGTCGTTAGGGAGCAGGGAAGGGGGAGCGGCCGGTGTGTCGTGGTGTGTCATGGGTTGGCGCGTACGTTGGGGCGCGTCACAGAACTTCGCAACGAACTCACGGAATGGAAACACTCTAGGAACAACGCGTGACCGCACGTTGAATGTTTGTCACGCGCACGCCGTATGGCTCATTCGGGGGGTGTCGGCGGGACCAGGGCAGGGGCCGTGAACACCCAGTCGCGCGCCGTGGCGCGGCCGCCCGCGCTGGCCAGCAGGCGCTGCGACGAGCTGCTGCGCACCCCGACGATGCCGGTACCCGGCGCCGGCGCGCTGGCGGCCGGGGCGGCCCCTGCCGCTTCGGCGGGTGTCACCGCCGCCTGGCCCAGCACCAGCTCCCAGTCGGGCCGGCCGGTGAAGGGGTCGGCGTAGAGCTGGCGCAGGTGGCGCTGCGGCCGCGGGAAGCGGCGGTCGCTCAGCAGATCGTCCAGGCGCTGCGGCAGCGGCAGCTGGCCGGCCGGCGTGCGCTCGGCATAACGGCCCAGCGCGGCGGCAATGGCCTCGCCGCGAAAGCGCAGCTCGGCCTCGCGCTCGCGGCGCTGGCGGGTCAGCTCGCTCTCGCCCAGCGCCGCCAGGCCCACGCCGCCCAGCGCCAGCACGAACAGCAGCAGCAGGTAGGTGAAGCCCCGTGCGCGCCGCGCTGTGGCCGGGCCGCTACCAGTCCGCATACAGGCGGCCATCGGGCGCGCGGCCGGCGGCGCCGCTGCGCACATCGCCCACGCGGCCGGCCAGGTCGGCCTCGGCGGGCGGCGGCAGCAGCACCCAGCTCTCGGGGCTGCCGGTCAGCGGGTCCTCGGGGACGGCGCGCAGGTAGCGGTCCGCCACCAGCTGCTGCAGCGACTCGGGGTAGCGGCCCTTGTCGGCGGCGTACTTGTCGAGCGCGTCACGCATGACGGCCAGCGAGCTGCGCAGGCTGTTCTCCTTGGCCCGGTCCACCGAGGCGAAGTAGCGCGGCGCCGCGATGCCGGCCAGCAGCGCCACGATGGCCATCACGACGATCAGCTCGATGAGGGTGAAGCCGCCGGACCGGGCCGGGCGCCGGGCCATCCGCTGGCCGGTTTGCGCCGCTGCGGATGACCTTCCGTGTACTTGCAGGCGGGGGGCTGACATCGCGTCACCAGTCCCGGTAGCGCGAGCCATCGATGGCGAGGCCGTCCGACCGCGAATGCACGTCGAACACGTCGCGCCCCGGCGCGGGGGCCTCGGGCGGGCTGTCGTAGCTGCGCAGGCCCCAGGTCTGGGCGGCGGGCAGGGCCGGGTCGGCCAGCGGGTCGCGCGGCAGGCGGCGCAGGAAGTACAGGCGCTTGCGGCGCTGCGGGTCGCGGGCGTCGGGCACGCCGCGCACCAGGCTGTCGAGGTCGGGCGGGTAGCCGCTGTCGTCGGCCTTCAGCGTGATGCGGCCGTCGCGCCCGGCCTGGAAGTAGGCGTCCAGCCCGCCGCGCAGCGTGCGCAGCGCCTGGCGCAGCTCGGCCTCGCGCTGGCGCTTGTGCACCCACAGGGCCAGCGGCTGCGCGGCCGCGGCCAGGATGCCCACTATGGTGACCACCGCCAGCATCTCGATGAGCGTGAAGCCGCGCGCGTGGCGCTCAAGGGGCGCGTACCGTGACATGGCCCTCGCCCTCCACGCGCACGTTCAGCGCCTCGCCCTTGGCGCCGGTGGCGCGGGTGTTGACGAACTCCACCACGCCCGACTGCCCGGCCGCGCCGGTGCGCGTGCGCAGCACGATGACCTGCTGGCCCTGCGGCGGCAAGGTCAGGTCCACGCTGCCGCTGCTGGCCTCGGCGCCGCCGGCGTCGGCGCGGCTGAACAGCGACACGTCGTAGGTCAGCGTGCCCGCCACCGGCACCGCGGCCTTGTTGGTCAGGCCCACCGACAGCGTCTCGCCGGGGGCGGTGTTGTCGGTGGTCTGCAGCTCCACCACGGCCTCGCCCGGGGCGGCCGCCGCGGCGCCCGGCGTGGCGGGCGCACCCGGCGCCGCAGCGGCGGGAACGGCCGCGCTGCCCGACGCGCCCGCCAGCGGCGCCGCCACGCTGCCGCGCGAGCGCAGCCGCACGCCCTCGGCCCCCGGGCTGGCGTCGAAGCCCGAGGGCAGGATGGACTGGCTGGCGTCGGGCAGGGTGAGGTTGCGCAGCACATGCGGCGTGATCAGCAGCACCACCTCGGTCTTCTTGCGGCTGTCGGTGTGCACGCCGAACAGCCGGCCCAGCAGCGGCGCCTCCGACACATAGGGCACGCCGCTGACGTTCTTGCGGTCCTCGTCGTTGATGAGGCCGCCCAGCACCTGCGTCTCGCCGTCGCGCAGCCGCAGCGACGTGGACGCGGTGCGCGTGCCGATGCGGTAGGCGCTGGTGGGCTGGGCGCCGCCGGAGCTCTCCTTCAGGCCCAGGCTGCTGACTTCCAGGTTCACCTTCATGATGACCTCGTTGTCCAGCTGCACGGTGGGCTCCACCTCCAGCTTGATGCCCACGTCGATGTAGGTCACAGCGGTGGACACGCCCACGTTGGCGGTGGAGGTGCTGGTGAACACCGGCACGCGGTCGCCGATCTGGATCTTGGCCTTCTCCTTGTTGCGCGCGCGCAGCTTGGGGTTGGCCAGCAGGTTGCTGGCGCCGGAGCCGCCCTTCAGCCGCGCGGCCACCACCGGGTTGGCCACCAGCGTGCGGAAGCTGCCGCGCGAACTCCACGGCACCATCGCCGCGGCCACGTCAGCGCTGCCGTAGGTGGCCTCGGTGGCCCAGTTCAGGCCGGCCTCGGCGCTGCGGTCGGTGCCCAGCTCCAGCACCTCCACGTCCAGCATCACCTCGGGCTCGGGCAGGTCCAACCCGGCCACCAGCTGCTCGATCATCGCGATGACCTCGGGCGTGTCGCGCGCCACCAGCAGGTTCAGCCGCTCGTCGATGAACAGGTCGCGCGTCTTGGCCATCATGCGCACCAGCGCCTGGGCCTGCTTCACGTCGGCGTTGTTCAGGTAGAAGCTGCGCGTCACCAGCTCCTGGTGCTCGCGCTGCTTCTGCGGCGTGTTGGGGTAGATCAGCACCGAGTTGTCGTTCAGCAGCTTGCGCTCCAGCTGCTGGGTGCTGAGCACCACGCGCATCGCCTCGTCGACGCTGACCTCCTTCAGGTACAGGCTGACGCGGGCGTCGGCCTTGACGTCCTTGTCGAACACGAAGTTCACGCCGGCGCCGCGGCCCAGCGCCTCGAACACGGTGCGCAGCGGCGCGTCGCGGAACTCCAGGCTGACCGGCTTCTGGTAGGCCGCCGCCAGCGCGGACGGCACCGGTGGCGGCGCCCGGCGCTGGCGCAGCTTGTGCTGCAGCGCCAGCGCCAGCGGCTGGCCGGGGTCCTCGGCCAGCACCTGCGTGACGGCGTCGCGCGCGGCGTCCAGCTCGCCGGCCTGCAGCTGGCGCGAGGCCTGCGCCAGCCGCGCCTCGTGGCCGCGCGCGCGGCGCAGCGCGGCCTGCAGCGCGCGGGTGCGCGGCGCCTGCGTGTCGATGGCCTCCATGCGCTGCAGCAGCTCGGCCACCGCGTCGAGCCGGCCCACGGCGCGCTCGCTCTCGGCCTGGGTGGCCAGCGCCAGCAGGCTCAGTTCGCGCTGGCGCTGCAGCGCGCTGCGCACCTCGGCGTCCTGCGGCGCCGCGCCGCTGGCGTCGCGCAGCAGCCGCCAGGCACCCTCATGTTCGCCGCGGCGGGCCAGCAGGTCGGCGTCGCGCAGCGCGGGGTGGCCCGCGCAGGCGGCCAGCAGGAGCAGGAGCAGAAGGGCAAGGGCACGGGTCATGCGGCGGCAGCGGCGAAGGGGATGAACTGGGCCAGGCCCAGCGGCAGGTAGGTCAGGCGCAGGCCCCCCGCCTCGATGGCGTCGACGCGCCAGTCGGCGTCCACCACCTCGCCCACGCCCACGACGGCGCTGCGCTGGGCGTTGTTCAGGATGGCGCGGGGCCGGCTGTCGGTCATGCGGCCGACGAACTGATAGGGGAAAGGCGGTGCGGCCGGCGGCGCGGGCGGCGGGTCGTCGGCGGCGGCCTCGGCCGGTGGCGGCGCGGGGGCGGCCGCGGCCGGTGCGGGATCGCCCCAGCCGGCCGCGGCCTGCGGGTCGGGCGCGGGCCAGGTCGCGCGCGCGCTGGCGGCCGGGCCGGGCCAGCCGGCGCGCTCGCCGCGGTGGGCCGCGCCGGCCGGCGCCGCGGCCGCCACCAGCGCGCGGCGCGGCGCGGCCGCCGCCGGTTCGGCCTCGTCCTGCTGCGCCACCCAGGCCGTGGCCGCCAGGCTCAGCGCCAGCGCACCGAACAGCGCCAGCTGGCGCGGCGCGAGACGGGTCACGCGCTTCACCGCGCCACCTGCATGTGCAGCACCCAGGCCAGCTCGGCGGTCAGCAGGCCGTTGGCCTCGCGGCGCAGGCGCAGGCCGTCCAGCGCCAGCGCGGGGTCGCGCTGCAGCGCCTCGGCGACGAACTCGCGCAGCGCGCCGTAGCGGCCGCTGAGCTGCATGGCCACGCGGTATTGCGCCACGCCCAGCTCGCGGTCGGCCTGGTAGCGGAACTCGCTGCGCGGCCAGGGCAGGCCCAGCTCGGTGGCCAGCGCCAGCAGCGCGGCGGTGCGGGCCTGGCGCGCGCTGTCGGGCGGCAGGCTGGCGGCCAGCGCCCGGCCCGGGTCGGCCGGCGCGGCCCTGGTGCCCGGTGCCTGCAACGCGGCGCGGCGGGCGGTCAGCGCCTGGCGGGCGGCGTCCAGCCGCGCCTGCTCGCGCGGCATCCACAGCGCGCCGGCGACGGCTGCCAGCGTCAGCACGGCGGCCAGCGCGGCCGGCCAGCCCAGGCGCCGTGCCGCGGCGAGGTGGCGTTGCAGACTCGGAAGCACGCGCCTCATCGCGGGCCCCCGGCGCGGCGCACCAGCTCGAAGCGCAGCCCTTCGGCCGCGCCGTCCGGGCGCTGCAGCCGCGTCAGCACCACCTCCTCGCCCGGCGCAGCCTGCAGCGCCAGGCGGTCCACCAGCCGGGTCACGGCCTCGGCCTCGGCGGCCTGGCCTTCCAGGCGCAGGGCCTGGCGGTCCAGGTCCAGCGTGCTCAGCTGCACGCCGGGCGGCAGCGCGCGTTCACCGCGGCCCACAGCCCGGCCCCTGTCTCTTATACACATCTGACGCTGCCGACGAAGGCTTAGGTGTA
>CAXDTK010000256.1:0-7583 GCA_963992225.1 uncultured Comamonadaceae bacterium | reverse complement strand
GCAGCGGCACATGGACATGGTGGTCGCCGGCTTCACGGTACCGGTGACCTGGCTGCAGGCGGTGGACGCGCTGCTCAGCACCACCACCATGCTGGCCTCGCTGGCGTTCTGGCGCTGGTGGGCGGCACGGCGGCGCGAGCCCGACGAGCTGACCAAGATGGCGCTGGGCTGCTTCGTCGCGGCGGGCGCGCCGGCGCTGCTGATGATCCCGGCGCTGGCCATCGAGGGCGGCGGCGCGCGCATCAGCCTGCTGTGGTCGTTCGGCTATGCGCTGGTCAACAACATCGGCTTCGCCAACATCATGCCGGTGGGCCTGGCGCTGTACTCGCGCGCCGCGCCGCGCGGGCTGCAGGGGCTGCTGATCGGCATCTACTACCTGCACCTGTTCTTCGGCAACAGCCTGGTGGGCTGGCTGGCCGGGCTGCTGGAGGTGCTGCCGGGCTCGCGCTTCTGGGCGCTGCATGCGCTGCTGGTGGCCTGCGCGGGCCTGGGCCTGCTGGTGGTGAAGCTGGTGTTCGGCCGCCTGCTGGCGCCCGAGGACGAGGCGGCGCCGCGCGCCGCGGCCTGAGGCCTCAGTCCAGCGGCCGGGGCAGCGGGCCGTCGGCCGTGCCGACGCCCTGCTTGCCGGCGCGCTTGACCTGGTACATGGCCTGGTCGGCCTGGCGCAGCAGGCCGTCGCGGTCGGTGGCGTCGCGCGGCAGGCTGGCGATGCCCACGCTGGCGCCGATGCGCGCCGGCTCGGCGACGCCCGGCAGCGCGATGGGCTCGGACAGCGCATCCACCACGCGCCAGGCAAAGCGCGTCAGCCAGGGCTCCTGGCCCATCGCCGGCAGCAGCACGACGAACTCGTCGCCGCCCAGCCGCGCCACGGTGTCGCCGCCGCGGCGCAGCAGCCCCAGCAGGCGGGTCGCGACCTCGCGCAGCACCGCATCGCCGGCGTCATGGCCATGCCGGTCGTTGACGGCCTTGAAGCCGTCCAGGTCCAGGTAGAGCAGGCTCAGCGCCGGCCCGCCGGCCAGCGCCACCGGGAGGTGGCGGTCCAGCTCGGCCAGCAGGCCCGCGCGGTTGCGCAGGCCGGTGAGGGGGTCGTGCTCGGCCTGGTGGCGCGCACGCGCCTCCTCGGCGCGGCGCTGGGTGACGTCGTACATCACGCCCTCCAGCAGCTCCTCGCCGCCCGCCGCCGGCAGCGGCGACAGCAGCACATGCACCCAGCGCTCCGCCGGCCCGCCCTCGGCCGGGGCATGGCGCAGCAGCAGGTCGGCGCTGACGCTGTGGCGCTGCGCCAGCGCGCGGTCCATCAGCGCCCGCAGCGCCGCGGGCTGGGCGAAATGCTCGTCCACGAAGCCCTCGGCCGCCAGCGTGCCCGTGGCGTGGCCGGTGCACAGCCGCACCAGCGTCGGGTTGCCCTGCACCAGCCGGCCCGCCGCGTCGAGCAGGAAGATGCCGGCGCTGGAGGCCTCCAGCAGGCGGCGCAGCTGGCCCTCGATGGCGCTGACCTCGGCGCGCAGCTGGCGCTCGCGGCCCAGCGCGGTGGCGTTGGCCTGCAGCAGGTCGTTGGTGTGGCGCACCAGCAGGCCGATCTCGTCGTCGCGGTGCGCCGGCGGCATGGGCAGCAGTTCGGTCGAGCCCGGCTGCAGCTGGGCCAGGTCGCGTGCCAGGCCGGCCATCGGCCGCGACAGCAGCCGCGCCGCCACCACGCCCAGCACCACCGCCAGCAGCAGCACCTGGGCCAGCATGGGCACCGTCAGCATCAGGGCCTGCTTGCGCGCTAGCGCCGACAGCGCGTCGGTGTCCACCGCGACGCGGATCTGGCCCACGCGCTCGGTGCGGTCGAAGGGCGAATCCAGCGCGTAGCTGACCTGGGTGCCGGTGGTGGGGTCGAAGCGGCTTTCGCGGCGCCGCTCCACGGCGGCGCCCTGGGCCACCTCGATGCGCACCGCGCCCACCATCGGGTGGCTGACCAGCCCGTTGGCCACCTCGCCCAGCAGCACCTGGTCGCCCGCGTAGGCGCCCACCGCGGCGGTGTTGCGCACCGCCTCCACCAGCCCGGCGAGCGTGTGGCGGGCGTCCTGCTCGGCCATGCGGTAGGCCACGCGGTCGCTGACGCCGACGGTCAGCGTCGCCACCGCCAGCGCCACCAGCGCCGCGATCCAGGTGAAGCGCCGGCCCAGCGACCGGCGGGTGTGGCGGCCCAGTCTCACGGCGGGCCCCTGCGCAGGGTGTTCATGCCTCGGGCTTCACCACCAGCAGCGTGCGCAGGCGCTCGTCGTCGGGCGGGCGGGGCAGGTAGCCCAGCGCACGCGGGCTGGCGCGCAGCAGGCGCACCAGCTCGGCCTCGCCGGCCACCACCTGGGGCGGCTGCATCTGCCCCGAGAAGGCCAACCGCGACCAGTAGCTGTTCACCTGCGCCAGGCCCAGGCCGGTGAGCAGCCTGTAGAAGCGCTCGCGCGCCGGGTGGTCCAGCGGCAGGTCCAGCGGCTGCGCGGGCTCGCCGCCGGGCAGCGTGCGCAGCCGGCCGGTGAAGTAGGCCACCGCCTGGCTGCGGGTCAGCGCCTGCAGCGGGCAGGGCGCGCCCACCACGATCACCAGGCTGTCGCCCTGGGCCAGGGCAAGCGGCGCCGCGGGGCACAGCAGCGCGCACAAGGACTGACGGCGCGTCGGCATGGTCAGAAGCTGCCGTCCAGCGTGACGGTGAAGGTGTCGGCGCTGAAGCCGGCGGCGGCGCGCGCGTCGTCCTTGACCTGCCACAGCGAGCGGCCCTCGGGCTGCACGCGGGTGCGGTCCCACTGGGTCTTGAGCGCCAGGTTGGGCAGCAGGTCCCAGCGCAGCCCCAGGCCCACGCTGCTTTGCGCCATGCGGCCCAGGTTGCCGGCATGGGCCGCGGCCATGCCCAGCCCGGTCGCCTGCGCGGCCGCGACCGGCCCGACCAGGGGGGTCAGCTGGGCCGGCCACGCCAGCGGCAGCTCGAACGGCCCGTTGCGCAGCCGGCTGGCGCCGCCGATGACGAAGGGCATCACCGCGCCAAAGCGCCGCCCCACGCTGGCGTAGTGGCGCGTCGTCTGGTTGGCCGGGCCCCAGGCGCGGCTCCATTCGCCGGTGACCGACCAGTCGCCCAGCTCCTGCTGGCCACCCAGCGAAAGGTACTGCGAGTCGGAATTGACGCTGATGCCGTGGCGCAGCATGCGTGCCTGCTGGGCCAGCGCCGGCAGCAACGGCTGGGCCTGGCGCTGCAAGTCGTCCAACGCGGTGTCGAGCTGCACCAGGTAGGGCGCGCCGGTCAGGTCCAGCCGGGCGCGTAGGTAGCTGAGCTTGACGCGGTTGAACGCCGTCTCGCGGCTCAGCGTCAGCGTGCGGATGGCCTGCACCTTGGCGTCGCCCGGCGTGGCGCCGGACTGCGCGGCCACCCGCAGCCGCCCCTGCGCGTAGCTGAGCTTGAGGCGCCAGCTGACGTCGTCGTCGCCCCAGCTGCGCGTGACGTCCAGGCCGTCCACCGACTGCAGCGGCATCCAGGCATAGAACTCCTGGCTGGGCCGCACCCAGGGGTAGGCCACGCCCACGCTGCGCACGTCGGCGAACAGGAACAGGTCGGGCGAGGTGCGGCCCAGCCGCAGCTGCCATTGCGGCGCCGGCGACCAGCGCAGGAAGGCCCATTCCAGCGACTGCAGCGCAGGGGTGTCGGGCACGCGGCGGCGCAGCACCGCCTGCACGGTGGCGTCCAGCGTGGGGGTGATCCGGGCGTCGGCCTGCAGGCCCAGGCGGCTGTCCAGCGCGACCGGACCGGGCTGGGCCTGGGTCTGGTCGCGGGCGAAGCGCAGGCCGGTGTCGCTGTGCACCGACGCATGGCCGAGCGTGTAGAAGCCCGACAGCCGCCACCGCGGCGCGTCGGAAGACGCCGTCTCCGTGCCGGCCGCCGCGCTGCTGCATGCCGCCACCGAGACGGCCACACCTGCCATGAAACCTCGCATGCCTAGCAGCTTAAGTGATGTGTCTGCGGCGCTGCCAGCGGCCGCCGCGCAGACCCTGCAAGATCGCACGGTGAGGCCCCGCCCGTGCGGCGCGCGCGCCGATACTCGCCGCATGATCACCGTCCACCACCTCAACAACTCCCGTTCGCAGCGCGTGCTGTGGCTGCTCGAAGAGCTGGGCCTGCCCTACGAGATCAGGCATTACCAGCGCGACGCCAAGACCTCGCTGGCGCCGCCGGAACTCAAGGCGGTGCACCCGCTGGGCAAGAGCCCCGTCATCACCGACGGCGCGCTGACGGTGGCCGAGAGCGGCGCCATCCTGGAGTACCTGGTGGACCGCTACGGCGAGGGCCGCCTCAAGCCCACCGCCGAGCAGGACCTGCTGCACTACCGCTACTTCATGCACTTCGCCGAGGGCTCGGCGATGCCGCCGCTGGTGATGAAGCTGGTGTTCAACAAGATCAAGCGCGCGCCCATGCCCTTCTTCGTGAAGCCCATCGCCAAGGGCATCGCCGACAAGGTGCTGGGCGGCTTCGTGCAGCCCAACATCGACGCGCAGCTCCGGTTCCTGGAGGCCGAGCTGGCCGCGCGGCCCTGGTTTGCCGGCGCCGAGTTCTCGGCGGCGGACGTGCAGATGAGCTTCCCCGTCGAGGCCGCCGCGGCGCGCGGCGGGGCGATGGACGGCTACCCCAGGCTGAAGGATTTCCTGGCGCGCATCCATGCGCGGCCGGCCTACCGGAAGGCGCTGCAGCGCGGCGGCGCCTACAGCCTGATGAGCTGAGCCGCCCGCCTACACTGGCCCATGGCTGCGCGCTGCGCGGCCATTCCCGTCTTGCCCCGCCGGCCTGTCGCCCGGCCGCTGTGAATCAGCGGCGCTGACCTCCCCGTGTCGCATTGCGATCCACCACGTTGGTCACCCCGGAAGGCCGCATGCCCGGCTACGACATCAAGGTCAGCACCCTCGCCATCGACGGCGCGGCGGACCTGCAGATCCGCTCCCTGCTCGACAACGACCAGTTCGCCGACCCGGCGGGCGCCGCCGAGGCGCTGGGCATCTCGTCGGCGCAATGGCCGCTGTTCGGCCAGGTCTGGCCCTCGGGCCTGCACCTGGCCGCGGCGATGGCCGTGCGGCCGCTGCCGGAGGGCGAGCGCATCCTGGAGATCGGCTGCGGCCTGGCGCTGGCCAGCCTGGTCTGCCACCGCCGCGGCGCGGAGGTGACGGCCAGCGACATCCACCCGCTGGCCGGCGCCTTCCTGCTGGAAAACCTGCGCCTGAACGAGCTGGCGCCGATGCGCTACTGCCATGGCGACTGGAGCGAGGACGCCGTCGCGGCCGTGGACGGGGCGCCGCGCGTGCAGGGCCGCTTCGACCTCATCATCGGCAGCGACGTGCTCTACGAGCGCGACGACGGCGGCGCGCTGGCGGCCTTCATCGACAAGCATGCGTTGCCGCGCTGCGAGCTGCTGATCGTGGACCCCAACCGCGGCAACCGCGCGGCGTTCACGCGCCGCATGGCGGCGCTGGGCTTCGGCTTCAGCGAGACGGCGCTGGTCGCCCAGGCCGGCCAGGCCGACTACCGCGGCCGGCTGATGCGCTTCGCGCGCGATGCTCAGCCGGCAGAAGCTGAGGGGGCGCCCGCGCCGGCCGACGGCCGCGTGCGGTAGAAGGTCAGCGGCTCGGCCTTCAAGGCCTTCAGCACGTTCTTGCGCATCGCGCCCACCACGTGCATCTCGCAGGGCTTGCAGTCGAAGCGCAGCGTCAGCCGATCCTCGCCATGGGTCAGCGTCAGCGGCTCGGCGCGCACGGTGCCCTGCACGCCGGTCACGCCCTTGGCCTGCTTGGGGCACAGGCTCAGGCTCCAGCGCACGCAATGCTTGGTGATCATCAGCGGCACCTCGCCCAGCGCCTCGTGGCTTTCGTAGGCCGCGGCGATGACCTTCACGCCGTGGCAGGCGTAGAACGCGGCGGCACGGCCGTTGTAGACGTTGGCGAGGTAGGTCAGCGTGTCGTCGGGGTAGGGCGCGGGCGGGTCCACCGGCGCGGCGCGCGGCAGGCGTTCGAACGCGGCTGCGCGGGCCGCTTCCAGCGCTTTGAGTCCATCGCGGCGCAGCGCGTTGAGCCTGCTGGCGGGCAGGAACAGCGGCTCGCCGCGCATCGCCAGGCGCACGCGGCGGGCCGTGAAGATCGTGTCGCCCAGTCTGGCGAGCGCGTCCTTCATCTGCGCATCGGACTGCTTGCCGTCAAGCGCGGGCTCGTGGGCTGCCGGCAGTTTCACGGCGGCCTTCACCCCCGTCTCGTCCTTCAGCGTCAGCTCGAAACCGTCGTTCACCTGGGCCAGCGTCAGGTCCACCGCGATGCGGCGCTCGGCGCTGGGCCTGGCCAGCAGCCGCTCCCAGGCCATGTCGCGGTTGCGGCTGATGGCCGTGCCGGGAACGAGGTCCTTCAGGTCGCCGAACGCCTGGTCCCGGGACAGGTTGGGCGCGATGCGCCAGCGGCTGCCGCCCAGCGGCGTGGCCAGGTTGACCGGCACGCCCTGCAGCTCGCCCTGGCGGTCCCACCAGGTCAGCGCGTCGCCGTTGTGGACCACGCGCGCCGCATCGCCGGTGTCGAGGTCGAAGTCGTCCGGCCCCACCCGCACCACCTCGCCCAGCGCGAGGCCCGCATGCTTGGGCGTGTCGAAGGCGCCGATGTCGGTCTGGCGGCCGTTGACGAAGTAGTCGGTGCCGCCGCGGTTGAAGGCCTGCTCGGGTTCGGGCGTGAAGGTGAACGTGCAGCGGCCATGGCCCGTCGACGCCAGCCCGGGGCGGCGTTCCATGAGGGCGTCCAGCAGCGTGCGGTAGTGGGCCGTCACGTTCTTGACGGTGGCCATGTCCTTGTAGCGGCCCTCGATCTTGAAGCTGCGGATGCCGGCGTCCACCAGCGCCTCCAGGTTGGCGCTCTGGTCGTTGTCCTTCAGGCTCAGCACATGCTTGTCGTGCGCGACGACGCGGCCGGCCGCGTCGGTCACCGTGTACGGCAGCCGGCACTCCTGGCTGCAGTTGCCGCGGTTGGCGCTGCGGCCGGTGTGGGCGTGGCTGATGAAGCACTGGCCGCTGTAGGCCACGCACAGGGCCCCGTGCACGAAGAACTCCAGCGTGGCCCGCTGCACCTGGGCGTGGATGGCGCGGATCTGCCCCAGGTCCAGCTCGCGCGCCAGCACCATCTGCGAGAAGCCCACGTCCTGCAGGAAACGCGCCTTCTCGGGCGTGCGGATGTCGGTCTGCGTGCTGGCATGCAGCTGGATGGGCGGCAGGTCCAGCTCCAGCAGGCCCATGTCTTGCACGATCAGCGCGTCGACGCCGGCGCCGTGCAGCTGCCAGGCCAGCTGGCGCGCGCCTTCCAGCTCATCGTCGCGCAGGATGGTGTTCAGCGTGACGAACACGCGCGCGTTGAAGCGGTGGGCATGCTTCACGAGCCGCTCGATGTCGGCCACCTCGTTGGCCGCCTTGTCGCGCGCGCCGAAGCCGGGGCCGCCGATGTAGACGGCATCGGCGCCGTGGTTGACGGCCTCGATGCCGATGTCGGCATCGCGGGCGGGGGCGAGCAGTTCGAGCAGGGTGGGCGCGGCCATGCCGAAT
>CAXDTK010000255.1:0-7658 GCA_963992225.1 uncultured Comamonadaceae bacterium | reverse complement strand
TACGAGATCGGCGCGGGCACCAGCGAGATCCGCCGCATGCTGATCGGCCGCGAACTGTTTGCCGAGACGATGTAACCGCGCGCTGGGAAAATGGCAGCATGAAGACCACCAATCACGACCTGCAAGACCTGCTCGACAAGAACAAGCGCTGGGCCGCCGACACGGAGGCCCGCGAGCCGGGCTTCTTCTCGCGGCTGCTCAAGCAGCAGACGCCGCAATACCTGTGGATAGGCTGCGCCGACAGCCGCGTGCCGGCCAACGAGCTGGTGGACCTGCTGCCGGGCGAGCTGTTCGTGCACCGCAACGTCGCCAACGTGGTCGTGCACTCGGACCTGAACTGCCTGTCGGTCATGCAGTTCGCGGTAGACCACCTCAAGGTGCGCCACATCATCGTGGTGGGCCACAGCAACTGCGGTGGCGTGAAGGCCGCGCTCTACGACCTGCGCGTGGGCCTGGTGGAGAACTGGATCCGCCATGTGCAGGACGTGCGCCACATGCACAGCGAGTGGCTGGCCGGCGTGCCCGAGCCGAAGCGCGTCGACGCCCTGTGCGAGCTCAACGTGCTGGAGCAGGCGCGCAATGCCTGCCACACCACCGTCGTGCAGGACGCCTGGGCGCGCGGCCAGGAGGTGGTCGTGCACGGCTGGGTCTACGGCCTGCACAACGGCCTGCTGGAAGACCTGGCCCTGACGGCCGGCCGCCCCGAAGATGTCGACCCGGCCTACCGCCTCGCGCTGACCAAGGTGAAGCAGCGCTATGCCGTGTGAGGGCCCGACCCCGCGGCTGCCGCGGCGCCGGCCGGGGCGCGCCTGACGCGCCGGGGGCGGGGCCATTTTTCCGACCCAGCTCAACGATTCCCGGGCGTTCGAGATCGCCCAGGCGCTGCTGGGCGGCTTCAACCGGCATTACCGGCTGTTCCGGGCCACCTCGGCCGAGGCCAAGGCCCGCTTCGAGCGCGGCGACTGGGCCGGCCAGCAGCGCGCGCAGGCGCTGCGCATCGAGTTCTATGACGCCCGCGTGGCCGAGGCCTGCCAGCTGCTGGAGGCGCGCTTCGGCGCGGCGGCGCTGCCCAAGCAGGTCTGGCAGCAGGTCAAGCTGCACTACATCGGCCTGCTGACCAACCACCACCAGCCCGAGCTGGCCGAGACCTTCTTCAACTCGGTCTGCACGCGCATCCTGCACCACGCCTACTTCCACAACGACTTCATCTTCGTGCGCCCGGCCATCTCGACCGAGTACATCGAGAACGACGAGCCCGCGGCCGCCCCCACCTACCGGGCCTACTACCCCACGCCGGCCACGCTGCGCGAGACCATCGCGCGCGTCATCACCAACTTCCAGCTCGACGGCGAGTTCGTCGACCTGGACCGCGACGCGGGCCGGGTGCTGGACGCCGTGCTGGCGCGGCTGGGCGAGTTCCGCTGGCGCGCCAACTTCCAGCTGCAGGTGCTGTCCAGCCTGTTCTACCGCAACAAGGGCGCCTACGTGGTGGGCAAGATCATTAACGGCTTCGCCGAGACGCCGTTCGCGCTGCCCATCCTGCGGGGCGACGCCACGGGACGCTTCTTCATCGACGCCGCGCTGTTCGGCGAGGACGACCTGCTGGCGCTGTTCAGCTTCGCGCGCGCCTACTTCCTGGTCGACATGGAGGTGCCCAGCGCCTACGTGCAGTTCCTGCGCAGCATGATGCCCAGGAAGCCGCGCTCCGAGATCTACTCGGCGCTGGGCCTGCAGAAGCAGGGCAAGAACCTCTTCTACCGCGACTTCCTGTCGCACCTGCGGCACAGCTCCGACAAGTTCCGCATCGCGCCGGGCATCAAGGGCATGGTGATGCTGGTGTTCGACCTGCCCAGCTATCCCTTCGTCTTCAAGGTCATCAAGGACTTCTTCCCGCCGCAGAAGGACACCAGCCGCGAGTTGGTGCAGCGCAAGTACCTGCTGGTCAAGACCCATGACCGCGTGGGCCGCATGGCCGACACGCTGGAATACACGCGCGTGGCCTTCCCGCGCCACCGCTTCGACGACGAACTGATCGCCGAGCTGCGCCACTTCTGCCCCAGCCTGCTGGAGGAAAGCGGCGACGACCTGGTGATCCGGCACCTGTACATCGAGCGCCGCATGGTGCCGCTCAACCTCTACCTGCAGGAAGCCACGCCCGAGCAGCTGGAGCGCGCCGTCGTCGAGTACGGCAATGCCATCAAGGACCTGGTGGCCGCCAACATCTTTCCCGGCGACATGCTGTGGAAGAACTTCGGCGTGACCCGCCACGGCAAGGTGGTGTTCTACGACTACGACGAGATCGAGTACCTGACCGACTGCAACTTCCGCCGCGTGCCCGCGCCGCGCAACGAGGAAGAGGAGATGTCGGGCGAGGTCTGGTATGCCGTCGGCCCCAAGGACGTGTTCCCCGAGACCTTCGCGCCCTTCCTGCTCGGCAACCCGCGGGTGCGCGACTGCTTCATGCGCCACCACGCCGAGCTGCTGGACGCCGGCTTCTGGCAGGCCCACAAGGCGCGCATCCTGGCGGGCCATGTGCATGACGTGTTCCCGTATGACGCGGCGCGCCGGTTCGTCGCGGGCTGAGCCGGCGGGCCGGGCGCGAATGCGGTCTGCGCCCTGCCTGGACAGGGCCGCTAACTTGATGAATCATCGGTGCACATGAACTCGCCACTCTCCGCGGCGGCCGCAGGCCTGGCAGGCTTGCCGGCCTACGGCGCCGGTGTCAGGCCCTCGCTACCCCGGCTGTTGGGCGCCATCCGCGAGCACCTGGGCATGGACGTCGCGTTCATCTCCGAGATCCGCGACGAGCGGCGCTTCTTCCGCCACGTCGACGCGGGCGGGCCGCGCCCTGCGCCCATCGAGGTGGGCGGCTCGGACCCGGTGGAGGAGAGCTACTGCCAGCGCGTCGTCGACGGCCGGCTGCCCGAGCTGATGCCCGACGCCTGCACGAATGCCGAGGCGCTGACGCTGGCCGCCACCCGCGCGCTGCCGGTCGGGGCGCACATGAGCGTGCCCATCCGGCTTGCGGACGGGCAGGTCTACGGCACCTTCTGCTGCTTCAGCTACGCGCCCGACCTGACGCTGACCGAGCGCGACCTGGGCGTGATGCGGGTGTTCGCCGCGATGGTGGGCGAGCAGATCCAGCAGGCGCTGGACGAGGGCGAGGCCCGGCGAGCGGTGGACAGCCGCATCGAGGCCCTGCTGAGGGACGACGGCCTGCGCGTGGTCTACCAGCCCATCTTCGACGTCGGTGAGCACCGCGTGACCGGGTTCGAGGCGCTGTCCCGCTTCAGCACCGACCCCTACCGCGCGCCCGACATCTGGTTCTCCGAAGCGGCGCTGGCGGGGCGCGCCATCGAGCTGGAGACCCAGGCCATCCGGCTCGCGGTGCAGGCGCTGGCCGAGCTGCCGCCGTCCACCTACCTGTCCATCAACGCGTCGCCCGAGACCATCGTGGGCGGCGGGCTGGCCGGGCTGCTGGACGGCTTGCCGCTCGATCGCCTGCTGCTGGAGGTGACGGAGCACCATGCGATCGACCACTACGAGGACATCGCCCGCGTGGTGGAGCCGCTGCGCGAACGCGGCCTGCGCATCGCCATCGACGACGCGGGCGCCGGCTACGCCAGCTTCCGCCACATCCTGAACCTGCACCCCCATGTGGTGAAGCTGGACATCAGCATCACCCGCGCCATCGACACCGACCGGTCGCGGCGCGCGCTGGCGGCGGCCCTGTGCGGCTTCGCGGCCGAGACCGGCTGCAAGATCGTCGCCGAGGGGGTGGAGACCGACGCCGAGCTGCAGGTCATCCGGGCGCTGGGCATCAGCCGGGCGCAGGGCTTCTTCCTGGGCCGGCCGGTGCCGCTGGCAGAGGCCAAGGGGTGGCTGGCGTCATGAGGCGCCCGGCCAGGCACCGCGTTTGCTGCCCGTCGCAACACAGCCGCCCCGGGAGCCCGCCATGAGTTTTCTCGCCCCCTATGCCAGCGACGAGCCCGCCCGCGCCGACGTGGACGCGCTGCCGGGCGCCACCGTGCTGGACTTCGGCGCCAACTGGTGCGGCATCTGCCAGGCGGCCGAGCCGTTGATTGCCGACGCGCTGGCCGCCCACGCCGCGGCGGCGCCGCTGCGCCACCTGCGCGTGGAGGACGGCCGCGGCCGGCCGCTCGGCCGCTCGTTCGGCATCAAGCTGTGGCCCACGCTGGTGGTGCTGCAGGACGGCCGCGAGGTGGCGCGCGTCGTGCGGCCGCGCAGCCCCGGCGAGGTCGCCGAGGCCTTGTCGCACCTGGGCGGCACGCCGGCGGCCTGAGGCGCCCGCCGGCGTGAGCCGGGCTCAGGGCTTGACGGTCGTGAACTCGCCGAAGGCCTTCAGCTGCTCGGCGATCTTGGCCGAATCGCCCACCACCACCCAGCTCTGCTGGTCGGGGTCGAAGTACTTCCTGCCCACCGCCTGCACCTGGGCCGTCGTGACCTTCTGCAGCGCCGGCACGAACCTGCCGAGGAAGTCGGCCGGCAGGCCCACCAGCCAGTTGCCCGCCAGCTGGCGCGCCACGGCGCCCTGCAGCTGGTTGGTCACCAGGTAGGTGCCGGCCATGTAGCGCTTGTTCATCGCCATCTCGGCGTCGGGCACCGGCTCGGCGCCGATGCGGCGGTACTCCTTGATGTACTCCGTGATGGCCGCGCCCGTGACCTCGTTGCGCACGTCGGCGCCACCGGTGATGGCGCCGCCCACGCGCCAGGACTGGCCGCCGGCGCGCGCGCCGTAGGTGTAGCCCTTTTCCTCGCGCAGGTTGGTGTTCACGCGGCTGGAGAAGCCGGTGCCGAGGATGGTGCTGGTCAGGCGCAGGGCCACCTGCTCGTCGGCGCTGGCCGGCATGCCGGGGCGGCCCAGGCGCAGCGTGGCCTGCACGCTGCCGGGGCGCTCCAACAGCAGGCGTTGCACGGGCGCGCTGGCGGCGGGCGGCGGCAGCTCGGGCAGCGGCTCGCCGCTGGCCCGCCAGTCGCCGAAGGCCGCGCGGGCCAGCTTGAGCGCCTCGGCCGCGTCGATGCGGCCGGTGACCACCAGCAGCGCGCGGTCGGGCCGGAAGCGGCGCGCATGCTCGGCGCGCAGGCCCTCGGCCGTCACCGCGTTGATCGCGGCCTCGGTCTCCTGCGTGCGGCCGTAGGCATGGCTGCCGTAGATGGCGCCGTCCAGCGCCTTCGCGGCGCGGAAGGACGGCTGCGTGCTGGCGGCCTTCAGGCCTTGCAGCGCATTGACCTTGGCCAGCTGCACCTCGCCGTCCGGGAAGGCCGGCTGGCGCGCCACCTCGGCCAGCAGGTGGGCCATGCCGGCCGCCTGCGAGGCCAGCGCGTTGGCGGCGATGCTGATGCCGTCGTTGCTGGCCGTGGCGCCGAGGCCACCACCCATGGCCTGCGCGGCCTCGGCGATCTGCCGCGAGCTGCGCCGCGTCGTGCCCTCGGCCAGCAGGCCGGCCAGCAGCTTGGCGCGGCCCGGCGCGTCGGCCGCGTCGGCGCCGAAGCCGGCGCCGCGCAGGGCCAGCACGAAGTCCACGCGCGGGACGCCCTGGCGCGGCACCACCCAGACCTGCAGCCCGTTGGGCAGGGTCTGCTGGGTGATCCTGGGCACGGCCAGCGGCTTGTCCTGGCCGAAGGGCGGCAGCTCGGCGGGCAGCGGCGCGTTGGCGGCCTGGGCGGCGCCGGCCAGGGTCAGCGCGGCGGCGCAGAGGGCGGTGATGCGGCCGAGACGGAAAGCGGGAGTGATCGGGTTCATGGCAGCTCCGGCATCAGGGTTGGGAGGCCGGCTTGGCGGCGGGAGGTGCGGAGGCCGCCGAGGCGGCCGGCGGCGCCAGCATCGCGGCGGGCTTGCGGTCGATGACCGAGCGGTTGGCCTTCGTCAGGTAGGTGGCGGCCACGCGCTGCACGTCGGCGGACGTGACGCCGGCGATCCAGCCGGGCACCTGGTTGACGACGTTGGCGTCGCCCCACAGCGCCTGCAGCTTGGCCAGGCGGTCGGCGCGGTTCAGGAACATCTCCAGGTCGTTGTACCAGTCGGCCAGCAGCGCGGTCTTGAGGTTCTTCAGCTCGGCGTCGCTGACGCCCTCCTTGACGATGCGGGCCACCTCGGCGTCGATGCCGGCCAGCAGCGCGTCGGCATCGGTGGTGGGCTTGTAGAGCGCGAACACGGTGAACAGGCTGGGGCCGTCGTACTCCCAGATGCTGGTCAGGCCGTAGAGCGAGCTGACGTTCAGCGCCAGCTCGCGGCCCTTCACCAGGCCCTGGTACAGGCGCGACGCGTCGCCGCCCGCCAGCAGCTGGCCCAGCACGGCGAACGGGGCCTGGTCCCGGCTGGCCCGGTCGGGCAGCTTCCAGGCGGCGGCGACGGCAGGCACCTGGGCCAGCTTGTCGGGCTGCGTCAGGCGGCGTTCCTTGGCGTTCAGGCCTTCGGTGAAGTCGCTGGGCTTGGGCGTGGGCCGCGCGGCGATCTTGCCGAAGTACTTCTCGGCCAGCGCGAAGCCCTGCGCCGGCGTCACGTCGCCGGCGATGGACAGCACCGCGTTGTTGGGGCCGTAGAAATCGCGGTGGAAGGCGCGCACGTCGTCCAGGTTGGCGTTCTCCAGGTCGACGAAGCTGCCATAGCCGTCGTGGGCGTTCTCCCACTTGTCGAAGGCCAGCGCCGAGATGTCCAGCCACATGAAGCCGCCGTAGGGCTGGTTCTGCACGTTGACGCGGATCTCCTCCTTCACCACGTCCTGCTGGTTCTTCAGCGTGGTGGCGTTGAAGTCCAGCGTGGTCATGCGGTCGGCTTCCAGCCACAGCATGGTCTCCAGCGCGGAGGACGGCGCGGTCTCGATGTAGTTGGTGAAGTCCGGCCGGGTGGAGCCGTTGTTGTTGCCGCCGCCGGAGGTGATGACGGTGTCGAACACGCCCTTGGGCGCCTTGGGCGTGCCCTGGAACATGAGGTGCTCGAACAGGTGGGCGAAGCCGGTGCGGTTGCGGGGCTCCAGCCGCATGCCCACCTTGTAGACCACGCTGATGCCCACGGTGGGGCTGCTGGCGTCGGGCGAGATGACGACGGTCAGGCCGTTGGCCAGCGTCTTCACGTGGACGGGCATCTGCCAGCGGTCGGCGTGGCCGGCGTCCTTGGGGGCGGCCAGCGCGGGGCCGCTGGTCAGCGCGAGGGCGGCGGCGCCGAGGGCGCCCAGCACCGCGCGGCGGGTGGTCTTCAACATGGGGTCTCCTGTGCGGGAACGGCGCGCAGTGTCCAGCCATTTCGGCGGGATGCCGCAGGCCATGCCGGGAAAACCCGTGACCGCCCGTTGCAGGCAAGGCGGCGGTCTTTTTCACGTCGGCCCGGATGACCCCTGGCGGGTGGCGCTTTGCGTCCTTCCCTGCAGGCCCGGCATGTCGCCGCGCTTCAACTCCCAGGAGATCACCATGTCCGCATTGCCCGTCACCATCGCGCTGAAGAAGATCAAGTGCCGCATCGAGACCGACGAGGTCGGTCCGGACGAACCCTATGTGCTCGTCACCGCCGTCGACCTGAGCAACCCGCTGCTGCCCAACGCCGAGGTCACCCGCTACGGGCCCTGGGGCGGCGTCGATGCGGGCGACACCTGCACCTGTCTCTTATACACATCTGACGCTGCCGACGAAGGCTTAGGTGT